>JBAWWV010000064.1:0-15490 GCA_037146575.1 Alcaligenaceae bacterium | reverse complement strand
GATGTCTTTACCTGCAAGCAACAAAACCGCTGACACGCCAATCAGCGTGCCTACGGCTAAAAACTCGCCCTGGCCAAAATTAAATGTTTTTGTGGTGGTGTGCGTGATGCTAAAACCAAGAGCAACCAACGCGTAAATACCACCGAGCGCCAAGCCGCTGAAGACGGCCTGCAGAATTGCAACCATAATGTATGACTTCCTTGCTGCTGAATCGTAAACAACCCTTTACATCAGCGTAAAAGGTTGTCGATCATCATTGGTGATTAGCGCTTCAGATCGGCCGCAGTAATAGATTTCAAGATGTCATCTTGAAAGCGAACAATCGTTCCGGCTTCGGTCCACTTGGCCAGATAAAAGTCATCGACGCTCAGGCCATCATGCTTAGTTTTCGTAAAAGGCTTATCGTACAGTTTGATCACGCCTTGCACACCAGACAAATCCTCAAGCGCGGCCGCGACTTTTGCACCGTCGGTTGTTCCCACTTTGGTGATCGCTGCAGCAAGCAACATCACACCATCGTAGGCTTGCGCTGCGCAAACGAAAGTTGTCATCGTTGGGAAGTTTTTGCGAACACGTTCACCCAAGGCTTTGGTCCGGTCGTTACTATCTTCGGTGGTTGAGGCAGCAATAATCAGATGCGGGGCAAGCTTAGGACCCGTCATGCGATGGTAGAGCGAGCTTAAGTTACCCCAGGTGCCAAGAGAAACCGGAAAGTAATTAATTTTCTCCATACTCTTCATCACGTTTGCTGCGCCATCAGCAATCGCATAAATAATGACAGCATCAGCACCCGTGTTTTTAATCTTAGTCATCTGCGACGTGATGTCAGTATCCCTAGGACCAAACTTTTCAATCAGTACTGGCTTAATACCATGCATCCCGAGTACTTCTGCAGCATCCTTAACCCCAGCTTGGCCATAACCTGTTGAGTCAGCGATGATGGCAATTTTTTTATTTTTTGAAGCCTTGACCGCGTAGGCAGCCAAAAGCGCGACTTGCTCGCGATCAACCATCGATAAACGGAACATGTAATTCTGTGGTTCTTTCGCATAGCGAGTGGTAATTTCAGTCGCCGTCGCCGTCGCACCAATCACTGGGATTTTTGCTGCCTGCGGAAGATGTAACCACGCCAAGGCATTACCGGAGTTTGCAGGGCCGATCACAGCAATCACTTTCTCATTGTCGATGAGCTCAGTCATATTCTGAATAGACTTGGGTGGAGTACCCAAATCATCACGGATCACTCCCACGACTTTGCGACCTAACAAACCACCATTTTTATTGATATCTTCGATAGCCGCTTCAAAACCCCAGCGTGCAGCAAGTCCATGCTCGGCCACCGCAGTGCCCGACATATCGGCGTTGTAGCCGATTTTGATATCTTGTGCCTGCGTGGCACCGATCGCGAGCGCCGAACCGAGCGCAAGCGCTACGGCGATACGTTTGAATAGTTTCATGTTGAGTCTCCGGTTTAACTTCTGTCGATAGCGACAACGAACAACGACAAGAACTCTTGCACCCAGCCTGATATTGCCCCTAAGTTGCCTCTTGTCTACTTATGTTGACTATTGTCAGTGATTTATTTTGACTGTTGTGATTCATCATACCGTTCAACACACTATTTAAAGTGGTTCTACAGGCAATTGCGGGTTTCCCCTGATAAAGTCGGCTGCTTTCTCGGCAATCATCATGGTGGGCGCACCGGTGTTGCCAGAGGTCATCGCGGGCATCACCGAGGCATCGACGACCCGCAGGCCTTCTAAGCCCAACACCCGCAACTCTGAGTCGACAACCGCAGTCGGGTCGCTCGCCTGGCCCATTTTGCAGGTGCCCTTGACATCCTCCCCGCCCTCAGTCGATGACTGCCGCTTGCGCGCAAAGGACGGGGATTCCTACGGTGCTCAGGCAAACGCTGCCTGAGTCACTTCGGTGGGTTCCTGCTTCACTGAGCGGTCTGACTACACCGACTCTCCACGGGCTAATAAGCAGTATCCCCGCTCTAAATCGGTCACCTTTTATTGAAATTCTTGGATCGGAATGCCCGCATCGGTGATAATTTTTTGCCACTTTTTTAAGTCGGCTTCCACAAGCGCCGAGAACTCTTCGCTACGCAGACCCTTGGGTTCAAACCCCATCGCTGTTAGCTTGTCTACGACTTCAGGTTCTTTGAGCATCTCAATTAAGGCTTGATTGATAAAATTCACGATAGGACTAGGCGTGCCTGCAGGTAAAAAGATCCCATTCCAGGTATGCATCTTTAAAAGAGGCGATCCTGCTTCGGTTGTGGTCGGTACCTCTGGCATGGTGGGCCAACGTCGTTCGCTCGCAATTGCGAGTGCTCGCAATTTTCCGGCCCTAATATGGGGTGCAACGGTGGCAAAACTCGCAAACATCATGTCAGCCCCCTGTCCACTGAGCAAATCGCTTACGGCAGGTGCGCTCCCTTTATAGGGAATATGTAAAATTTTTGTACCCGTTAGCGATTGAAATAGTTCGCCACCCAAATGAGAGATGCTGCCACTGCCCACCGAAGCAAAAGATAGTGTGCCTGGATTTTGTTTCGCTAAAGAAATCAACTCACTCAATGACTTTGCCGCAATCGCATTGCGTACAACAATGACGATAGGCTGATCAGCAACCGGAGATACCGGAATCAGATCTCGAAGAGTATCGAACGGTAAATTTTTATACAGACTTGCCACAAACACAAGGTGATCTGACGCACCCATGTAAAGGGTGTAGCCGTCTGCCGCTGAGCGAGTGACTGCTCTGATGCTAGTGGTGCCGAGCCCTCCTGCGAGGTTCTCAACAACGACCGGCTGCCCCCAGCGTTCACTTAATTTCTGTGCAATCAGCCGTGCCTGCATATCGGTTCCGCCGCCGGGCGGATAGCCTGCAATGATTTTTAAGGGCTTGCTTGGAAAGACTTGTGCTGATACTACACCGCAGGTTAAGACTAAAACCTGAAACAGCATTAGGCTAAAACTTTTTGTTAAAAATCGTTTAAGACTCATGATTCTGTTCCCTTTGTGTTGAAAGAACAACCGTGTAGATCACCTACACACGACTGCGCAGCAGTTCAGTTTGCTTTAAATCGATCATGCCGTTAATTTCATCAAGCACAACGCCATAGATCTCTCTGGCGTTTGTATACGAAATCTTACCCTCACGAACATCGGTGGCAACCTCTTGAGGCGCACGTAGTTTAGGATCGCCCATCCCGCCGCCACCGGGCGTCAAAATACGAAGAAGATCGCCTTCAGCCAAGGCCATTTCAGAGAAGGTCGATCGTAACTTTTGATCATCGATATCTTTTGGGTTAACGTAAAAAGCTCCGGTCGAACCCGCATGACCTCCATCTTTGCCCGGCGCCGCGAAGCGCTGCCTAGCGCTTCGAACCGTCAGACTGGTTTGATTGGTAAGCATTCGCAACTCTCTGTTTACGCCACACCCCCCGCGCAATCGACCAGCGCCGCCAGAGTCAACAATGATTTCATAGCGTTCGACTCTGACTGGAAACTCAAGTTCCATCACCTCAATCGGTAGATTGGCTGTGTTTGTCATGTGAAGCTGTGCGACATCTAGCCCATCATGCAGAACATTCGCCCCATGCCCTCCCGCAAAGTTTTCATAGTCTACAAAGAAACGATTCCGCAGCGGATCCCAACCCCCCAAAATAATCCCTTGATAGGGCCCACCAGCTGCGATACCACGACTCGGAATCGCTTGACTCAACGCATCAATCATGACGTCCGCAAGAATCATGGACGTGAGGTTGCGAGAGCTGACGCCTGCTGGTGCCAAAGGATTGACAATCGAGCCTGGAGGAGCAATGACCTGAATAGGTCGATACATTCCTTCATTGATAGACAGAGCAGGATCGGCCATCGCCTTGAGACAGTAATAAACTGTCGCCATCGTATGGGTATAGGGGATATTCTTACCGGTGCCTAGTTGGGGCGAACAGTTTGAAAAATCAAACTGAATTTCATCTTTTGCAATGGTAATTGTGACGGCTAGTTTGACCGGATCATCATTGATCCCATCCTCATCAAGCCAATCAACTGCCTCGTAAACGCCATCTTGCAGGTTATTCAAAATACAGTGGCGAATTCGGCGCTCAGTGCCATCTAGCATGTCTGCAATAGCTGTCGACATCACACCAGCGCCATAGCGTGCGTAGGTCTCTTGAATGCGTTGTATCCCTCGAGTCACCGCAGCTTTTTGCGCATAAACATCTCCTTCGCTGAAGTACGGCGTGCGTGAGTTCAGTAAGAACATTTCTAACACGTCGTCACGCAAAACACCTTTGGCAAAGAGCTTAACAGGCGGGACTCTGATGCCTTCTTGAAAAATACTCGTCGCGTCGCCTGATTCGCTACCAGGTACCCTTCCCCCCACGTCAGAGTGGTGCGCAATTGCGGCAGCGAACGCAACAACCTGATTGCCGACAAAGATGGGCGCGGCCAAGGTGCAATCGTTCAGATGTGTAACGCCGACGATATAGGGATCATTAGCGAAGAACATATCCCCGGCTTCTAGCGTCTCGAGGGGAAAGCGTTTTAAGATTGCTGGCACCAATCTTAGGGCGGCACCCAAGTGCGCCGGACCATGTGTCGCTAACGCTAACGTGCGACCTTCAGCATCACAGATCACGGTTGAGCAATCTGCTCGCTCTTTGACGTTGGGTGAATAGGCCGCTCGAATCAGACTCGCGCACATTTCCCAAGCGGTTGACTCAAGCGAGCTAGCGATAATTTCTGTTTGTCCGTAACTCATTGGTCAGTCTTTTCGATTTGTTGAAGAATGAGATTGTCCCAAGGATCAACAAACATCTGAAAATCAGGCGGAATAATCGTCGTGGTGTCCATCTGTTCAATAATGGCTGGTCCGTCGAGTTTGCAACCATGCCCAAGTTCGGTTCTTCTATAAATTGGGCACTCAATAAAACTGTTGGTCATCGTAAAGTAGGCGCGGCGCGTGCCTTGTGCAACCGGCATTTTTGCAACTCTTTTTTCGCTCGGATTGATTAAATGAGGCTGCGTGCTAGGCAGCGAAGCCTTAATACGAAAGGTCACGAGCTCAATCTCTTCGGTTGGCTTATCGTAACCATAGAAACTCTTATGTACCGCATTGAAATGATTTCGAATCAGACTGATGCAATCATCTTTAGATATATTATTTTGAATTGGAATGGGTAGCTCAAAACTTTGACCACTGTAGCGGGCATCAACGGTACGTTCAACGGTCAGGTCAGTGGTATCGATATTGCTCTGTGACAGAGTCTCTCTCGCCCGTTGCTCGAGCTGCGAGTAGACCAACTCCAGCTCACTCGCCGTATCTTTTGTCAGGTGGCGAATCAAATGAGTACGGCTCAGAGCGATCTCAACATCTTTAGTTAAAACACCCATGGCACACAGTACGCCAGGCGCAGGCGGCACGAGTACGCGCATACTCAATTCACGGGCCACCTCCGCAGCATGCAAGGGGCCAGCGCCACCAAAGGCGACTAGCATAAATTGTTTCGGCTCAAGTCCTCTGGCCACCGAAACGAATCTAATCGCTTGTGCGATATTTGAATTCGACACCGCTAATATCGCTGCGGCAGCCTGCTCAACGGTAATCTGTTTAGGATGTGCGATATGCCTTTCGATAGCTTGATATGAAAGTGCGGCGTCGATCGACAAAGCACCATCCAGCAAATAATGCTGATTGAGTCGACCCAGCACAACATTTGCATCTGTCATGGTTGGCTGTGCATCGGGGCTACCGTAGCATGCAGGTCCTGGTTTTGATCCAGCGCTACGCGGCCCAACACGCAACATTCCTCCGACATCAAGCCAAGCAATACTGCTGCCACCTGAGCCCACAGTATGAATGTCAGCAGCGGTAATCTTCAACGGCAGGCCATCGATCTCACGACTATGAGCGATATTGGCTCGCCCGTCTTGAATGACACAAGCTTCGGTACTTGTGCCGCCCATATCCAACGTAATTAAATCAGTGTAGCCGCCTGTGCCAGCAAGATGTATCGTGGCACTGACTCCACCGCTCGGCCCCGACAGTAGCGTATCAATGGGCCGCTGACTTGCTAACTCTGGCGTCACGATCCCGCCGCCAGACGCCATCACAAACGGCGCCTCTGCGATCCCCATCGCCCGCACCTCTGCGGTAAATTGTTCTAAATAATGACGCATCACCGGCATCAGATAGGCATTAATGACCGTCGAGCTAAGCCTTTCGTATTCTCGAAACTCAGGAACGAGTTCTTGCGATGACGTCACTGAAATCGCTGGCCAATGTTGTCGCAGCAACTGTGCAGTACGCAACTCGTGTACTGGGTTGATGTATGAGTTCAAAAAACAAATCGCTATGCTTTGTACACCTTGCAAAACGAGTTCACTCGCAATCGCCAAAATTTCAGCGTCATCAATTGCGAGTAGAACCTGCCCATCGACTGAAATCCGCTCAGCGACCTCTAGGCGCAAGGAGCGCTTGATTAAGGGTGTTGTCCTGCGTGCAAACAGGTCATAAGGATTGGGCCGTTTTTGTCGACCAATCTCAAGAAGATCTCGAAAGCCCTTGGTGGTGATCAGTCCGGTGAGCGCGCCCTTGCGCTCGTGCAGAGCATTGGTTGCCACTGTCGTGCCTAACCCCACAAATTTCACTTGCTCGGGCGTCGCCTGAGCGGCAAGCAGGATCTCTCGAATCCCTTGAATAGGCGCTTTGTGCGGAAAATCTGGCGTCGATGCAAGCTTATGGCGCAGGGTTTTTCTCGAAGCTTCATCAAACAAAAATAAGTCAGTGAATGTCCCACCAACGTCAATACCAATTCGAATCGTCTGGCGTGCGCTAAGCATTTTTGGCTGACCTCCCTTTAGGCTGAATGCTCACACAACACACTGAGAGTCAGCAACACCATAAAAATAGTATTAATCAATTTTTGCACCGACCTGCCGGACCACTGCGCCCCACTTGCTTCTTTCAGTCTTGATCCAAGCCCCAAACTCTTCCGGAGAGATCGCAGTAAATTGCACCCCATCTTGAGAAAGACGATCACGCATGTCATTGGTGCCGAGTACATTTAGAAAGGTCTTATGTAATTGCGCAATGAGGTCTTGTGGAACCCCTTTCGGTGCAAGCAAGCCGTACCACACCGTTGCCTCAAACTCGGGATAGCCAGACTCTTTGAAAGTCGGAACAGATGGCAGCACGCTCGCACGCGCACTTGACGTCACGGCCAGTGCCCGCAGCTTGCCGGCGGCGATCTGAGTACGCAAAGAAGGAAGAGAGCCAAAAAATAGGGTGATGCGGCCACCAAGGATGTCGTTGATTGCCGGTGCTGCACCTTTGTAAGGCGCATGCAAAATAGGAATACCTGCCTGAATTTTGAACATTTCACCGGCTAAGTGACCCACTGTGCCATTACCCGCAGACGCCATAGACAATTGATTTTTTTTGGCGTCAGCCACAAGCGAAGCGAGGGTTTGATACTGACTGTCTGCGCTTACGACTAAGACCAGCGGCAACGAGCCAATGAACATGATCGGGGCAAAGTCGGTCTCTGGGTCGTAACCGATATTTGAATACAGTGAGGGGTTGATCGCTAAGTTACTGGTTTCAGCCAGGGCAAGCGTGTAACCATCAGGCGTGGCTCTCGCTGCGGCCTCTATTCCAATACTGCCACCCGCGCCTGGCCTATTTTCTGTGACGATATTCCATTTCATCGCTTCGCTGACTTTGCTTGCAATCAGTCGCGCCAGGATGTCAGTACCGCCCCCTGGCGGATAAGGAATAATCAACCGGACTGGTTTATCCGGAAACTCTGCTGCTGCACCTGAAGCGACAAAAAAGAGCGACAGACATAGACACAAGAGCGCACTAGCGCACTGAGTAAAACGCTTCATCATCTTCTCCTTAGACAAGGTCATACGGGATCGTGCTGCAAGGCTTCATTACCCATCTTAAGCGAAAACATCTATCGCTGGCGCAGCGCTGATTGACCCTCCCAAAAAAACACCGGGTGCTGAAGCGAATTTCATTTCGTGTGCATTCTTCAATTTTTTTTTGTACCCGCCTGTCTCTTTTTTTGTTCGCTCCAGGTTTTTAAAACTAGCAATGATTTTTTTAATTGATGTGAAAATTTTAAAAAAAGCTGATGTATAGTAATCCTGAGCCGCTAGTCGCGTCACTGTGCAAGACCAAACACGAAGCGGTAAAAATTGTGTGTTCGAGGTTGTTAGTCGCACCTCACACCTGAACCCTTATCCATAACAAGAACGGAGCACGTCCATGGCTGAAACACTGTTAACTCCCGATGTCACGGCGTACGTGGGGCACCAGAGTCGCTCAATCAAAAATCGTTTCCCAGTCAGCGAAGAGATGATCTTCGAACTGGCCGATGCGATCGAAGAACCCAACCCCCTCTATCTGGATGCGGACTACGCCAAGAACAGTCGGTTTGGCGGACTGCTCTGCCCGCAATTAGCCGGCTGGAAGGACTGGGCACCACGCATCGATTATTTCGGGGCGGGTCAGGACACCCATTTCGAGGTTCCACTTCCCTTCAAGAGCTATGGCTTCAATGGCGGGAGTAAGTGGACGTTTCATCGGCCCGTGCGCGTCGGCGATCACATTACCAAAACCGAAAAAATTGTTGATATTTCAGAAAGGCCGGGGCGCACCGGACAACTCGTTTTCATTGCCCGTGAGATCACTCAGGTCAATCAAAAGGGCGAACTACTTTTGACCATTCGTCACACTAGTATTTTTCGCAAGCGCGCCGAGACAGAAGTGGTAGACCAGCCCGAGATTTCGAGCTCGGTGCACTTACCTCAGGTTTCTCCTCCTGAGCGTGGTCAGGTCGTAGACAAGCAAAAATGGAGCGTGCAACCGCAACGCACCTTCGACCAAATCAATGTGGGAGACGAACTACCACCTGTAGTCAGAGGGCCAATGACAACTGGTCATCTCGTTCGCTGGGCCTCGGCCAACGGCAACTACGCCCGCATCCACTGGGATCTGCCGTACGCGATGTTGCGTCAAGGCCTTTCAAACCTGGTCGTTAACGGCTCGCTCAAAAATGAATACCTTTACATCTTGCTGCAGCGCTTTGCCGGAGAGGCGGGCTGGGTACGAGAGATGTACCTAGAGCATCGCGGGATGGACCAACCCGGCGATACGTTAACCATCACCGGCAAAGTCACCGAGAAAACGGTGCGTGACGGCCTAGGGTATTTGAAGTGTGAAATTGGGTTGCGCAACAATCGCAGCGAGACGGCACGAGGTTGGGCTGAGATCGTGTTACCAAGAGGCCAAGAGCCACTGCCTCTCGTTTGGCTGTAAACAATCGTGAATGACACAAATCAAGACAAGCGTGCACAGCCTGGAGCCTCTTCACGAGGCTTGCTAAGCAACGTGCGCGTGCTAGACCTTGGTCAAGGCGTTTCGGGGCCCTTCTGTGCCCGCCTGTTGGCCGATCAGGGCGCAGAGGTGATCAAGATTGAACCCCTTGAGGGCGATCTGGCCCGCCGCATGGGCCCCTTCGCCGGCAACGAAGCACACAGTGAAAAGAGTATCCCGTTTCTGTATCTCAACACCAACAAGCGCAGCATCACCCTCGACCTGTCTACTGCCAGAGGGCGTATTTTGCTGCATGCCTTGGTGCGCTGGGCTGACGTACTCGTAGAAAATTTTGAGCCCAAACTTCGTGCCTCGCTTGGCTTAGACGACGCGTCACTCGCCGCGGTCAATCCACGCTTGGTGACGACTTCGATCTCGAACTTTGGTAGCACCGGGCCCTATAGCGACTGGAAAGCCTCCGACCTGATCACAAGCGCGATCAGTGGTCTGATGTACCACTCCGGTAACGCGGACAGAGAGCCTCTGCGCAGTGCCCTTTCTCAATCGCTTTACGTCGCCGGCATCAATGCAGCGGCGGCCACGTTAGTAGCGATCTACCATCGACTCAGCACTGGCAAGGGTGGGCGCGTCGACGTGTCGGTTGCAGAGTGTATGACAGCTCATTTAGTGCAAGCGTCTGCGTCCTATGCTTACACAGGCGGTCTAAGAGGACGGCGCCCCGCGCACGGCGCGCCGCTTGAAGAGCTCATGCCCTGCCAGGATGGGCACGTTGTAGTCTCTGCGCAGGGCTCACAACCGTTCAATACCGTTGCCGACCTGATTGGGCTCGAAGAACTAAAGGGTCCGATGTTTGCCTCAGCTGAAGGTCGCATCGTTAATGGTGAGGCGCTCGAACATCTCATCCTAGACGGGCTTGCCCAATGGAAAAAGAACGAGCTATTTCATGCCGCAAACAAGCAACGCCTTGTATTCGGTCAGGCGCAAGAGCCTGACGAGCTTTACCGATGCCCGCACTTGAACGAGCGCAACTTCTTTGCCTCGGTCAATCATCCTATCGCCGGGGCAGCCCAGTATCCGAGCCATTTGATACAACTGAGCGAAGAGTCCTTCGACACGCGGAATCCGGCGCCACTCTTGGGTGCACACACAGCAGAAGTATTGCGTGAGATTTTGCAACTCAGTGAGACAGATATTGAGCAACTCCGCAATCTAGCGGTTATCTAAGAGGAGTATGTCAGTGGTCAATTTGCCTCTAAAGGGATTGCGCGTCATCGACTTGAGCCGAGTGTTTGCGATGCCCTACGCAGCAGCATTTCTAGCCGACTTAGGTGCCGAGGTGATCAAGGTAGAAGGTTGTGCCTTTCTGAGCGCCGATACTCGTCTTGGCGGGCCCTTCGGAGGTCCGTGGGCCGATGATGCACCAGGAGAACTTCACTATGAACGTAACGGCGTCTTCCATGTACTGAATCGAGGCAAGCGCAGCCTGACCCTTGACCTGAACCAAGCTGCGGGCCTTGAAACGCTCAAAAAGCTGATTGCAACCGCCGATATCGTGATTGAAAACTTCACCCCAAGGGTGATGCGAAAGTTCGGACTCGACTATCCCAACCTGCGAGCGCTTCGCCCTGATGTCATCATGGTGTCCAACACAGGGTATGGGCATTCTGGGCCCTTCAGCAATTACGGCGCCATGGCCGCCTCTCTAGAGCCTACGCATGGTAGCGGAGCGTTCATTGGTTACGAAGGCGGCCCGCCAAACAAGATTAGTAACTCCTACACTGATTTTCTTGCCTCGTGGACTGCCCTGTACTCTGTGATGGCGGCGCTGCTGTACCGCACTCGCACTGGCAAGGGGCTTTGGATCGATCTGGCGATGTATCAAGTCGGCACCGCGTTCATGGGCGAGGGTCTGCTGGATTACGCCTTCAATGGTCGCGCGAATCGCTGGATGGGGAATCACCATGACGTTCACGCACCGCACAACACCTATCCCTGCAAGGGTCACGACCGCTGGGTGACGATTGCCGTCACTGATGACACAGAATGGCGAGCGCTGTGCGCAGTGATCGATAGCCCCGCACTCGCAGAAGATGCTCGTTTCGTTAATGGCCCTTCGCGCCTCAAGCATCAAGACGAGCTCGACGCACTAATCTCTAAGTGGACCGCGCCCTTGGATCAGTACGAGGTCGCGCACAGGCTTCAGGCCGTTGGTGTGCCAGCAGGGCCAGTACTAGACGTCCGCGACTTGTTTACCGACCCGCACTTGGCGGCGCGCAATTTCTTTGATCACATCGAGCACTCGCCAGAGACCGAGGTTGGATGCCGGCCCCAGCTTGGACGTCCCTGGCGCTTCTCTGCCTTCGAGGTTCCGACGCCACCAGCAGGCCCGCGTCTTGGTGAGGCCAATCACTATGTACTGAGAGAACTGTTGGGCTTAGGCGAAGCAGAGATCACGGCAATGACCGAGCAAGGGGTGATAGGCACCACCCCCGCTGACGCACCCGTACCGATTCCGGTACCCGTGGCAGAACAGTTACGACTAGGTCGCTTGGTTGAACTTGATCCGCTGTATCGGCAACGTTTAAAACTCGATTCACAACCACGCAAGCAATAGGGCTTGTGGTACACAGGACTCAGCGTCGCTCTTGGCGATAGCGGAGAAGGTTTTTATCACGATCAACAACCAGACTCGAAAGGTGCGCACATGACTTCATATCTATTACGTTTTCGTTGGGCTGCTATTTTATTCTCTGCCCTGCTTAGCCTGACTGCAGCTGGCATCGCTACTGCACAAGAAAAATCTCGCCTTGCAGTGGTACTCGAGCGTGGCAAGCTTGTTGTTGCCACCATGTCTACGGTCCCACCTTTCGCCATGCGCGATGAAAAGGGCGAACTCGTTGGCTTTGACATCGACTTAGCTAGACTCTTTGCAAAAGCGCTGTTCAATGATCCCAATAAGATTGAGTTCATCGTAGTCGATGCCTCTGGGCGTTGGCCTGCAGTCAACAGCGGTCGGGCTGACTTTGGCATCGGTGGCACAACGGTATACCCTGACCGTGCCGTGCAAGTGGCTTTCACTCGCGGGTACGTCGATTCTGGTATTTCTATCTTGGTGCGTAAAGACGCCAATATCAAATCACTTGCCGATCTTAATAATGAAAAATTCACCGTCGCTAACTTTGCAAACCCGCAAATGGCTGAGCGAGCCAAAAAGTATTTTCCAAACGCAAAGCTGATCGTTTTTGAAGGTGCAGCCGCCCAATTTTTAGCCGTTCGCACGGGGCGGGCACAAGCGCTTCAGATCGATACACCAACCACTAACTACTTTGCGGCACAACACAAGAACGAGTTTGAAGTTCTGCCTGAACTGCTCACCGCCTCGCAGAATAATGCGATTTTTCTGAAGCACGGCGACTTTACTTGGTGGCACTGGCTTGACACGACAGTCGGCGAACTTCGTTCGGGATCATGGTATCCACAATATAACGATATCTACCAAAAATGGTTTGGCATCGATGCCCCGCCCCAGAAATTCTATCTAAAGTGATCTGATTGATCGAGCGGCATTGATCTTGTGCCTCTGAGGGGGCAGTGAGGGCATCGGAGATGAGGCGTGACGTTTCTTGACTGGTTCGCTATGCATGGGCCGAGTTATCTCGACGGTTTGGCTCAGACAGCTTTCATCGCTCTGTGGGCCTCCTTCGGCGCCCTCCTTTTGGGGATCGCGCTCACACTCCTCAGATTAGCAGGGGGGCGTTGGGGCGCTGCGTTTGTCGGCGGGTATGTGCAGGTCCTTAGAAATATTCCTGTTCTATTGCCGATCTACTTGATCTATTTTGGTTTGCCTACGCTCGGTCTTTTTTGGTCAGCCGTCGTATGTGGCGGTATTGCCCTGGTTATGCAAAATGCAGCCTTCATTGCTGAAATATTTCGCGGCAGCATTAAGGCGATTGACCGGGTGCAGTTCGATGCGACGCGAAGCCTCGGTCTTTCACCCTGGACGACCTTTCGGCGGGTCACCTTACCGCAATTGCTGGTTTACTCCTTGCCCGCGCTGCGTAATCAAGCAGTACTGCTACTGAAAGACACGTCACTTCTCTCGGTCATTACAGTGGCCGAAGTAACGATGCAGGCCAAGGTGCTGACTGAGCGCACAGCGTCGGCATATCACGCGTTTCTAGTGGCCGCGCTTCTATACCTCGCCATCGTTGCCTTGAGCGAAATGGGGTTTCGAATCGCCGAGCGCAGAGTACGTTGGCGCTGACGACATGATGAGAGTCTAAACAATGACAAGTACCCTGTGGATCCTGGCTCAAGGCGCCGCTGTGTCGCTTTTTCTGGCTTTCGTTGGCGCCATCGGCGGAACCGCCTTCGCTCTTTTGCTCAACGTGGCAGCCTTTTCTAAAATCGGCTTGCTGCGCGGCTGTTATCACACCTATATCTACTTCGCACGAGGCATTCCACTGCTGGTTCAAGCGCTTCTGATCTTCTACACGCTGCCTGCTTTCGGAATTCTGATCGGACCCCTCACCGCTGGTGCGCTGGTGCTCACTTTGTATATCGGCGCGATGTTCGCTGAGGTGTTTCGCGGGGGCGTGCTTGCGATTCCACGCACGCTATGGGATTCGACTCGCAGCCTGGGGCTTCCGCCTTTGCAAGTCCTGCGTAGGGTTGTCATTCCACTTGTGCTGCGCTACACCTTGCCTTCTTATATCAACGTCTGTGTCCTGACAATTAAGGCCTCATCAGTGCTTTCTGTCATCAGCGTCTGGGAGCTGACCCTGGCGGCTCGTGAGATCGTTGAAAGAACTCTTGATGTGTTTCCCGTCATGATTGCGGCGTCGTGTTTTTACTTCGTGATGTGCTTTTCGATTGACCGACTTGGTCGCCACGTCGAGCATCGTCTGGCACTTAAAGGTTTTTCAGGAGAACGGCCGTGATTGAAATCCGCGGATTGCGCAAATCTTACGGTGAAGTTGAAGTGCTCAAGGGTGCCAACCTAGACGTGGCCGAGGGAGAGGTTGTGACCTTGATCGGGCGCAGTGGCTGTGGCAAGACCACCTTACTTCGCTGCATCGACTTGCTCGAAGAATACGACGAGGGCGAGATCAAACTGGATGGAAAATTACTCTGGTACACCACTGCGGCAGATGGAAGTCGGCAGCGGCTCTCAGAGCCAGTCATTCGGCAAATGCGCCAGCGCATGGGCATTGTCTTTCAGCAATACAATCTCTTCCCCCACATGACTGCGCTAGAAAACGTCTGTTTGGGCCCAGAGTTCTCTCAAAAGATTTCGACCCGCGAGAGCAATGAGTTAGGGCGCGCGCTGCTGGCGCGCGTCGGGCTAGCTGACAAGGTGTCGGCATACCCCTTCCAGCTGTCGGGTGGGCAACAACAAAGGGTGGCGATAGCCCGTGCCCTCGCGATGCGTCCCAGAGTGTTGCTCTTGGATGAAATCACCTCAGCGCTTGATCCAGAATTAGTTGCTGAGGTAGAGGACGTGATCCGTTCACTTCTGTCCGAAGGAATCATGATGGTACTCGTCACCCATGCAATCGGCTTCGCTCGCGAGATCTCAAACAAAATCGCTTATGTGTCTGAGGGTCGCATCTCTGAGATCGGGGCTCCGGCAGACGTACTCGACAGATCGCAAGACCCAACACTAAAAGAGTTCTTGCGACGCCTGCGCTGATCGTTTGCGCTCCCTTTTGAAACAGAGGAAATTGAAAAATGAAAGCACGTATGCCACTGTCTGTCCGCATTTTTATTAAATTCGCGCTCTCCCTCGTTGCGCTATCGTGTCACTTTCCTCTGGTCGCTCACGCGCAAGATTGGCCGACCAAACCTTTGAGGTTGGTGATTCCGTTTCCGCCAGGTGGAGGGTCTGACGTCGTTGGCCGAATTATTGCCAAACAACTTTCAGAAGTGTTGCAGCAACAAGTTGTCGTAGACAATCGCAGCGGTGCCGGCGGCTCAATCGGAACCGAATTTGTCGTCAAGTCGAGCCCAGACGGCTATACGCTGCTGCTGGGTTCAACCTCTGAGATTGCGGTCAATCCGAATTTATATCGCTTGAACTACAACACTGTGAATGATTTAACTCCTGTCGGGGTTGTGGCTACATCAC
>JBAWWV010000063.1:0-15604 GCA_037146575.1 Alcaligenaceae bacterium | reverse complement strand
GAGTTTGTCGAAGTACTCTTGAGCAAGCCAATGACCAAGCAGCTTTACGTCTCTGCACGACTAATCACTGAAGGCTCGAGACTGGTGAATGTCGAAGCGTCTGGGCCAGGTGTGGCCACCCGCCGGTTCACCTTAACTGTCTTGGGCGACGAGTTCGAACATAACTTTAAAATGCCTTTGCCATCCCCGGGCGCAGGCTACACAAAGTTCAGGCTGTTTCCGGGCCAGACAGACAAATTTAGTATGAAGCAGCTCGCAGTGTGCGAGCAACCTTCTGACCTCTTGCTGTAAAAACCATCTGTTGCTTACGGCGTGGTGCCCGAATGGGCTCAGCCGGAGTGACAAAAGATTTTTCGACAATTGCCCTGCCGAGAAGCGCAGGGCTTTCCCTCTTTACGCAAAAAAGGCTGGCCCCATACCCTTCGGGTCGTTTCTGTGCGCGTTTTCACACTATCGTTACCGTGGGGCAATTGCCTCAGAGTATTCGGGTGGTGCAGATGTGGTGTTTTTTGTTGAATCGATTCTGATACAAAGTTTCATCATCGCTCAGGATGGCGTAGCGGTGAAATCACTTTCTGGCGCGACGACTCACCCAACTGACAACCGGACAGAGGTTGTCACCCATGACGTTGAGAATGTCACCGTTGTGCAGTAGCACGCTTAACGACAAGCGAGCCGATCTTCAAAAGAATTCCCTAAGGTTTGTATGGCAACGAATTTGATACCTGTTTTGTTTTATTTTTTTGCGATTTTTTCAGTCGCGATTGGTATCTCGCTTTTTTGGATCTTTAAAGAGCGACGCGACGCCTCTTTGTATCACTGGATGGCTGGGACCGTGTTGAGCGGCGTTTCGGCGGGTATCACAATTTTCAGAGCAGAGTTGCCGTTACTTTTTGCATACGTATTTGCCAACTCGTTAAATTTTATTAGCTTTATTTTCTTTGCACACGCGTTGCGCTACTCGTTTGTCAAGCCATCGCGCTACACAGGCGCCTCGAAGTGGGCGCTGTATATTGGGCTGATCGCGCTCTACTGTTTGATTTTGTTTGTGCTCACCGAGCACGCTAGTCAGACCGTTCAGACGACCTTCGTCTCAATACTTGCTGGTGGTGGTTGTCTTTATGTTTGTTATGTCTCTCGAGTGGTCTATCGAGAAAAAAAGGACGTGCAACTAGCCGTGATGATGTGGATTTTTGTGTTGCAGGCATTGTGCTGGTTTGCGCGTCTGATCCCCTTGTTTTTATCAAATTCGCATGGTGCTTTTGATCCAAACATCTTCAATATCGGGATTTTTACACTCTTGACCGTTTTTGGTTTGGCTCGCCACATGGTTTATATTGCGGTGCGTGTGACATTAAGCACCCGCGAAGCCTTCGATTTACGCAAACGCAATCGTTTGCTTGAAAACATCGTTTTAGAAAATAAGCTGCACTCGGCCTTACGCGCAAAAATTATCGTGCCGCATTACCAGTCGATTGTTGATTTAGCGTCAGGCACAGTGATTGGTTTTGAGGCTTTAGCGCGCTGGCATGATGCAGAGTTAGGCGCGATATCGCCTGATACGTTCATCCCGATCATTGAAGAAAGCGGACGCATAAAAGAATTGACGGATCTAATCGTTGATCAAATCATCATTGATCTGCCAACAATCAAGAAAAAGTTTCCGAGCGCCTTGATCTCGATCAATGTCTCGAGCTTGTTGTTTGCAGACGAATATCTCTTGAAACTGTTCGGTCAACGTCTTGTACCGTTCAAAAGCGAGTATCCGTCTTTGATCCTCGAAATTGTCGAAGGTAAAATTATCGAAGCCAATGCTCAGGTGGGCGCACAAATCACTCAGCTCAGAGAGTGGGGCTTGGGGGTCAGTATCGATGATTTTGGTAAAGATTATTCTTCGCACTCACGCTTGATCGCCTTGCCGTTCAATCATCTCAAAATTGATCGTGAGTTTATTCACCAGTTAGGTAAAAGCAAGAACGCCGATATTATTGTGAAAAACATTATCGACCTTGCAAAAAATCTGGGCATTTTAGTGACGGCAGAGGGTGTTGAGACCCAACAGCAACGCAATATGTTGGTGCAATTGGGCTGTCATTGTGGGCAGGGCTGGTACTTTGAACGAGACCAGCCGCTTGAGCGTTTACACGGCTTGCCCGCTACGTTTGGACCGCCGGTGGTGACGCCACCACCGGCCGCCTAGAGGCCTCTTAGTAGCCTACGGCTTCGCCGTCACGGCGATGATCAGAGCCTGCAGCGTAGGCAAAGGGCCCGGTACTTGTTTGCTGTTCGCCCAACCGAGCAATCAACTGTGCGCTACCAAAATCGGTACTGTCGGCGGGCGCCACAATCGGTGAGTGGCCCATCGCTTTGAGCCCTGCAACCACAGCGGGGCTGACGGTGGCCTCGAGTGTCAGTTCAGCTAAGTCGTTGATGCGCCAGCGTGGCGCGTCTGAACAGGCCTGCGGGTTGTGCTGCTCAACCACGCGGCGCAACACCATTTGCATATGGCCTTGCGCTTGCATGTTGCCACCCATTACGCCAAACGCCATTTCGGGTTGGCCATCGCGTGTCATAAAGGCGGGGATGATGGTGTGCATGGGGCGTTTGCCGCCTGCGACTTGATTGGGGTGACCGGGTGTTGTAACAAAACCAGAGCCGCGATTTTGTAACGCGATGCCAGATTTAGGGACGACAACTCCAGAGCCAAAGCCTTTGAAGTTGGATTGAATAAACGAAATCATGCGACCGTCTGCATCAGAGGCACATAAATAAATGGTGCCCCCCGAGGGTGGCTGGCCCGCTGCATAGGTGCCGGCTTTTTTAGGGTCAATCAGCTTGGCGCGCTCGCGCGCATACGACTTGCTGAGCAAATCTTTTGCACTGACTTTCATAAACGCGGGGTCGGCAACGTGCGCGTACAAGTCAGCAAACGCTACGCGCATGGCTTCAACTTCTAAGTGCATACGCTCAGCTGAATTTGGAGCGGTTTCGTTGTAAGGCAGGTGTTCGATGATGTTCAGTGCCAGTAGTGCAGTCAGACCTTGACCATTTGGCGGTATCTCGTGCACGTCATAGCCGCGAAAGTTAGTCGAGATCGGCTCGACCCAGTCGGCCTGATGTGCGGCCAGATCGGCTTCAGTCATGACGCCTCCGCACTCAGCAGAGAAGGCCGCAATCATTTTGGCCAGACGGCCGCGATAAAACGACTCACCTTTGGTGCGGGCAATATCTTCAAGCGTATCGGCTTGGTCGGCAAACTTCCAGATCTCTCCGGTGGCAGGTGCACGACCGTTGGGCATGAAGGCACTAAAGCCTGGGTATTGCGCCAACTCTTTGACAGCGGTTGCCCATTGCTTAGCAATGACCGGGCTGACTGGAAACCCTTCACGTGCGTGACGAATCGCATCCTTAAACAAATCTTCAAAGGGCAGCTGACCAAATTTCTTTGACAAGGCAACCCACTGCGAAACGGCGCCTGGGACAGTGACCGAATCCCAACCATTCTTGGGCATGGTGGCCATGCCTTTAAAGCGCTCGGGCGACCAAGCGGCTGGTGCGCGCCCAGAGGCGTTCAGGCCGTGTAGCTTTTTACCATCCCAAATAATTGAGAAACCATCACCGCCAATACCGTTCATGGTGGGTTCGACCACCGTTAGCGTAATGGCAGCAGCAATTGCGGCGTCAATGGCATTGCCACCGCGAGCAAACACAGCTGCGCCTGCTTGCGACGCGAGCGGCTGTGAAGTTGAAACGATATTGCGGGCCAACACGGGTTGACGGCCAGACTGAAACGGGAGTTGCCAGTTCATAAGTGAAAAGATTCCTGCAAAGGTTGAGTAATAAGAGCCACAGGCCGGTACGTAAAGCGCTCTGGCATGACGTCGCGTCAAGGCCGTACTAGGCCGCCATGACAGTAGGAGGTTAGCCCGATCATAATCGTTGGCGAGGCTTCTGGCTTGTTGTTGGCGCCACCAAAGGTCGTGAAAACAAAGAAAGCGCCGCAGCGCTTTCTTTGTTGTGTACCAGCGAGTGATGACGACTACACGCCTAAAGCTTTGGCTGCGCCTACGCGCTCAAGGCGGATCCCTGAGCGAGTCGGCCATAGCTGCCTTGTAGGCGCGAAAACTTAAGCAACCAAATGAATCGCTTTCTTAACGGTGTTGAAAATCTCGTCGATCTGATCTTCACTGACGATGAGCGGTGGCGAAAACGCCAAGCTGTCACCAGTGAAGCGCACCAAAACGCCCATTTCCATACACTTCAAAAATACGTCGTACGCGCGTGCACCTGGCGCACCGACGCGCGACTCAAGCTCTACTGCGCCCATTAAACCGATATTACGGATATCTTTGACGTAAGGCTCGCCACGCAGAGCGTGGAGGGCTTTTTCAAACTTCGGCGCCAGGGCAAGTGAACGCTCAAAGAGTTTGTCGCGCTTGTAGATTGCCTGTGTGGCCAAGCAGGCCGCAGCAGCAGCTGGGTGCGATGAATAGGTGTAGCCGTGGAACATTTCAATCGCGTTGGCGGGGCTGGCGTTAATAATGGTGTCGTAGATCTGCGTGTTAGCCGCTACCGCTGACATCGGGATCGAAGCGTTGTTGATCGCTTTAGCCATCGTGATCATGTCGGGGGTCACGCCAAAAAACTCGCTGGCCGTGGCTTTGCCTAAGCGACCGAAGCCTGTGATGACCTCATCAAATATCAACAAGATGCCATGCTTGGTGCAGATCTCGCGCAGGCGTTGCAGGTAGCCCACAGGAGGCACCAACACGCCGGTTGAGCCGGCAACTGGCTCAACGATCACAGCAGCAATCGTTGACGCATCATGCAGGGCACACAGTGCCTCAAGATGATCGGCCAGGTGCATGCCCCATTGCGGCTGACCTTTGCTGAAGCCCATGTCAGGGATGCTATGGGTGTGGGGTAGATGATCAACACCAGGAATCAGGTTGGCTGAATAAGCTTTGCGGTTAGCAACGATGCCGCCAACCGAAATGCCGCCAAAGCCCACGCCGCTGTAACCACGTTCGCGACCAATCAAGCGGGTGCGCTGGCCTTCGCCACGCGCGCGGTGATAGGCCAGTGCCATCTTGAGTGCAGTGTCGACAGCCTCAGAACCAGAGTTTGCAAAGAAGATCCGATCCAAGCCCTTTGGCATGAGGTCTGCGACAACTTTGGCGGCTTCAAACGCCAAGGGGTGGGCCATTTGAAAAGGTGGTGCGTAATCAAGCTCAAGCATCTGCTTGTGCACGGCCTCAATGATTTCTGCGCGGCCATGACCAGCATTGACGCACCAGAGACCAGCGCTTGCATCAAGCACCTTCTGGCCATCAATGGTGGTGAAGTGCATATCTTTAGCGCTTTGAAGAATGCGCGGGGCAGCTTTGAACTGACGGTTGCCTGTGAAAGGCATCCAAAAATTGGTCATGTCCACGCTGTTGGACAGGCTAACGGCTTCGGTAATAGCATTCATGGGGTTCTCCGGTGATCGGGTTGTGCTGATACTTTAGCGCTGCAAGGTACATCGTGACCAGTACAGTTGCACAAATATGTGGCAAACTGTACTGGTTATAAGGCCGCCGCGGATAGCAGTCGCCCGACAGCGACTGACTGGCCTGCCCGCTTTCAACAACGAGGTGCCATGCTTGGCTTTCACACTGAACCTTGAGCGAAATTCTGAGCGCAGCTTGGTCGAGCAGATCGTCGCCGGACTGACCACTGCGATCGCCAATCGTGCCTTACGGGCGGGCGATGCGTTGCCCTCGGTACGCCAGCTTGCGCGCGAGCAGGGCTTAAGCGCGTTTACCGTCTCAGAGGCATATCAGCGACTGGTGGCGTCTGGGCAGGTGGTGGGTAAGCGTGGCGCCTCGTATCGCGTGGTGGATAAGCGTGAAGCGCTACCCTCGAGCACGCCCGAGTGGTCTGCACCAAGCCTGAACGCCGCCTGGTTGTTGTCCGACGTATTCGCCGACCATTCGGTGCCGATTAAAGCTGGGTGCGGCTGGATACCGGGCGAGTGGATCAACGAAAGTGGTTTGCAGCACGCTTTGCGCGCCTTGAGTCGCGTGCCGGGTGCGCGATTTGGTGGGTATGGGCATCCCTTCGGTATGGCATCGTTACGCGAGCAAATCGCAGCTAGGCTCAGGCGCAATGACATCCCAGTTGAGTCTTCAAACGTGCTTCTCACCCAGGGCGCCACGCAAGCGCTTGATTTGGTGGTGCGTACGTTGTTACGACCAGGCGATACCGTCATCGTTGAAGACCCCTGTTACTGCAACTTGCTGCAGATTTTGCAGCTTGCAGGGCTCAAAGTTGTGGGCTTGCCCCGCAGTACAGAGGGCCACGACCTCGACCAGTTGAGTCAACTAATTAAGCGCGCTCGCCCCAAAGCAATTTTTGTCAATACCGTACTGCAAAATCCCTCGGGTACAACGCTGTCGCTCAGCCATGCCAGACGCTTGCTTGAGATCGCCGATCAGCATGGCTTGTGGGTGATCGAGGATGATATTTACCGCGAGCTTGCGCCTGAAGGTGCACCATGCCTCGCCGCACTCGAGGGGCTCGAGCGCGTGATCTATATTTCAGGCTTTTCGAAAACGATCACGCCTACGCTGCGGGTGGGCTATGTGGCTGCACATGGCGACATACTGGCAAGTTTGGCCCGCAGCAAAATGGCTGTTGGCTTGACCTCGTCAGAGGTCACTGAACGCATCGTAGCCAATGTTTTAACTGAAGGGCACTATCAGCAACACCTAAATTTTTTAACTGACAAATTGAAGCAATCACACCAGCGTGTAGGCGCAAGTATGCGTGCTGCAGGCGTCGAGATATTTGAGCAACCCGAGGCCGGCTTATTTTTGTGGGGACGTCTGCCGATTGATGCAAAGCAAAGTACAAGCGTCGCGACGCGCGCCTTAAAGCATGGCATCTGGTTGGCCCCCGGCGCCTATTTTCGACCAGAAGATCGCGTCTCGAACTGGTTTCGCTTTAACGTGGCCAACTCAGATCATCCGGTGTTGTGGGATTTCATCCGGACGCTGGTTTAGAACTGTTCGCGAGTCAACGTCGGTGGGTATGGCCAGCGGAAGTGTTCCCTGTCTTCAGAATACTTTCTTAACGGTCGACAGCTAGATACAGAGTCTCTTTGATTTCTTCCATGACAACGTAGCTGCGAGACTCGGCCGAGCCCGGCAGACGCTTGAGAATTTCGCCCAAGAGCTGTCGATATTTGCTCATTTCGGCCAGGCGCGCTTTGATTAGGTAATCGAAATCACCCGAAACGAGATGACATTCCATGACCTCAGGAACGTACTCAAGCTCTTTCTTGACCTTTTCGAACACGTCGTCTGACTTAGTTGAGAGCTTGATTTCGAGAAACACTAAAAGATTTTTTCCAAGTGCGGCGGGGTTGACGCGAGCGTAATAGCCCATGATGATTCCCTCACGCTCTAAGCGTCGTACGCGCTCTGAACAGGGGGTTGCCGACAGGTTGACCCGTTCGGCCAAGTCGGTCATCGAGATACGGCCATCGCGTTGCAAGACATCGAGTATTTTGAGGTCAATGCGATCAAGAGGGCGAAGAGGGTCTTTTATCGTCACGGCGCAGATCCGAAAGTCAAAGCGGTGAAAGGCAGGTAAAAGCATGGCAGAAAGACTAGATTTTAGTGATTTCTGCTGTAATGTTGTCAAATACATTTTTACATAAGGCGGTCACCCACAATGCCAATTGTCGAGACACCGGTTTCAGTCACGCTTAAACAAGGCGTTGTGACTGGCTTGCAAAGCCAGATCGTCACACGGTTTTTGGGGCTGCGCTATGCCCAAGCTCCAACCGGCGCGTTGCGTTTTGCTGCACCCCAGCCCTTGGGGCCACAACCGATGTTTGACGCGACTCAGGCGGGGCCTGTTTGCCCACAGCGCCCCTCACGCTTGCGTAATGTGATGGGTGATTTTGAGGCGGTGCAAGACGAAGACTGCCTCCGGCTGTCAATATGGACACCGGCTTGTGACCAAGGTAAACGTCCCGTTGTAGTTTGGTTGCATGGTGGTGCCTGGCAAAGTGGTGGCGGTGCCTTGCCTTGGTATGACGGCGCACGCTTAGCGGTACGCGGCGACTGCATCGTCGTTGGCGTTAATTATCGACTGGCCGCGCTCGGATGGCTGTTTGTGCCCGGGCAAACCGCGAATGTCGGGTTGCTCGATGAAGAGGCCGCCGTAAGCTGGGTCGTCGAAAATATCGAGCATTTTGGTGGTGACCCGGCGCGTGTCACGTTGATGGGGCAATCAGCCGGTGGCTTTAACATTGCGGCCATGTTGGCACGCCAGCCCCTTTTCACACGTGCGCTTTTGCAGAGCGCCTCGCTCGGCCGTGGCTTTCGCTAAGCTGAGCAAGCGGCGCACTTAAGCCGTGTTTTTTTGCAGGCAGCCGGCGGTACGACTCTTGAACAAGCTCGCGCCTTGCCGGTGGCAACATTGTTGGCTGCGCAACAGTCTGAGGCGGTGATGGCAGCGTTGCAAGAAGAGGGTGCTAATCGCAGTCTGTTTTGCCCCGTTGTAGATGGTGAAATTTTTGCGTCGCCGGTGGCGCCCCTAATGCAGCAAGCCGCTACGCGTGCCGATGTGTTGCTGGGTTGCACGCGCGATGAAATGGCCGCGTTTCCAGGAACACAGCGTAATGTTGCGAGTCAGCAACTTGGCGAAAAAATCTTTGGCGCCCCCACGCGGCAATGGGCGCAAGACGCCAGAGCTGCAGGGCGCGAGGCCTGGGTGTTTGAATTTGCCTATGGTCCCAATCCAGAATTTGGTGCGTGTCATTGCAGCGAGTTGCCGTTTGTCTTTGGTAACCTTGACAGCTTTGCTGGGGCCGCAATGTTGCAGGGGATGACGCCCGAGCAGGGTCGCCGTTTGGTCGATGAGATGCAGACCGCGTGGATTGAATTTATTCATGGGCGTACGCCCGGCTGGGCACCTAGCCCGGCGGTACATGTCTTTGAATCGCCATTAAAAGGATAGTAGAGATGGGTGCTCAATATCAACGGTTGCGCGCGGCGCTGCGTGTCGCGACGTTCAGTATTTTTAGCCTCGGTGTGTTCGGGCTCAGCGCTGTGCAAGCGCAAACCCAAACGCAAACGCAAACGCCAAGCGCAAGCGCCTACCCCGACAAGCCCGTCAAAATCATTGTGTCCAATCCGCCAGGTGGCCCGATCGACGTAGTCTTGCGAGTCTTAGCCACGCGCCTAAGTGCCGTCTGGGGTCAGCCTGTGATTGTTGAGAATCGACCAGGCGGCGCAGGTATTGTGAGTACGACCGCGATTGTGAAGGCAGCGCCCGACGCGTATACGATTGGGATGGTGGCGGCCTCATCGGTCACCATCATGCCGTTTGCGGTCGATAGCCTGCCCTATGATCCCGTAAAAGATTTGCAGCCGATTTCACTAGTTGCGCGCACGCCGTTTATTTTCATTGTGCGACAAGATAGCCCGCTAAAAACTTGGCAAGATTTTGTTGAGCAGGCAAAGACACGTGATCTCACCATTGGCTCTTATGCGATTGGTTCGGCCTTTCATATGGTGTGGGAGCAAACTGCACGACGCGTAGGCATCAAGGCGGTGTACGCGCCCGCTAACGCGGCCGGCAAGACCCAGGGCGACTTGGTGGGCGGGCAACTTGATATCGTGCTTGAAGCACCGTCTAGCGCCCGCGCGATGCTTGACGGTGGCCGGGTGCGCGCCATCGCTATTACAAGCCCCGAGCGTTTTGCAGGATTACCCAACACGCCAACCTTGGCAGAGTCTGGTTTACCCGGCTATTCGTCGTTACCCTGGCTTGGCTTGATGGGGCCCACAGGGATGCCAAGTGAGCGCGTGGCGCTGATTCAAAAAACGGTGGCTCAGATTTTGCAAGAGCCTGCAATGCTCAAGCAGCTCGAAACAATGGGAATGATGCCGGTGGCCAGTACGCCGCAAGAGATGGCTGATACGATAAAAAATGAGCGCTTGGTGATGCAACCCTTAGTCAAAGAGCTAGGCATCCGTTTGCAATAGCGTTGAACCTGTTTGACGCGCGAGTTGAATTATTTTTTCGCTGTCGCGGTGGTTTTAGTTTTTGCCTTTTTTTCTGAGGCCCACCGATTACCTTTCGCAGACGTCGTCCGTTTGAGTTCGACACCGTATTGATACAGGTCGGGCCTGTATTGCACGCAGATCAGTTCAACTGGTCGCTCGAACCGGTCGTAGACAATGCGCTCAGATAACAGCAGGGCGGTACCTGGCTCAATGTGCAGCGCACGGGCAACTTCTGGTGTGGCCTGTACTGCTGAAATGACTTGTTCGGCGCGAGCAATCACAATGCCAGCACTCTCTAGCAGGTCGATTAAAGGGCGAGTCGACATCTGTTCTGTTTTGACTTGTTGGCTAACAAATGCTGGAAGATGTGTGACCGCATAAGAAAACGGCACATCGTTTAAGCGACGCACCCGCACTGACCAGAGCACAGGGGCTTTGTGTTTGACTTTAAGCTTAGCGGCAACCTCTGCGCTTGCGGGTACTTGCTCGTGAGCCAGTAGTTCAACCGTGGTCGAGTCGCCCATCCGTCGATTATTTTCAATCATGCCTTCGACCCCGGCGACCAATTGCGTACCTGGACGATACAGTGCGACGATCGACTGCTTGCCCTGTGTTCTGAGAATCAGCCCGCGTGCTGCCAGCTCTTCTAAAGCGCGTCGTGCCGTGATGCGCGACACCTTGAGCGCGGCCTCAAGTTGGCTTTCACTCGGAAACACGGCGCCAGAATCGAACGCGCCCGTCAAGATTCGATCGCGCAAAAAAGAAAAAATTTGGTGATACAGCGGGCTGGGTACGTTTTTGTTCGTGCGAAAGTTTGTCCAGTCCGTTTTTTTGACGCGAGCTGAGGTTGGCTTTTTTGCTACGGGATCTCTAGGTAGCGCTTTATTCATGCGATCAGGAGCTGCACATTACTTTGTCATTGCCCGCGGTAGCCATAACGCAATCTCTGGCCAGAGTACGAGTAGCGCAACCACCAAAAACATGATCAGATGAAAGGGGATGGTTCCGTAGACGACCTCTGAGAGTTTTCCCTTCCAGATGCTTTGTATGACGAACAGATTGATGCCCACCGGTGGCGTGATCTGGCCCATTTCAATGAACAACACCAAAATGACACCAAACCATACTGGGTCTATCCCGTACTTGAGCAATACGGGATAGAGCAAAGGTACGGTAATCACAATCATCCCGATGCTTTCAATTAAGCACCCAAGAATTGTGTAGAGAATGAATAGTGCCACCAAAAATTCAAAGCGAGTCAGGTTGAGCGCACTTAAAAAATTTGTCAGATCGCGCCCAACGCCGGCCATCGAAATTGCGTACGAAAACAGAAAAGCACTATAGACAATGAACAGAATATTGCCACTGACTAAAACCGTTTCAAACATGGCGCCGCGAAAGGCCTGCCAATCCAAATCGCCCCAGATACGAGCAATGATAATTGCAAATAGACAGCCGACACCCGCGGCCTCTGTTGGTGTCACCAGCCCCATATAAATGCTGCCCATCGTGCCGCCAATCAGCAAGACGAAAGGCATCAGGTCAAAAATGGCGCGCAACCACTCGGCGCGGGTGATAACCGCCGTCTCTTTGGGTGCGATAGAGGGTTTCAAGATCGCATGGATTGCGACGTACAGCATGAATAGGCCAGTGAGTAGCAAGCCGGGTACTACACCAGCCATAAATAATTTGGCAATTGAGGTTTCAGTGAAGGTGCCATAGATAATGAAGGCCAGACTGGGTGGGATCATGATGCCGAGTGTGCCCCCCGCGGCTAGCGTGCCCGCCGAAAGCTTGCGGTCATAACCACGCTGTAATAACTGGGGTAGGGCAACCGAGCCAATCGCCGCGGCGGTGGCAACGCTTGACCCACTGATTGCTGCAAATAAGGCGCAACCCGCTACGTTGGTTTGTAACAGCCCACCAGGGATGCGTTTTACAAAGAGCGATAACGCACGATATACGCTGAAGCTTAAGCCGCTCTTTTCCATAATTAGAGCAAGCATGATGAAGAGTGGAATAGCGGTCAGCGTAAAGCTATCCATGCTGCCCCAACTGACGAGGCCCATCGCCTTCAGACTACCGAAGCCTCCGTGTGTCGTGATATACAGTAACGACGCGACGGTAATCGCAAAGGGTACCCAGAGCCCCGAGCATAGCAGGGCGATAAAGATGCCAAAGATCAAAATAATTTCGGTACCTGAACTCATTGCTGTGCCTCCTTGGCGCCTTGAATCACGCGTTTGACGTCGCGCAACAACATCACGACCAGCGCCATACAAAGTAAGGTGATGCCCAAAGGCATGACCAGTCTTGGGATCCAGAGCGGAGTCTCTAATAACGTTGGTGCAAGATCGTTGCGTACGTAGCTCGCAATGACAAAATTAATCAGGTGATAGTTCAAAATCACCGAGGTTGCTAACGCAATCAAAATAAAGATCACCCTCAGCACACGGTTCTGCTGGGCAGACAGGCGACTGGTAAATAATTCAACCTGATGAAAACTGTTATGCATGGCGCAGCCAGCCAAGCTTAAAAAAGAGACAGTGACTAATAAATAACCACCGAGCTCTTCGGAGAGCTCAAGATTAAATCCCATGAGTCGCGCGGCGACCTCGGCCACGACTAGCAGCATCATCGCAAGCATCGCGAGTTGACAGAACACCATGGTGCCATCGATAAAACCTTTGCCCCAGTAGTGCTCTTCAGTGCTGTTCGTCGTGGTGTTCATGGCTGACCTCTAGCGACCAATCGCTGCGCGGATTTTAGAAAGTGCTTCCACTGCATCGGGGCCTTGTTTTTCAGCCCAGGTTTTCCAATAGGGTTCCATCATCTTTGCGCCTAAGGCCATATCGGCCGCTGTCGCCTCGGTGATCTTCATGCCCTTGGCGCGTAGCGCAGCAGTGACTTGATCTTCTTCTTCAAACAGCGTCTTGGTGTTCCAGGGCATCACATCAGCCACGATGCTCTTGAGCTTGACTTGCGTGGCTGGGGTTAGCTTGTCGTAGGCGCTTTTGTTGACGATGATGAAGGCATTGAAATAGTTTGGCCCTAAGCGGTAGCTGTATTTCAACAAGTCACCCCAGATTTTTCCGCCGCCAGAACTGGCGGTGAAGACGCCGCTAATGACACCCGTATCCAAAGCCGAGGGCACCTCTTCAGCACCCAAGGTTGCAGGCACACCGCCAAATTGACGAACAAAGGCAGACTGTTCGGGCGAGGTCACGCGCATTTTCTGGCCTTTGAAGTCTGCCAATGACTCAAGCTTGTTGCGCGACCACGAGACTTGCAGAGGGTAGTAATAGCCCCCCAGCACTTGCACGCCTTTTGAAGCGTAGGCCTTTTCAATGTAGGGCATCATGATTTTGAGGGCGATTTCAAGGTGCTCTGTTGTGACCAACAGCATGGGCAACTGAAGCAAGCCACCGATTGGGATGTTGCCTTGGTAAAGCCCATCGTCACCAAGCTGCATGGTGCCTTCTGCAACCGCCTGAGTAATCGTGGTGGTTTTAATCGGAACGGCGCCCGCCAAGTGGTAGTTAATTTTTAACTCACCGTTGGTTTCTTTGGCGACCCGTTCAGTAATGGTCTGCAAGCCACGTGCGCCTGCCAAGGTTGCGGCGGGGGCATAGGTGTAGGCGTTCCAGTCAACGGCGTGCGCCGCAGGCGTCAGGCCAAATCCCGCTGAAATAATGCTGATACTAGCTGCAAGTGCAAGGCGAAGGCGCTTCATTTTGTTGACTCCTGGGTGGCGGTGGGTTGGACATAACGGCTCTCAAGCTCCATGAAAGCCGGGTATTCAAAAAGATTCCAGAGTGTGCGATGGTCGACCATGCGATCCGAGAACGCGGCGCTTGAGCCATTACGCGCTAACTCTTCATATAAGGCCTTGCCGACTGAAGCAATGACACGGGTCATCGAATTAGGAAAGATCGCGATGCTATAGCCTAGAGCGGTGAGTTGGTCGACGGGCAGCATTGGCGTGCGACCCCCTTCAACGAGATTCGCAAGAGTTGGTATCTTGAGTTGTTGGTTAAGCAGACGCATTTCGTCAGCAGATTCGGGCGACTCAAGAAAGCACACGTCGGCGCCTGCCTCGGCGTAGCGCTGCGAGCGTTCGATGGCAGCGTTGAGGCCGAGATCACTGCGGGCATCGGTACGCGCGATGATGACGACATTCGGATCGTGCCGCGTATCAACTGCGGCTTTAATGCGCCCGACCATTTCTTCGGTCGAGACGATTTTGCGGCCAGGTTCGTGTCCGCAGCGCTTGGGCCACTGCTGATCTTCGATTTGGATGCCACTGATGCCAGCGCGCTCGAACTCACGAACAGTGCGGATTACGTTCAGTGGCCCGCCATACCCGGTGTCGGCATCGGCAATGATGGGGATGGTTGTGACGTCTGCCATGCGTTTAGCCTGATCCACAATTTCGGCAAAAGATAGTAGGGCAACATCGGGTGCGCCGAGACGCGTAATCGATACCCCCGAGCCGGTCATATAAGCCGCTTTGCATCCGGCCTGTTCGGCGAGTCGAATCGTCAGACAGTCAAAGGCGCCAGGCGCGACAAGCAGCGCAGGGTCAGCAATGAGTGCGCGCAGCTGTTGATTTTTGCCGGGATGGATGCCGAGGGAGAGAGGCATTGAGAGACTCATGCGAGGGCCTTTTGTTTTGCAGTTTGAATGGCGGTGAGAACGGTTTCGCAGTTAAAGATTGGATAGCGCGCCCGAAAGAAGTTTAAAGAGCCTTCATGCAGTAACGCATTGGGTGTTGCCACAGCATCTTCAAGCACGACAACGTAATAGTCGTGATACGAGGCAGACCGTACGGTGGATTCGACACACCCTTCGGTGACCGTACCTAAAATAATCACACTCTGAATACCCTGTGTGCGTAAGATGTGATCCAGATTGGTGCCGACAAAGCCGTCGGGACGAAATTTTTCAACCACCCAGTCGGTTTTTTGTACGGTCAGGCCATCTACAAATTCGTAACCCCAGCTTCCGGGCTTGGTGTAATCGGGGGCTTTGCCGTCACGCGTTTTAAAGCGTAGCCAAGCAGGCGAGTCCATACGCGCATCGGGCAGTGAAGCCTGGCGTAAAAAAATCGTTCGCATCCCGAGTGCTTGTGCCTTGCCAACGAAATCAACCATTTTTTTGACGGCAGGCGCCATGCTTGCAACGTCTTTTCCGAACTTGGCAAAGTGTCCGTCCACATGACAAAAGTCATTTTGAACGTCGACCACGATGAGCGCAGTCCAGCGCGGATCAACAAGTTCGTCAAGGGTGTCTAAAACTTCGCGGCCCATGATGGTTTTCATTTAAGGCATCCTGTATTGAAGTACGTTTAGTCGAGTGCTGTTGCGACTAGATTTGTTCGATTGAGACGGGAAATAACTGTTCGTGATCATCAGCAGGCATCACGTGATAAGCCGCAAAGCGGTACGCAGGTCCCCCCACCAATTCAGGTGGCGTAAACGGAAACGCAATATTGCCGCCGGTGCACTGCCGGCCTGAAAAACCTTGGTGCAGTAAAAATT
>JBAWWV010000062.1:0-15637 GCA_037146575.1 Alcaligenaceae bacterium | reverse complement strand
TCTGAGCAAGGCTAAGGGTAATAGGCTTTGAGTTGCAGTCTTGAGCGCAAGCCGTGCCTCACGCTTCGCGCGGCGCTTTTCGATTGCCAAGACAAAGTCACGACGCCAGCGTTTTAATTCATCATCGTCTGTGGCGCGCCCATTGACCAAGGCAAGGTAAAGCAACCCTAAGCCAGGGTTGAGCAACCCCGCCTGCTGACAACAGCTAACGGGTTGTAGGTCGTACGTCAGGGGGGCGAAGCGTTGGACACCAAACGTCAACATGCTTGCACCGACGAGTACGACAAACCAAAGAAAAGATCTTTTTAAAATTTTGCTCACCTTTGAACCTAATACGTATGAGGTTAGTATCACCGTATGAGTGACTCACAGGATGAGACACTCGATCTCAAACCGATAAGATTTCGTCAAAAAGTGAGCAAAAGACAACAACCTAAAACGGCTATTCTTAGGTAAGTCTTCTTTTCAAACCAAACCTCATGGCTAACTTAGTCCCAGACCTCTTAAAACCCAAGTACAGCACCGGCCTAGAGCGCGAGCTTGATGTCTTATATCGCCTTCAGGCCTCACTGCCCGACGGCTATGAAATCTTTCATAGCGTATCGTGGCATTCGTTGCATAACGAGCGCGACAGACATGGTGAGATTGATATTGTGGTGGTCTCGCCTATCGGTAACGTATTGCTGGTTGAGGTCAAAGCCGGAGACGTTTCGATTGCCGATGGTCAAATCACCAAGGTCTATCGCGATGGCCCCAGCGATGTAGGGCGGCAGACTCGGATTCAGTTTGCAGCAGTGATCAGTCGGTTATCGCATGCGGGCTTGCACACCCATGTCACCAATTGCCTTGTGCTACCCGACTATATTGTGGGTGATCAACAAATTATCACGATGCCGCCTGAACGCATTATTGATGCAACGCGTTTTGATCAGTTAGGGTCGCTTACCAGAGAAATGCTGGCGGTCGACCAACCAGCCGCCGACGTTGAACGTATTCGTAAATTCTTTTGTAATCAATTTAACGTCACGCTAGACATGCGCGTGTTGGGCGAGCAGGTGCGCACCACGACCCTACGCTTGGCTGATGGTCTTGCCACTTGGGTGCCACGCATTACGGCCCCCTCAGGTGTGATCAAAATACGAGCCACAGCCGGTTCAGGCAAAACGCAGCTTGCCTTGAAACTATTAGAAGACGCGTCGGCAAAGTCTTTTAAAAGCTTATACGTTTGTTATAACCGCAGCCTAGCCGATCACATTGGTCATATTGCACCGGCCAAGGCCAAGGTCGCAAGTTTTCATGAACTGTGTGTTGAATATTATCGGCAAACGATAGGCGAGCCTGATTTTGCGGCGCCCAACAATTACGATCGCCTCAGTCAACACTATTGCGAAGCAATCGACGCCAACGCTAGTTTGCAACAGCGCTATCAACTCATTGTGTTGGATGAGGGACAAGACTTTCAACCCGAATGGGTGGCGGCGCTACTGCCCCAATTAACCGATGACGGCAAGATCTATCTACTTGAAGACGACGCACAACGACTCTATAAGCGTGAAGAGTTTGATCTAACGGATGTAGTGACCGTTACCTGCCAAGATAACTTTCGAACCCCAGGTGCGATTTGTCATGTCATCAATGCGCTTGGATTAACTGAACAGCCTGTGGTATCTCGCTCTTTTTACCGCGGCGAATCGCCTAATTTTTATATCTATCGCAATGACACAGAACTGTTGCGTCAGACGCAGGCTGCAGTCGAACACCTGCTTAAACGCGGCATTGCCCTTAAAGATATTGCCATCATTAGTTGGCGTGGCTTAGCCGGTTCAGTCTTAATTAAGACACCTCAATTGGGTGAATTCACCTTACGCCGCCCTACTGGAAAATATTCAACCGCTGGCGATGCTCTATGGACTGACGGCGCACTAATAACGGATTCTGTCTATCGTTTTAAAGGCCAAAGCGCAGCGGGCATCGTGCTCACTGAGGTCGACTTTGAAACCTTTGACGATAAAGCGCGGCGCCAACTGTTTGTGGGACTCACGCGCGCCCAACTGGCCGTTGAAGTTGTATTGACCAACGCAGCTGCCACCTGCCTGAACGCCATCGCATAAAAAACTGAATTAAAGACCCTAGTGCCTCACGCCCTGAGGCACCAGACCCTCTATTGTCCAATGCAATCACCCTTTTATTAATACAGTTTATTTATACAGTTATAGTGTTATTATTAACACATGAACACTGTCAATCACACCCAAACGTTCTCGCTTGACGAGCTCTGTGCCCTTACCGACCTCACCAAACGCACGGTTCGCTACTACGTCCAAATCGGGCTAGTGAATCGGCCAGAAGGTGAAACCCGGGCAGCAAAGTACTCGCCACAGCATCTTGAACAACTTTTGCTTGTCAAAAAATGGACAGCAGCTGGGGTATCGCTTGACCGTATTCGTGAACTGCTACAAGGCGGCTCAGCGCCAGTCCCTGAGCGAAGGCGCGTGCCCGGGTCAATCGAAGTCTGTAGCCATTTGCATGTGGCCGAAGGCGTTGAGCTTGTGATTGAACCGACCCGCGCTGGTCTTACCCCCGAGCAATTGCGCCACTTTGTTCGAGCCGTGATGAGCGCCTACGAACAAATCAACCAAGACAGCACAACAAAGGCAAACAAATGATCGACATCATCGACTTCGACGGCCCAAAGGCCACTCTTCGTAACAGCCAAGGCGAACCACTGATCCTAAAAGACGTTGCCATCGCGGGCGAACTGCGTGGTGCTATGTTTGAAGCGCATGTGCGCCAAACCTTTAGCAACCCGACTCAAACTCATGCTGAAGTCGTGTACAGCTTTCCGCTTCCCTGGGGCGCAACACTGTTAGGCGCTGAAGTTCAGCTGGGCCAAGTCAAACTCAATGGCACAGTGGTTGCCAAAGCTAAAGCTGCAGAACAATACGAAGAACGCCTCTCAAAGGGCGACGCCGCCATCATGCTAGAACGCGGCAACGATGGCAATTACGTTTTGCACCTAGGTAACTTAGCACCAGGTGAACAATGCCTGATCGATATGCACTATGGCCAGTTGTTGCAGTTTGAACAAGGCGGCTTACGCTTAGTCATCCCAACGGTCATCGCACCGCGTTATGGCGATGCGGTTCGTGAGGGTGGCCTTGCGCCCTACCAAGTCCCAGAAACCGACCTCTTGGCCGAGTATGGTTTTAGCTTGACGCTAGATCTGCATGGCGATTTGGTCAACGCGCGCATTGCCTCGCCCAGTCATCCTATTAGTGTCGCTCGGCGCAGCTCGCTCGACTCACTCGAGGTCAACAGGCATCCTGACGACGACGAACCTAAGCTCAACACCATTAACATGGCGATCGATAAGCGCCAAGACAAGACCACCGACATAGCCACCGTCGCGTTAACTCAAACAAGCTATTTAGATCGTGACTTCATTCTTGTACTTGATCAATTAGCCCAATGTTCAGTTGCAACCGTTGCGCCCGATTACGTCGACGCAAAAACCTTTGTTGCGACTGCAAGCTTTAGCCCAAGCATCCCTAACGCCAACACTCAGAAGACTGCCGTCAAGATTTTGGTTGATTGTTCTGGCTCAATGGCGGGCGGCAGCATCCAAGCCGCTCGGCGTGCATTAATTGCCATCGTTAAAAAATTCAAGGTTGGCGATAAATTCTCATTTTCTAAGTTTGGTTCAACCGTTGAGCACCGCTCGCGCGCGCTTTGGTCTGCCTCTGACCAATCACGCTTAGGTGCAGAGAAATGGATCACCGAACTCAATGCCGATATGGGTGGCACTGACATGCTAGACGCCATCGAAAGCACCTTTGAGTTGGCACATAGCAGCCCGTGCGATGTCTTGCTGATTACCGATGGTCAGATCTACGGCATTGACGCTGTCATCGAACGAGCTAAAGCCTCGAAGCATCGGGTGTTTACAGTGGGCATTGGCAGTAGCCCAAGCGACAACCTGTTACGTCGCCTTGCGGTTGAAACCAATGGGGCCTGTGATTTTGTAGCTGAAGGCGAAACCGTTGAACCTGCAATCGTTCGCATGTTTAATCGCTTGCGCTCGCCAGCAGTCACAAAAATCTCGGTTCAGTGGCCAAAGGGTTTTACGCCTACGCTCTTGACCACAATAGAAACCACGGCCTTTGACGGTGATACCCTGCACGCTTCGGCCTGGTTTAACGCAAAGCCAACAGGCCGTATCACGTTGCTGGGTCAGTTAGTCGGCCAAGACATTGTGCAAGAACTTGGCAGTGTCGACATCAACGAAACTCCCTCAACTTCAAAGGCACTGTCACGCCTGGCGGCCGCTGGTCAGTTGCAACATCTGTCAGGCGCCAGCAAGGCGACTGAACTTGCACTTGATTACCAACTCGTCACCGAGCACACAAACTTTTTAATGTTGCACGAACGCAGCGCCGAAGATAAGGCGCCGAACATGCCTGAGCTTTATAAAGTGAAACAAATGCTGCCAGCCGGTTGGGGCGGCACTGGTCTGGACCAGGTGCATTTCATGAGAACCTCAGCGAGTGATGTATGCATGAATAGTATGGCCGAAGAGATATCAACACCCTTTGTGATTCGCGGTAAAGGATCACGCGCTTCTTCGCAAACTCGAATTCTTGAAGTCTCTGGGATGGAACATTACGACATCCCCGCTTTCTTGAGGCGCCAAGGTGACCCCTTGCCCATCGTCAATATTATTGGGCAGCGTATGACGATCAAGGCAGACCGCATCTGGTTTAAGTTAAACGATGCCCAAGAAAAAATATTAGCGCTCATCACGTCTAACCCCGAGGCCAGCGGAGTACGGATCTGGTTCGTCAATAAAAAGCACGAAGTCTTTGACTATATGGATTTCGGCTATGACTTGAACGCCATACACGCGTTGCAGCTAAACGGTTTCAACGATTACGTAAAAAAGAAGTATTCGTTGTTGGACCGGGTGAGAACGCGCTACACCTGGAGGTGTCAAGACCACACCCGCAGCTATACAAACTCAACTTCTTGGCTGCGCCACTAAGCGAGCAGCACTGACGCACTCGTTGAACCGAGAGCGTCAGATCTGCTTACAATCCGTAAGGTGAAACATAAGGGCTGAGTGGCGTCGAGACCGGACCTTGCCTTGGATAAAAACTGAAACGCAAGTATAGGCCTGCACCCCATTGCTGATAATTACTAGCATTATCTAGCTGCACCAAACCACCTAAAAAGGCGTAGCGGTTCAGTTGATACTCACCAGCCGCCGTCAGGTTGTAAACCATACCAATTGAATTCGTAGCTGCGTAGGAGGCAGTACCCGAACCACCACCGCCGCTAGCTAGCGCCCTCGCCATTACCGCATTTGCTGCGGCTTGCAAGTCACCATTGTTAGGAAAATAATCCGAGGCGTTTTGGGAAAAAGACTGCAAGCCGGCAGAACCCGAAAGCTTGTACGAAAAGTCGCCTCTACGCTGGGACCAGTTCAGAGGCAGCGTAAGCGCGTAATATTGCTGCGGGCTAAAGTAGCCGCCCTGCCCGTAGGTGAAGTTGCTTAAGTTTTTGTCGTAAAACATACTTGCAGCATTCACACCAAACGTTAAGGTTTCATCTTTTGTTTTAATCAGGTTTTTGTATACACTCACGTTGGCATCAGCCCGCGTGTTCGCAGCAACGTCGTGCCCCGTCAGCGAAAAGAGCCCCGCAGAACCCGACACGCCATACTCCCCCAAATCTTTAGCCAGTTGCACGCGCACGCCGGTTGACATCACACCGCCCCACGTTTGTCCGGTGATGCTATCGCGCGTACCCGCAAACGACAGAACGCTGTCAACCACCGGCCGGCTGGATAGGTTGACGCTGTAATACAGCGTGTCAGCGCGATCCAACATACCTTCAAATTTCAGGCCACCCGTCAAATTACTAAACTGAAAACCTACTGGCGTCACACCAACATCTGCAACCAACCCACGGGTTTTGTAGGCCAACGCCCAACCTATTCCACGTGCCATCTGGTCTGCTTGGGTACCGGAGATTCCGGGCAGTTGATCAAAAGCCGTAGTTACGCCAGAACCAAAGACACTACGCGAATAATAATCAGTGCCGATCGCGCCGGCATTCAGTGACACAGAGGTTGCAAGTAAACTCAGCTTTCCATCCCCGAGCGGTAAGCGCATCTCGACAGGCACTTCAATATCGCTGAGCTTGCCGTTACCAGAAGCACCATTGCGATTACGACTTTGCAGGCCCAACAATAATTCAGGGGCACGCTCTTGTTTGATCGAATCTAATTCGGTGGCCATGGTTGTCTGCGTACCCGCCAACGGATCAGCCGCGACTCGTTTAGGCGAGCCGGTTGACACTTCAGAAGGCTTTGCAGGCGGCAACGGCGGTTGTAAAGCAATTGCACGCTCCAACAGCTCTTCAGCCTTGGCCGTTCGCCCCAGAGCGCGATACTGACGCGCAGCTGCGTCTGCGACTCCGCTATCATCCGGAGCCATATCAAGCGCTTTTTTTAACGCGTCGCTAGCGAGGCGATTGTCTTTTAACTCGGTTGCAATCTGTGCTGTATTTAATTCTGCCTGAGCGCTATCGGGTACCCGAAGCGCTAGCGCTCTGAATACACCGAGCGCTTTATCTTTATCACCAGCCGCAACATACAGGCGCGCCTGCGCTGCATTCGCTGAGAGGTCAGCAGGCCGTTGAGCCAACAGCGGCACTAGGCGCTTTGTTGCCTCAGTGAGATCACCGCGTTCTCGCAATAAATCAGCTTGTTGAACCGAGTAAGCAAACAAAACATCATCGAAACGTTTCTTTTCATTCAAAGACAGTTTGCGCGCACTGACTCCGGTTAAGACCTTTTCACACTCGGCGTCTTGCTTAGTGCGCAGCAAGAGGCTGGCGTACTGCAACTGCAACTCAACGTCAGGTTCTTTTGAGCGGGCTAGCATCTGTCGTATGAAGTCCAAGCCACGTGTCGGCTCGCCAATGTCGACGTACGCAGACGCCAGCGCAGAGGTCAACTCGACCGTCTTGGCAGCACCTGATTGGCTTTCGACTAAAACGGCAAGCGCTTCGGTCTGACGATCTTGCTGAGCCAGGCTAGTCGCAACCTTTAATTCGCTCAAGGTCTGAACCCGAACCTTCAAAGCAGCAACCTCTGCAGAACGGCCTTTGACTGGGATACGCTCAAGCAGTTCTAACGCAGCTGACCAAGCTTGGCGCTCCGCGGCAAATAGGGCTGATGCGTACAACATACTGGCATCTGCTTGTTGAGTGAGCGGCAAGCTATCAAACAACGCTCGCGCTTTTGAAGATTGACCTTGCTTCAAATAATTTTGTGCAAGCTCAAGGCGAAGCCAAGGGTTTTCACTGTCGTTTTTCAGAGCGACTTCAAGTTCAGTGAGCGTCAACGCAGAATCACCACGGCGCATAGCCGCACGCGCGAGTCCAATCGAATACGCGGCCTTCAAGCGATCCATTTGGGCCGTACCACCAACCTGCTCTGGCGTCACGCTCTGGATGAGTTGCTTAGCGGCTGCAAGCTTATTGTTCTCGGCCAAGACAGTAACCAGGCCAATCAGAGCCTGAAGATCTTTTTTATTTTGCACCAAGATCGAGCGGTAGGTTTTTTCAGCAGTCTCATACTCACCTGTTTCGGCCTGCAGAGCTGCCAGCGCCAAGCTAGCGCCTCTCTGTTTAGGGTCTATCAGTGCAGCTTGCTCGAATAAGTTGCGCGCACGAGCCAAATCACCCTCAATTTTTGCTGAGTTGGCCTCTTCACTGCGTCGCAGGGAGCGCACGCTGCTTAAAGCGGTGCCCCAGGCCTGACCCTCAGGCAGCGCGACGGCACGACTGAGTAACTTCTCTGCCTCCGCAAGCTTATTCTGCTGCAAACTAATAACACCTAAGCCACCCAAAGCGTTTGGATCGTTTGGGTTTTCTAGCAGGCGTTTAGAAAACGCAGCTTCAGCCTGTTCACGATCGCCCCGCTCAAGAGCACTCAAGCCTGCTGCAACTAGCGGATTTACAGCACCACCTGCGCCTCCAGCCGTCTGGGCTCGCTTGCTGGCCTCGTCACGCATCTGGCGAATTTCTGCGTCATTTGGATATACTTTTAGATATGCGTCAAATTGCGGCACGTCAACTACAGTTGGCAACAGCGGCCAAAACAAGACCTCTCGCCAAGATTTTTCTACTTGCGGTTGCACACTCGGGATCTTCGACAGTCGCGCAAACTGCCCGATCGCCACGGCACGGGTTTCTGGATTTTGCGCCAGCAACTGAGCCAACAACAGCGCGGGCTGGGGGTCCTCTGGCGACTCTTTCGCTAAACGCTCAAGTCCGCGCCGACCCGCATCAAAACCGCCCGTCGAGTAACCAAGGTTGCTATAAAAATCGAGCGCGAGTTGACCGAGTGGTTCGGTCTGACCAAAGATACGTTTGTAGGCCACAAGTGCCTCATCATGCTTACGACTGAACTGCAGCGCCCTTGCTTCACTCAAAAGTTTTTGATTTGTCGGTGTCTTGAGCCTCAGATCTTGTTCAAACAGCGCAACGTAGCGCCCCGTTGAATCTAGTTGTTTGAGCTTTTCAATATAAGACTTAGCCAGTTCTACGCGGTTTAAATCAAGCTCAGAAAGTGCCATCCCATAAAGGGCGCCGGCGTCTTGAGGGTTAATCAGCAAAAGCTTTTTCCAAGCCACAGCAGCGCGCCCACTATCTTTAGACTGCCAGTAAAGTCCCTGCTCACGCAACAGTTGTTGCGAAGGATTTTGCGGCACACTTTGCCCTATGCCAGCCTTTGGCATACAGGTAAGTAAAAGAGTTAACGCTAATGTGTTATAGCCTACACGCATGACTTTCTTTATCGTAATTTTTGATCAAATATCCAAAGATCATTGTGGCACGGTGACACCGTACTGAACTGCAAAATCGCTTCATTGTGCAATCGTTTTGGTTAATTGCATTTTTAGCAATAACTTTGCACTTTATAGATTTCAACTGTATAAACTTAGCTTATCCAATCAAGGTGTTGAAAAGAGGCAGCCGCCTAACTTACTATTGGACTCATTGAACTCGCTAGCACCGGCGCCAGATTTAGGCATTGTGTGTTAAAGGTTAATTTAGGCTGCGAACCGAGATCACGGCGCCCAGCGTTGGTTAGCGCAACAAATGGCTCAACATCGGATACGCGCAATCGGATACCGTGCAAACTAAGTGGTGAATTTAAATGGGCTATCAGGTATCGCTTGGTCTGCAAACGTATAAATTCTCAGACCTCAAAACGGTGATGGCTAAGGCCAGTCCGCTACGCTCTGGCGATTGCCTCGCAGGCGTTGCTGCTTTATCTAACGAAGAACGAGTTGCTGCAGCGCTTGTACTGGCTGATCTGCCCTTAAAACGGTTTCTTGAAGAACAGCTCATTGCGTACGAAGCCGACGAAGTCACCCGAGTGATTCTAGATGACCACCAGGCTGACGCGTTTGCACCGCTATCGAGCTTTACCGTTGGTGATTTTCGTAACTGGCTGTTGTCTGACGCAGTCGGTGCTAACGAACTCAACGCGGTAGCACCTGGGTTGATCCCAGAGATGGTTGCTGCCGTCTCAAAAATCATGCGTAACCAAGATCTGATTTTGGTTGCCGCTAAATGTCAGGTTGTCACGCGTTTCAGAAACACCCTGGGTCTTGCTGGGCGTCTATCCGTCAGGCTTCAGCCGAATCACCCCACTGACGACGCACGCGGCGTTGGCGCTGCCATCATTGATGGCTTGCTGTATGGCGCGGGTGACGCTGTGATTGGCGTGAACCCTGCTTCAGATAACTTTCGTGAAATTAGCCAGATCTTGTCACTGCTAGACAACGTACGCGAAAGGTTTGACATCCCAACTCAGACCTGCGTGCTCACACATGTCACGACAACTCTGCGGGCGATCGAGGCAGGCTTGCCGGTTGATCTGGTGTTTCAATCCATCGGTGGAACCGAGGGTGTCAATCGCAGCTTTGGCGTCAACGCGGCATTATTAGAAGAGGCTCACGAAGCCGCGCTCTCGTTGCAGCGTGGCACGGTCGGCAACAATGTGATGTATTTTGAAACTGGCCAAGGTAGCGCGCTATCAGCGAATGCCTCGCATGGTGTCGATCAACAAACGCTCGAAGCCAGGGCTTACGGCTTGGCACGCCGCTTTAAACCGCTACTTTTAAATAGCGTGGTCGGCTTTATTGGCCCCGAATATCTTTTTGATGGCAAACAAATTATTCGCGCGGGACTTGAAGACCATTTTTGCGGCAAGTTACTCGGCTTACCAATGGGTTGTGATATTTGCTACACCAACCATGCTGAGGCCGATCAAGATGATATGGATACTCTTCTCACCCTTTTGGGCGTCGCGGGTATCAACTACATCATGGGCGTGCCTGGCTCAGACGACATCATGCTGGGCTATCAAAGCACTTCATTTCACGACGCCTTGTATATCAGACGCGTCTTGGGCAAAAAGCCAGCACCAGAGTTTGAGGCTTGGCTTGAAAAAATGCAGTTGGTTGATAACAAGGGACGGGTCATTAGCCCAATTGATTCGCAAGCTTTGCTGACCTTTTAAGGGGATAGTCTTGTCCAAGCGATCAGTGGTCTCGCCCGACAAAGCGTTAATTTCTGAAGCAACGCCGGCTTGGTTAAAGTTAAAAGAACTGACCGGCGCACGGATCGCACTGGGCCGCACGGGCGTGAGTTTGCCCACCAAAGATATCCTCGAGTTTCGCATGGCGCATGCGCGTGCCCGAGACGCAGTTCACACAGCCCTTGAGATCGAGCCTTTGTTCAAGGCACTCGTTAGCAAGGGGTTCGCCCCCGTTACGGTGGCAAGTCAAGCTGTCGACCGGCACACATTTTTGTTGCGCCCCGATCTAGGGCGTCGACTCTCAGTTGCCACTGCACAAACCTTAACGATCTCAAGTCATGACACGAAACAGCCATTGCCCAGCTTGGCCTTTGTGATTGCCGATGGGCTTTCAGCGCAAGCGATTCAAGCTCATGCGTTAGCGTTGCTTGAAGCCCTGCGCTTAGAGTTGCCTCAGGTGCAAGAGGCGGCCGTTGTACTTGCGACCCAAGCGCGGGTGGCACTTGGAGACGAAATTGGAGAAATACTTGGCGCCGAGCTTGTTGTTGTATTGATCGGCGAACGCCCAGGGTTGTCGGCTCCAGATAGTATGAGCGCGTATCTGACGTGGCATCCAAAAGTTGGCCGAACAGATGTTGAGCGCAATTGCATCTCAAATATCCGTATTGAAGGCTTGAGCTATGCCGAGGCTGCGCAAAAGCTCGCTTGGCTGATTAAGCAAGCAAAAGTGTTGGGCAAAAGCGGGGTTGAGCTGAAAGAAGAGTCCGAATCATAAGGACACATCTTTCTGAGGAAAAAATTGGTGACAGATGTCTCCATGACTGCAGCACTTTTTGAAATATAAATCTGTGACTTAGGGATGTAGAGATGAAAGGGTGGAAAAAAATAAGTCTGACCCTAATCGTTGCTGTATTCAGTGTATTTGGCGGGTTTCAACAAAGTGTAGCCGCCGATATTTCAGTCAGCGCAGGCAAAGACGGCTCGGTTGATCTAATAATAATTAAGGGTGATATCACCGCCGAGGACGAAAGAAAATTTAAACAAATTGCCTTGAATAGCGAGTTCGCCACCGTCGTACTGGATAGTCCTGGCGGTTTATTACGACCAGCAATTGCAATCGGAAAGACAATTCGAATTAAAGAGTTTTCGACTGCTGTGGTCGACGCCGAGTGCTTATCATCTTGCGCGCTGATATGGCTTGCGGGCGACGTTAGGTACATGGCAAAAAATTCTAAAGTTGGGTTTCATGCTGCCTATATCGAGGACAAAAGCGGAAAAACAATTCCGGCAGCCACTGGTAATGCCTTGGTGGGTTCTTATCTAAACTCGCTCGGCCTGAACGAGTCGATTGTTGCGTTTGTTACCAAGGCCGGAGCCACCGAAGTTAATTGGTTGAATAAAGATGGAGCTGACAGACTAGGCTTGCCGGTTTCGATTATCAACAACAGAAGGAAAGCTGTCGCAGACTTCGACCTTGCGCTCAAAGGCAGAGCGGATAACAGAACTTCAATCGACGAGACTATCAAGCTTTACCGGTCATCCGCGGACGCGGGTTTTGCTGGGGCGCAAAATAATTTAGGTGACATGTACGAAAATGGCGAACGTGTCGAAAAAAATAAACAATTCGCGGTCTATTGGTATACCCGCGCAGCCGAGCGCGGTGAGCCTACCGCATATTTTAGCCTTTCAACTATTTTGAGTGATGAGTCACAAGATGAAGGCATATTGATCGAAGCCCTGAAATTTGCCTTACTGGCCCTGCAAACCCTGCCAGAAGGCCTAAACATAACCGCAGCGCAAGTCACGGCACGAAAGATTTTGGCGATGCTCCCAGAAGCCGGAATCAATCGCGCAGTCGATTTGGCACGCGATTGGGATCCACTCTATCAAGAAAAATATCTAATGGGTGATACGGTCAGTGATTTTTCAATCACCGAGATGCCTAAACAACAAATTGGCAACGCGAGAGCCGTCAACCTTAAAGGCATCAATTCGCAAAGTGTTTCACAAGGCTACACCCAGCCTGTTTCCGCTCAAGGATTTTGGTCGCTGTCGTCTAAAAATACAAAACCAAATCGTGGAAAACTCACATCGCGCACGAGTGCGTCAACACTGAAAAATGAAAATGGGATAGAACGGCTAACTATCACTGATGAACATATCCTACACTCGGGCGATCCCGATGTAGAGGCCATTAAAATGAACTCCGTTTCGCTGATTGATCCATCAAGTTTTCGAGTGATTCGAAATACAGGCGATGAGTCCACAACTGACTACCAGTTTTCAACTCCTCCAAAAGAGACGATGAATATCCATGAGCGCATTCATGTCGGAGTCGTTCAGGCCAGGGACAAAAGTGGCACTGTGATTGAGACTGGTGTAGTGTTTGAAGAATTAAGAATGTCGCTAGAGGAGCTGGGGGCCTTAGAATTTTGTCAGGTTGAACACACAACGAGTGTGACTAACCCAAAAAACGAAAAGTTAAGCTACTGGTGCGAAATCTTTCGAGAAAACGAAGTAGCATCTGGCCAAGTCGCGTATATCTTTGAAGCCAGCGGGAAATCAGTCTACAAAGTTAGGGTTCGATATAGCCCTTCTACGGAAAATTAACTCAGCTGGATTGCCACGACTCTGCACCCAAATCGCAAACGCGGTCAGCCACTGCAGCCGAGATATAACGCCTAAAACAACTCGCTCGACAAGACCTCACGACTCACTTTCAGAACAACACGCCACTTTTATGACAAACACACAAAACACCAATGCTTTACCACTTGCCGGGCTTAAAGTCCTTGATTTAACACGTGCCTTGGCAGGCCCTTTCAGCGCGATGATTTTGGCTGACCTAGGCGCCGATGTCATCAAAATAGAACCCACGCCAAACGGCGAGATGGTACGAGGCTGGGGCCCGTTTCAAGAGGGCATCAGTGTTTATTATCTGAGCATTCATCGCAACAAACGCAGCTTAGCGGTCGACTTTAGGCAGCCCAAAGGCCTTGAGCTAATTCGCACCATGGCCAAACAGGCCGACATTATTATTGAGAACTTCAAACCCGGCGTGATGGCTGATATGAAGATGGATTACGCAGCATTGTCAGCCCTGAATCCGCGTTTGATCTATGCCTCAATTACCGGCTTTGGCAACACCGGCCCTTATGGCAGCTGGCCTGGCATGGATCAAATCGCACAAGGGATGTCAGGGCTCATGAGTCTGACAGGTCAGGCCGCAACGGGCCCGACGCGCGTGGGGATCCCAATCGGCGACGTGGTGGGCGGAATGTGGGCAACGATGGGAATCCAAGCTGCCATCATTCAGCGCCAAGCAACCGGCCGCGGTCAACTGGTTGAAACCTCATTGCTCGCCGGATTGATCGGCTTGCTGACCGTACAGGGGCAGCGTCAATTAAGCTTGGGTGACACCCCAGGTGTCGCGGGCAACGATCACCCTGTCATCTGCCCCTACGGCATGTTTGAGGCGAGCGATGGCCCGTTCAATATGGCGGCGGCTACCGAAGATATGTGGGTCAAACTTTGTCAATTAATAGGCATTGAAGACTGGATCACGCATCCCGACTTCAAAGATAACGCGAGTCGTTGTAAGCATCGCGAGCAAGTCAAAGAACGCCTGAATAAAATATTTGCCACACGTAAAAAAATGGAATGGACACTCGAACTCGTGAAGCTGAGTATCCCCGCAGGCCCGATTTTGACGCTCGATCAAGTCTTCAAAGACCCACACATTGTTGAAACGGGGTTGGTTGAAGAAGTCGATCATCCCAAACTCGGCAAACTCAAACTCGTGGGCAGCCCTTTGAAAATGGAAGGCTTTGGCGGTAGAACAGTACGCACTGCACCGCCCGAACTCGGCGCGGATTCACGCGAGGTGCTTCAAGAATACGGCCTGTCAGACGCTGATATCAACACCCTGATTGCAGAAAAAATTATTCAAAGCACACATTAAGGATCGCAGCATGCTTGCCTCACACATTACCTACATTGCGGTCGCCTCAAACGACCCTGAAACGACCTGTTCAATCTACGAACAATACTTCGAACTGCCGCGCACTGATTTCAATACGCCTGAAGGTAAGGTGTCTTTGTTTAGTATCGGTCAAAGTGCATTAGCTGTGGTGCCGCTTGGCCATTCGCTTATTGATGGTGACCTCAAGCCAGGCGTGCATCACATTGCCTTTGGTCTGCAAGATCCCGACGCTGCGCTCGCGAACTTTGCGTTGAAGCCCACCCCAGCGATCGGCTTAGACGGGCGCCGCAGTTTTGCCGTCGACCCCGCGCAAACGTGTGGAGTGCGTGTGCGCCTCACCGAACCCCTGGCGCTTCCCGCTCATATGAGTGGCGCAATTGAGCGCATTGATCATCTTGGTATCGCAAGTACTGATGTTGCTGAAGACGAACGTGTCTTTGCCAACAAGCTTGGCTTTGAAGTTGAAAGTCGGCAAACCGACATGGAGGTCAACATCTCGGTTGAAAGCTTTACCTCGGATAAGTATGGCGTGGTGTATCACACACAACCACCGAAGCCCATCGGCGGCTTGCGTGTCACCTTTATTACGATTGGCGATCTTGAACTTGAGTTTTTGGCAAACTTTGATCCAAGCCAAGGGGCACATATCGAACATGGCCAGTCGGGCTCAACGAAACAAGATCAAGGCGCGATCACACGCTTTGTTCAGTCGCGCGGTCGTGGCTTGCATCACATCGCCATCAAAGCCCGCGATATCAATGACACCTTGCAAAAAATGTCAAAGGCAGGCTTTCAGATGATCGATCAAGTCGGTCGCCCGGGTTCGCGTCGCGCGTTGATCGGCTTTCCGCACCCAAAATCGACAGGCGGGATTTTGATGCATCTGGTTCAACGCGATGTCTGAGGCGCTTGTACTCACTGAAAGGCAAGGCGATTGCCTGATCGTGCGACTCAATCGGCCACAAGATGGTAACGCAATCAATCTGGCGGTGGCACAAAGCCTTGCAGCCTTAATTGAAGATTGCCGCAAAGATTCAAGC
>JBAWWV010000061.1:0-15684 GCA_037146575.1 Alcaligenaceae bacterium | reverse complement strand
CGTCAATTGTGGTCGCTGCAACGATGTCAATAAATAAAAGGGTAACGAAACAAACGTTGCCATTTGTGCCGAGAAGGTGCTGGCCGAGGCGGCCAATGCAAAACGCATCGCTGGGATACGGAACAAGTCAACCGGAAACAACGGGCCCGCCTGTGCGCTTGAACGGCGAATCAACATCATGCCCACGCAAACCGACAACACAATCAACATCAAGGCCTGCCAAGTGTATGTGGCTAAGTAATCAATCCCGATGATGAGCAAACCAATCGTCGTCATACTCAGTAAGGCTGAGACCCAGTCAAAGCGTGATTTGATTGGTGCCACATCGGGTAAATATTTGACGCCGAGCAGCGCCAAAAACCCCATCGGGATATTGAAGGCAAAGATCCAGTGCCAACTCGCGAACGACAAAATAAAAGCGCCGAGCGAGGGGCCCATCACCGACGAAACCGCCACAGTCATCGCGTTCCAGCCAATCCCTCTTCCAATTAAATGGGGCGGATAAATATGCCGCACCAGCGCGCCGAACAAACACATGATGGCCGCGCCACCGAGCCCCTGCGCAACGCGACAAACAAGCAGCAGCGGTAGTGTTGGAGCCAGGGCGCTCGCAATCGAACCGCAAGTAAACAGCAGCAGACCAAAACGAAACAACACCTTAAAGCCAATGCGCTCTCCAATAGCGGCCATCGGCATCAGCATCATGGCAACGGTTAAACCATACGCGTTGACAATCCAAACGACTGAAGCCGCAGATTGATCTAAATCTTTTGCTATGGACGGCAAAGCCACGTTGGACATCGAAGCATCAAGCACCGACAACATCAATCCAACGCCAAGTGCAAAGGCCGCCTTACGTCGACGCCCGGTAGGTAAACCTTCTATAGCGTCGGGCGCGCGTGCGGTTTGTGCTTCAGACATGTTTAAACTTTTTTAACTGGCCGTTTCCAGCCCTCGATAGTGAGTTGTTTCGCACGCGATACGGTCAGTTGCTCAGGCGGCGCATCACGCGTCAGCGTCGTACCCGCACCCAGCGTCGCGCCACGACCCACCCGTACCGGAGCAACAAGTTGCGTATCCGAACCAATAAACGCGTCGTCTTCGATCACGGTACGGTGCTTATTTACACCATCGTAGTTACAAGTAATCGTGCCTGCGCCAATATTGACGCGCTCGCCGATGTCGGCATCACCGATATAGGCCAGATGATTCGCCTTACTATCGACGCCTAAGCGCGCATTTTTAATCTCAACGAAATTGCCGACGTGGGTACGGTCAGCCAGTGCAGCGCCCGGGCGCAATCTGGCATAGGGTCCGATCTTTGCGTTGGCGCCCACCAACGCCTGATCAAGGTGGCTGAACGGTTCAATACGCGTACCCGCCCCAATGGTCACATCGCGCAACACGCAATGCGCACCGACGTGAACACCAGCACCCAAATTAACGCTGCCTTCAAACACACAACCGATGTCAATAAAAACATCTTGGCCGCAGTTTAAATTGCCCCGCACGTCGAGACGCGCAGGGTCAGCGAGCGTCACACCGGCTTCAAGCTGCCGCTGCGCAAGCTCGAGCTGCCACAGGCGCTCAAGCTGTGCCTGCTGTGCCCGGCTATTGACCCCTAAGGTTTCATAGGCCGCACCAGGATGAGCAACATTCACCGTCAGGCCCGCGGCAACTGCCATACCAATGATATCTGTCAGGTAGTACTCACCCTGAGCATTATTGTTGGAGAGCTTAGCCAGCCAGGTCTTCAGCTGTGCGGTCGGCGCAGCCAGAATCCCAGTATTGACTTCTTTGATCGCGCGCTGCTCAGGGCTGGCGTCTTTGTGCTCAACGATTGCGCAGACCTGACCTTGGGCATCGCGCACCATGCGGCCATACCCCGTAGGGTCGGGTAACAGCTCAGTCAATACCGCCACGCCCTGCCCCCGAGCGTCAAGCAAGGCCCGCAAGCTTGCGGTCTGCACCAAGGGCACATCGCCATACAAAACGATGGTGACATCAGCGCGACCATCTTCTTTTAATTGCGCGACCGCTTGCAACACAGCGTGACCTGTACCAAGCTGCGGCTGCTGAAGCGCAAATTGCAAATCCGGTTGCGCGACAAACGCCTGTTGCACGTGCTCGGCACCATGCCCCACCACCACCACAATATTGTCGGCCGCCAGTGCACGCGCACCGTCCACCACGTGCGCCAACATTGATCGACCTGCAATGGTATGTAACACCTTTGGGCGGTTGGACTGCATCCGTTTGCCCTGACCGGCAGCCAAAATTACGATATTGAGCATAGTTTGTATTGTTGCTTTGAAGTTGAGCGCTGCTTTTTATTTTTTGTTTAAGACGTTTTTTTAGCGTTGGGTTTTTTCGAGGAGGGTGTGGAGGCTTTCGGTGGGGCTTTTTTTGTAGTTCTTGTTGTGGATGTCTTGGCTGTTTTGATCGATTCGGCTGACGTCTTAGCTGGAGCTTGAGTAGGTTGTGAGGCCATGCTGGCGGCCGTAGCCGCCGCTACCTGACCGAATTGCTGCTGCAACATGTCCCACCAAGCCTGTGCGGCAGGGGCAGCCGCACCTTGGGTTGCCTGCGCTGTGCTGCTGGCCTTCGCATCGCGGCCTGCTGAATCAGACTCTGCGGCTTGAGGTTCGGATTGTGGTTGCGCTTGAGGTTGCGCTTGAGGTGGAGATTCAGTCTGGGCGTACGTTGAGGGCGTAGACTGAGCCTGCGCGGATGCCGTGGGCCACCCACTGAACCAACTTGCTGGCGCACTGGATGCCTGAGCGTTCGCAGAGCCAGCTGAGCCAGCCGCCATGAAAGACTTAAGCGTGGCGATGGTCGCAAGTTGCACCTCCATGCCCTGAATCGTGCTGCTGAGCATCGAAAGGTTTAATTTGAGCCAGTTTTCAACCGACCTGAGCTCAGCAATCTTGCGCTCAAGCTCTTCGGGGTTCATTGGCGGGGTCAACCCAAGCCCCCCAGGCATACCCGCAGGGCCGCCTAAACCGGCAAACGCCTTACGCATCATTTCGAGACTAGCGAGTAAGGGGTTCGTCGCAGCATCACCACTTTGACCAAACCCGGGCAGCACAAAGGGACTAGAAGGCATTGCAGTCATCACGAGCCTTTTTGTAGGGATTTATACCTAGATATTACTCGCATCTGCTGTCATTCTGACAGCTCAAAAACATCCAAAAAATCTGGGTAAGCGCGTTTAGTGCACCCATATTCTGTGACAATATCGCTATGCCAACATTATTGACTCTCACTGAACTCGAATCCGCCATCAATTTCTGGCGTCAGCGCAGCCCCTCGGTTGGCGAAGAACTGCGCCTGTGCCCTGAAGCCTCTAGCCTGGCCACGCCTTACGCGCTGATGATCATCGAGCGGCGCAAACAAATCGAGCTCGCCGAGCTCTCTGAACGGGCTCAGGCCGCCATCGTTACCTGGCAAGACACTGTAACCAAGCGTGGCTAGCCGTCAACGTTACCGGCCTGCCTTAAGCACCAAGACTTAACGTCTCGACCTTGCTAATCACACTTAGTATTGTTTGAATGATTTGGCGTCACGTCACCAGTCAGCACGCACCGTTCAACAACGAGATAGGAGGCTTGACTAAAAAGCCACACCCCAGAGTGTTACCGCAACAAACGTTGAATATCGTGCGCAATCGCGGCCGCACCACTGCTGTTATTTAACAGGACTCGAGACTCACCCTGCGCATCCATCAGATAAAACGATGCACTGTGATCCACCGAATAATTACCGTTCGCGCCGGCTGTTTTTGCGTAGTAAACCTTAAACGAAGCGGCCGTTTTTTTGATTTGCTCAATGGTGCCGGTTAAGCCTAAAAACTGCGGACCGAAGCCCGACACATAGGCGCGCAGCACCTCTGGGGTATCTCGCTCTGGGTCAACGGTGATCAACACGACCTGCACGCGCTTAGACCCCTCACCTAACAATTTCATCACTTGCGTGAGCTCGGCAAGCGAGGTTGGACAAATATCTGGGCATTGCGTAAAGCCAAACAAGACGACCGTGACCTTACCCTTTAAGGTGTCAAGCGTGTAGGACTTGCCATCGGTGCCCGTCAAGGCCAACTCTTTACCTAAATGTGTGCCGGTAATGTCACTGCCCTTAAATTGAGGCGTAGCATCGTTGCAGCCCGATAAAAACAGTGCGCACAGGCTAAGCAGGGTCGCCGCAAACAAACGTAAGGAACCCCACCGCTTCACGGCGACACCACGATCAGCCAATGGTCGGCCAATAAAGCGGCAAATAAAAGCGACAAATACAAGATTGAAAAACGAAAAAGCTTGCGCGAGCGATCGTCACTGTACTCACGGTAGAGCTGGAACGCATAACCGATAAACATAAGCCCGAGCACGACCGCTACAGCCAGATAAAGCCAGCCACTCATGCCAATAATGTAAGGCAAGAGCGTGGTCGCTAATAGGGCAATACTATAGAGAAAAATGTGTAGCCGCGTAAAACTCTGACCGTGGGTAATCGGCAGCATCGGTAGGCCAGATTTTGCGTAATCGTCACTTCGATAAAGTGCCAGTGCCCAAAAGTGTGGGGGGGTCCAAACAAAAATGATCAGCACGAGCAGCCAAGCCTCGGCAGGTACTGAATCGGCAACGGCGGCCCACCCTAACGCGGGCGGCATAGCCCCCGATAGGCCTCCAATGACAATGTTTTGAGGTGTACGGGGCTTGAGGATAATGGTGTAAATCACAGCATACCCAACAAAAGTGGCAAAGGTCAGCCACATTGTTAAAGGGTTGACCAAAACGTACAAGACCACCATACCGAGCCCGCCCAACACACCTGACAGAATCAAGACCTGAGTCGTAGAAATGGACCCTGTCGCCGTCGCACGTCGTGCGGTCCGCAGCATACGGGCGTCGACCTGCTGCTCGATCAGGCAGTTCATGGCAAAGGCGGCTGCCGCCAACAGCCAGATACCAAACGTTGCTGCAAGGACGCGCTTAGCGTCTGGCAATTCAGGCGTGGCTAAAAACATCCCAATCACAGCACAAAATACCGCCAGCTGTGTGACGCGTGGTTTGGTCAACACAAGGTATTGGCGAAAAAGGCCAGGAGTCGCGGCGGTCGTGCTGGTCATAGTTGAGGTTTTTATTAGCGTGGGGTCATTGTACCGACAAGCGCTGAGGTTGCGGCTTAGCCAAGCGCGTCAGCAAGGTGACCACACCCAGAACAAGCCCAGCGGCTCCACCGTTGTGCAATACCGCAATCAAAAGCGGCCATTGGAAAAAGATGGTTGTGAGCCCTGTCGCCAACTGCGCCACCAGCAAACACAGGACTAAAGTCGCTGGACCGCGCAGCCCTGCGTCTGCGCGCAGGCGCCAAGCCAGCCAGCCCCAGTAAGCAAACACGACCCATGCCGCGTTTCGGTGCACCCAGTGGATTGCCGTCAAGGCAGGTTGTGAAATCATCTCACCGCTAGGCATTTCGCCTAAGCCCCGCACCAACGCAAAGCCGCTTGCAGCGTCCATCTCAGGCCACCAGGTGCCATGACACAACGGAAAATCCATACATGCGAGCGCCGCATAGTTCGTGCTGACCCAGCCGCCTAGCGCCACTTGAGTAAACAGCAAGACAAGCCCCAGCGCAGCCCATTTGAAGTGCCCGCGTAACGACTCCGATACCGGCAGATGCTGACGCTCGCGCGAAGACAACCAGGTCATCAAGCCCAGCAGGGTTAAACCACCCAATAAGTGTGCGGTGACGACGGCCGGCATCAATTGGTGCGTGACTGTCCAGGCACCAAAGGCACCTTGCACACACACCGCGAGCAGGGTGACCAACGCCAGCGCTGGCGAATGCCCAAGCGTCGACCGATAACGCCACGCCATCCAGCAAATCGCAATAATCAGCGCGCCAAGCAAGCTACCCACATAGCGATGAATCATCTCGATCCAGGCTTTTGGCAAGGTGACCGGACCGTCAGGCATGACCTGTACGGCATCTCGTATGGACTGCATCGCACCGAGCGGGGTCACATTGCCATAGCAGCCGGGCCAGTCTGGGCATCCCAAACCAGAATCGGTCAGACGGACAAAGGCGCCAAACATAATCAAATCAAGCGTCAAAAACCAGGTCAAAAATAAAATCCTTCGATAGCGGCGCCGCCTCTTGTCGTCTAACGACGTGTTGGTTGCCGGCACGGACGAGCCTATGGGGTCAGCCTTGGACATCAGCCAATCCTAGAGTTATAGACGAGCTTGGTGATATCTTTTCTGACCTTCTCGGGCTCGGCGTTTGGAGGATATTGGAGAATCAAGTTAGCGTGTGGATCGATAATCCACATCGGCTCGGCGAGTGCTTTTGCGGTGGCGGACTCTGAAAGCAAAAACATTTTTAACTGTTCCGGCTGCACCCGTAGCATGATGGTCCCCTTGTACGCTTCGAGAACTTTGTCGGGGATTGGCGCATCATCGGTAATAAACCATACGCGGGCAAGTCGTTCAACGTTTTTGCCTTGACTAGCGTGAGAGTTGCGCAAAATAAACAATTTACGCGCGCACGCATCTTGGCAGTCACCGCTATCCGCCGCGATCAGCAGCCACTTGCCTTTGAGGGTCGCGACGTCAAACGGCTTACCATCTAGGGTGCTGGCTTGCAGCGCGGCGCTTGGGGGAATCGAGCGTTGTGGTTCGATCAAGGTTCCATAGGCCACGCTTCCTTCTGGGCGCCAGTCGGGGTTGAAGTACGCAAGCACGGCGGCCAGTACAGGCGCCAAGCTGAGCAACACAATCAAGACCAAGGGGGTGCGCGATCGGGGGCGTGGGATGGTGGGCAAAGTCATGTTGATCCGTAAAAAATAAAGGGCTATCGGCGGCGTGTGACACGCCAAGCGAACACCAACAAAGCAATGAAACAAATGGCGGCAAAACCAAACCACTGAGTGGCATAGCCGACGTTCTTATCTGCATCAACAGAGGGTTCAGGCCAGACGCGTATCAAACCATCATTCGAGGCGCTTGTCTGCATTAACACCACAGGCAACAAACGTAAGCCACTTTGCGCTGACAACTCAGTGAGCGATAAGTTCTGCAGTCGCGCCAGTTGCACGGTATCGATTGCGGGCACCGTCGCCGAGAGTGAGCTGTTGGGAGTCGCGGCAAACGAGAGGCGACTGGCTTTGTTTGAGGACCAAAGCTCAAAAAGCCTGGGCACACGTTCGATGAGTTCGCCTTGAATCGATTGCCGCTCAATTGAGGTTGGGACTCGGGGTGCTGCTTCAGCGCCCAAGGGCCTGGCAAACCAGCCTCTGAGGACAAGCACAGCACGATCATCAGCGAGCGCGAAGGGGGTGGCCAACCACAAGCCTGGTCGTCCCTCAAGATTTCTGTTCTCGAGCAGTACGCTCAAGTCATCTCGCCAATGGCCTTGAGCCGTTGCAGGGGTCCAGTTTTTAACCGGCAGCGACTCAAGCGCGAGCGCGTTTAAGTCGAGCGCGCTTGCCGCGCGCCCCTGTTCGATGTTTAAGGCGATGCCGCGTCGCTCGCGTGCGCGGTCAAGCTGCCAAAACCCCAAGGCGACACAACTTGCCCCGACAGCGACGAGCAGCAGTCCTGCGAGTAAGGTGCGTGTATTAAATGGCGTTCGCGACATGTCTGCGATAATTCCTGTTTTGGGCGGAGAACATCATGCGTATTGTGGTGATACTGGTATTTGTCGGCATCTTAGGTAGCCTCGCCTCTGCTTTGTTTTACCTCATGCGCGACAAAGGTGCCTCAAGCAAAACCGTAAACGCACTGACTCTTAGAATCGGGATGTCGGTTTTACTGTTTTTGTTTCTGTTGTTTTCGCACTGGATGGGGTGGATAGAAACAACCGGTGTTCAACGCTGACGACTGTGGTTCGAAACAGCTTGTTGCGCGGGAGCCGAAGAATTAAATCGCATCGCTTGTCGTTAATTCAATAAAAAAGCCGGCTGTGCCGGCTTTTTTATTTTATGCAACGCCGAGATGACCGGTTTAGAACCAGTACACAAACAGGTACAAGCCCAACCACACAACGTCAACAAAGTGCCAATACCAAGCAGCACCTTCAAAACCAAAGTGGTGGTCAGCTCTAAAGTGGCCCTTCATCATGCGCACGAGAATCACCGTCAGCATCGTTGCGCCCAACAACACATGAAAACCGTGAAAGCCGGTCAGCATATAAAACAATGAGCCGTAGGCACCTGAGTTGAACTTGAGATTCAAATCGTTGTAGGCATGATAGTACTCAAAGCCTTGACATCCCACAAAAACGAAGCCCAACACAATCGTTGCAAACAGCCAAAACTTGGCTTTTGCCCGATGGTCTGCAATCAACGCATGGTGAGAAATCGTTAAGGTCACGCCCGACGTTAAAAGTAGTGCGGTGTTTATTGTGGGCAACCAAAAAGGTCCCATAGTTTGAAACGCTTCAACGACACCTGCTGGGCCAAGATTAGGCCACACGGCATTGAACTCAGGCCACAACAGCAATTTGTGGTCAAGGTCGCCTAGCCATGGCAGGGTAATCGTACGGGTGTACCAAAGAGCGCCGAAGAACGCACTAAAGAACATCACTTCAGAGAAAATAAACCAGCTCATGCTCCAGCGGTACGACATGTCGATACGCTTGCTATTCATCCCGGCTTCAGACTCTTGAATTGCATCACCAAACCAGTAATACAAGACAACAAAGAGCCCGAGCAAGCCCACGAGCACAGCCCATTTCGCAACGTCGACTCCGTTGATCCAGGCAGATGCGCCAAACATTACTACCAATAGCGCGATACTCGCGCGCACTGGATGCGCCGAATCAGCGGGTACGTAGTAGTACGGGGCTACGTTGCCATGAGTAGAGTGGGATGCACTCATTCTGTTCTCCAAACTTATACTATGTGAATATTAACTCTAAGTGAGCAAAGTGATTGCCCAACCAGCAATCTTGACCAAGCTCACCACAAAAATAACTGCCAATAAAACCCCAGCAACAATCAAGTGCACTGGATTGAGCTTCGCAATATCTTCTTGATAGCCGGCACCCTTTCTGACACCGAACATCGCCCAAAGAACGGCTTTCAATGTTTGAAAGAAACTCAATTTGCGATGAGCAAGCTCTTTCAAGTCATCACTCATGCAGCCATCTCTATCATCAAGAAAAATAATGCAAATAAACTTGTCTGCCGACCGTGTAAGAAAATAGACCCAACACAATCACTGCAAAGTACAAACCCGTGCGCCGGTTTTTTCGGCGCTGTTCTTCGGTCGGCATCTTTACCCTACTTCACTTCTGGTGGTGTTTCGAAGGTATGGAACGGAGCAGGCGAAGGTACCGTCCACTCAAGACCTTCAGCACCTTCCCAAGGCTTAGCAGCAGCTGGCGCGCCTTTGCCAGCATAGGCTTTCAGGATGATATACAAGAACAACAGTTGCGAAAGACCAAACCAAAACGCCCCAATCGTTGCGATCTGATGGAAATCAGTAAACTGTGCCGCATAGTCAGCGTAACGACGTGGCATACCGGCCAAGCCCATAAAGTGCATTGGGAAGAACGTGATGTTGAAAGAAATCATGCTCGACCAAAAGTGGATCTTGCCCAGCTTTTCGTCGTACATATAACCGCACCACTTTGGTAACCAATAGTAGGTGCCTGCAAACAAACCAAACAGCGAGCCGGCGACCAACACGTAGTGAAAGTGCGCAACCACGTAGTAGGTGTCATGCACCTGAATATCGATCGGCGCCATCGAAAGAATCAAGCCGGTAAAGCCGCCAATCGTGAACACAAAAATAAAACCAACCGCAAACAGCATTGGGGTCTCGAACGTCATCGAGCCCTTCCACATCGTCGCGACCCAGTTAAATACCTTGACGCCGGTGGGGATCGAAATCAACATCGTCGCGTACATGAAGTACAGCTGACCCGTGACTGGCATCCCTGTCGCAAACATGTGATGCGCCCAGACGATAAAAGACAAGATCGCAATCGAGGCTGTCGCGTACACCATCGAGGCATAACCAAACAGTGGTTTGCGCGCAAAGGCCGGGATAATTGCTGACACGATGCCGAAGGCCGGCAAAATCATGATGTAAACCTCGGGATGCCCGAAGAACCAGAAAATATGCTGATACAACACTGGATCGCCACCAGCAGCAGCGTTAAAGAAGCCCGTACCAAAATGACGATCGGTCAGTACCATGGTGATGGCCGCGGCCAACACTGGCATGACGGCAATCAACAAGTAGGCGGTGATCAGCCAGGTCCAGCAAAACAAAGGCATTTTCATCAAGGTCATGCCGGGTGCGCGCATGTTCAAGATGGTGACCACAATATTGATCGAGCCCATAATCGATGACGCACCCATCAGATGCATGGCGAAAATAGCCATGTCCATCCCAGGGCCCATTTGAAGCGTCAGGGGTGCATAGAGCGTCCATCCTGCGGCAGTGGCGCCACCGGGAACAAAGAACGAAGCGGTGAGTAACGCGCCGGCAACCGGCAACAACCAAAAGCTAAAGTTGTTCATGCGGGCAAATGCCATATCGGCGGCACCAATTTGCAGCGGCACCATCCAGTTGGCAAAACCAACAAAGGCCGGCATGATCGCACCAAACACCATAATCAAACCATGCATGGTGGTGAATTGATTGAACAGTTCAGGGCGGAAAAACTGCAACCCTGGCTGAAACAATTCGGTGCGCAATAACAGAGCCAGTGTGCCCCCTTCAAGCAACATCGCAAAAGAAAAGATCAGGTACATCGTACCGATGTCTTTATGGTTTGTTGCAAACAACCAACGACGCCAACCCTGTGGCATATGGTGGGCGTGGTCATCGTGCGCATGGTCATGGCCGTGGCCTGAAACGTGATCTGCTGTAACGCTGCTCATAGTTGACTCCTATCCTGCTTTTTGCTGTCACCGCACACATGGCGCGGTCCTCAGACTATCTAAAAGAATGTGTCGAAACTTAACGTGCGGCTTTGATGTCTGCCGGTGAAACAACCGGGTCTTGACCCTTTCCGGCGTTACCCCAAGAAGCACGCGTGAAGGTGATCACCGAAGCAATCTCAACATCATTTAATTGACCGCCAAACGCAGCCATGGCCGTCCCTTGCTTGCCTTTGAGCAAAATCTGGATTTGGTCGGCTTTAGGACCCAATACCATTTTACTGCCGTCAAGTGCCGGAAAAGCACCCACAACGCCCTTGCCGCTACCTTGGTGACAAGCAACGCAATTTGCTGCGTAAACTTTTTCACCTCGAGCGATCAAATCAGCCGCCGTCCACTCTTTATTTGGATCATCTGCCGCGGCTGCGAGCAATTTCTTTTGCTCGGCAGACCAGGTGGCATAGTCTTGCTCAGACACGACCTTCACGACAATTGGCATAAAGGCGTGGTCTTTGCCGCAAAGCTCGGTACATTGGCCACGAAACTCACCAACTTTCTCGGCACGAAACCAAACACTTCGGATAAAACCGGGGATGGCGTCTTGCTTAACCGCCAGCTCGGGGACCATCCACGAGTGGATCACATCGCCACCGGTGACTGAGATACGGATTTTTTTACCCACTGGCACGACAAGCGGGTTGTCGACTTCCATCAGGTAAAGCGGGCCACGCGGCTCTTTGCCTTCGATTTGCGCACGTGGTGTTGCCAGGTTAGATAAAAACTTGACCCCAGCAGCTGGCCCGTCGATATATTCGTAGCCCCACTTCCATTGATAGCCGGTGACCTTGACCGTAATGTCGGCACCGCTTGTATCTTTCATGGCCACGACCGTCCGGGTTGCCGGCAAGGCCATTGCGATCACAATGACAAACGGAATGACTGTCCAGGCAACTTCGACGCCTAAATGCTCGTGAAAGGTAGCGGCTTTAGCACCACGTGATTTGCGATGCGCCCAGATCGAATAAAACATGACGCCAAACACGGCAACAAAAATCACCATGCAGACAATCAGCATAAACCAATGTAGCCAAGCAATATCTTTGGCGATTTGGGTAACCCCTTCGGGTAAATTAAGCTGGTTAACGCGGGGCCCGCCCGGCATGTCTTTGACTTGTGCACTGACCACGCCACAAAAAAGCATGGCACAGGCGCCCAGTAACCCTCTGACCTTCTTCATGCTGAACCTCGAATACGCTGCGCTTTAGAACCAACACCATAACCACTTTGATCTAATGGAGATTGAGCACCGCTGACGCAAAATTATTGGACCGCTGAGCCCATGGCGGTATGTTGCCCTAGCCCAACGCGAATCATTCACAAAAGATATTCGTAAATAAACCGAGAGGATTATAGCGTGGCTGTGAAGGTCTCGCTGCCCTACAATCTCCCCACACAACAAACCCCTGAAGACCCTATGCTTTCCCCAAGAATTTCTTTAGATCGCGGTAGCCTTCAGCAGCTGCTTGACAGCCTGCTAGAGCGGGCCAACCAGCCCGTACAGGTCGGCTCGCTCCCTCTCTTTATTTCAGGACACCGCTGCGGCTGGCTTTTTTCCAAAGCCGCTCAGGCGCTTGCCGAGCTTAACGACGTCGAAATCACGCACAATTCTGCACATCTTGGGCGGTTAATCGACTCAGGGTCACAGTTAAATTCGCTGTTGGCGCTGGTGGCGAGCACACTGCGTCAGGCAGGCTGTGCGCCCGGTTGGCGAAACGAACTATTGGATGTTTGGCCCGACCACGCTGTTGGCGAGACTTCGCCTTCGGGCAACAGACCGCTTGGCGCGATTGAGCGGGGTGTGGTCCGCCCCCTAGGCTTACTCACTCGGGCAGTACACCTCAGTGGTTGGTCGCAAGATGGACAACTATGGGTTGCCAGGCGCTCACTGACCAAGGCAACCGACCCAGGCATGTGGGACACCTTGGTCGGCGGGCTCATTTCTAGCCAAGAAGACGTTCAGGTCGGACTGGTACGCGAGTCTGACGAAGAGGCGGGTCTTGAAGCGCAAGATATTGCCAAGCGCACCCCCCTCAGAACGATTGCCCGCATGCTCAGGCAAGTCCCAGAGGGTTATCAGGTTGAAGACGTACTAACCTGCGAGTGCGTCTTACCCTCTCATGTCTCCCCTAAAAACCGAGACGGCGAGGTGATGGAGATTCAGTTAATTGCCCCAACGATTATTTTCGATATGCTGAATCAGGGCGCCTTTACCCTTGAGGCGTCAATTGTCTTGGCCGAAGACCTTCTTCGGCGCGCGACAGCCTCACATCCTTAGAAACCTACTCTGCGCCGACTTCGGCGCCGGGCGCAGCGTGACCTACTTTGACTGGTGATCACGCCAAACTTCAATCGCGCGCAACCGTTGTTTTGCCACGAGTTCGATTTTTTCTTTCAGCCCCGCATTATGGGCTAGCAAATCGTTAAAGCTTTTAGCGGGCAAGCACAGCACTTTGCTGTAGCCCAGCGAGCGAACCTCAAACCCCTCGATTTTTTCGTTGCTTAACAACGCTAATTCACCAAAAAACTCACCCGATCCGAGTTCTGCGTGGGTACCGTCCGGCAACAGCACCAAAACAGCTCCCGACGCCACGATATAGAGACCAAAGGGCGGAAGCTGCTCGCCCGAGATGAGTTGATTGGGCAAAAACAAGCGCGGAGTCAACATTTTTGTCACCTCGCTCAAGGCTTGCGCAGGCAAGTCTGATAGCAAAGGCACACGGGCGACCAAGGCTTGCGCGCTCATTTCAATATCAAGGGGCTGTTCTTGTTCAAGAAATGCCCAACGTTCGTCTGCTTTTTCAAGCAAATCGGCGTACACCTCTCCACTGACCAGCGACTGCTCAAGCATCTCGGCATATTTTTCCCGCTCCAAGCCGCGTGCAATCCGTCCAAGGTAGCGCTCGTGCAGCCACAACGAATAGGTTGGATATTGAAGCTCAAGGGCATGCAACGCCTCACGGACAAACTCGTGGCGCTCTCGATGTGCCCGTACCACTTGGGCGGTAGCGTTGCCGCCAATGAGATCTGGCAACTTGGTTTCAGCAAATTCGAGCAGTTGTTGCGCAATCGAGCGCATCGACATCAAGGTGATAAAGCGCTGGCTTAGCTCATAGGCAAGCCAGCGTTGCACGCCAAAACGCTCGTATACACGCAAGGCTTGGCGAAACCGACGCGGGTAACGCACAGCACGGGCCACGGCGGCTCGAAATCCCTCCAAGCCTGAGGCACGCACTAAATCCTCAAGCCGCTCAGCGCGACCTAATAGTTTTTCGGCAAGTCGCCGATCAATGATGTCGTGTTTGAGCACGTTGAAGTAACGTTCAAATTCACGGCGCGCCAAAATTAACAAGCCTAGCTCAAACTTTTCGCTTTCTGAGAAGTTCACGAGTTGGGTTTCGCTGGCCTGCAACAGCGCCTGATCAAAGACCTGGTGCACCCTAGAGTGCGCGCGTTCGGGCACCGCTTCGCTTTTTGCAATTTGGTCGGTTTCTTGCTGAATCAGGGCCGTGGTGACAATCACGGCCTGGTTGCTCAAGGCACGCTCTTTTGCCGTGAGCGCGTTGAGCCCCAACAACTTAATCAGTGGCTGTAACGTCAGGCCATTTAAAAATAGCGTGGCCAATACAAAGCCCGTAGCAGATATCGCGATAAAACGACTCGCATCCTCGGGCAGGTTGTTATGTTCTGTCACCGCCAGTGCCAACGCCAACGACACCGCGCCGCGCAAGCCACCCCACCAGATCACCACCCTAAAACTTGGGTTCACCCGCGTGGCAATACGCAGCCAGGACATCATGGGCAACAGACCGAAGACAACGACTGCGCGTGCAAAAAGCGTGGCGCAAAACACCAAGGCCACGTAAAACACGTTAATCCAGGTTGCATGCGCAGTCATTTTTGGGACAAGCATCGCAGCCAGTAAAAAAATCAGCGAATTCGCCCAAAAGCCAAACTGATGCCAGGAGTGTGACAAATTTTCAAAGGTGAGCGGCGCCATGCGAGTACGCCCGGTCGAGCCTACGACCAAGCCAGCGACGACCGTCGACACAACGCCAGACACGTGTAGGTAATGCTCGGCCACGAAATAGGCAAAATAGGCGAGCGACAGGGTCAGCGAAATCTCTGCGACCGGCCAGCCTCTTAGCCAAACAAACGCCAAGCAGGTCAGGCGGCCAAGCAAGAAACCAGTTACTGCCCCGCCAAGAAAGACCTTTAGAAAGGCGGGCAGCAGGAGGTGCGACGCACCCTCACCCGACTTTGACAGAAGCGCGAGCAGGAAGGTATAGACCGCGATCGCGGCCGCATCATTCAACAAGCTTTCGCCCTCAACTAGCGTCGAAAGTCTTGTCGGTGCTCCAACCTCTTTGAAGATACCCACCACAGCCGCTGGGTCGGTGGTGGCCACAATTGCGCCCAAAATTAAGCAGGTCACCAGACTAAAGCCAGAGAACTGTGCGAGCACAACCCCAACGCAGGCTGTACTCACAAAGACTGCAACAATCGCAAGTAGCAGGATGGGACCTAGATCGTCTATCAGGCGTCGTACGTTCATTGCTAACGCTGTTTCAAACAGCAGCACCGGCAAGAAGACGATTAAGAAAGTGTCAGACGATATTTCAATATGGTTGAACAGGCTTAAAAATTCGCCCAACACCGGCGGCACCCAACCATGATACTGACCGGATAAGCCAATCGCACAGCCGACGATCGCCAGCAATACAGCATAGGGG
>JBAWWV010000060.1:0-15694 GCA_037146575.1 Alcaligenaceae bacterium | reverse complement strand
GTGAGTGCGTCAGGAAAGTCGTCTGACGCGGGCAAGCCAGTGTTAGGCTGACGTTTAATCGCAGGCGCGAGCCGATAGGGCGCGGTTCGTAGTTTTTCTCTACAGGCTTTCGAAAAGGGTGTGAACACGCAGTAATACGCATCGGCACCCGTTTTGACGCTCCCGGGTATCAACAACGTACCACCGTGGTGGCCTTGTAACGAAATATTATGCTTCGCCAACAAACTGTACGAGCCGCGATCGCGCGTACGCTCATGAACCCCGTGTTCACGATTACAGTGCACTTGGTCTGCGTGATGGCGCTGACAAAACTCGAGCAAGGCTTTTGGTACGTCCTTCCAATGCTCGACCAAGAGTATCTTGAGCGGGATGTTCAGCGCTTCAAGTTCGGTGCGTAAATGCTTCACCGCACGTAACCAAAAATCCACCTTAAGTGGGGCGTCGTGATGCAGACGCCATTGCCCGGGTGAGGCAATAAACAAACCGATAACCGAGCCTTGCGCAGCGGCAGCAGCCAAGGCCGGCTGGTCATTTAGGCGCAGATCTGTACGAAACCAACAAACAGTCTTCATAACACTTTATTTTTTTGCTTGCCACGCTTGCAGTGCCGCGAGCGTGCTGCTGACATGCTGGTCAGGGCCCATGCCACTGTGCACGAACAATATTTTTGAATCGGGCGTGACCACGTACGAAATGCGGCTTGCCATGTCAGGTTTAATCATCATGCCAGCGTCATAGGCCTTAATGATACTGCGATCAACATCGCCCGCGACAGCAAATTTTCCACCGCAGGGGCCTTCTGAAAACTTTTTCAAGGTATCAAGATCATCGGCCGATACACCAATCACAGTCGCCTTCAGTTCAGCAAACTTATCCGTCGCCTCAGCAAATAACTGTGCCTCAATCGTGCAGCCAGTGGTAAACGCCTTAGGGTAAAAGTACACGACCACAGGCCCTTTCTTTAGCGCTTCGGCAAGCACAAAATTATAGGTTTGTCCTGCAAGTGCAGCGGGTGCGGTAAAGGCTGGTGCATTCGCCCCAACTTTGAGTTCAGCCCAAGCAGACGCGCAGCCCAGCAGACTAAGAAGCAGACCTGCGCGATAGAGTTGAATCTTTTTTCTGAGCATCATCAACGATCCTTGAAAAAACCAATAAAAAAAAAGCGTACATTACTAAGAGTACCAAGTTATCTGTGGGATGGACGATGAAAACTTCTTTTTTGTATGGACGTTATTGCTTAACCAGTCAAGGATTGCTGCTCTGCGCTGCGTTACTCAGTACAACTTATGTGCAAGCGCAATCGGCTTTGCCTTTACCGCCGCCACCCGAGATTCGGTGGCCCGAACCCGAGCCAGAGCGTTGGACCCAAGAAGACGTGACGCTTGAGCAAAGGTTTGATACGGCACGTAAAGAAACCCTAGCCGCGCACCAAGAGGCGATGAATGCCTGCAAAGGCATGCATCCGTCTGAGCAAACCGAGTGTGCCAGTCAAGCGAAGGCGCAACTCGAACTTGAATTGGCTCAGCTGAAGGCGAAAGCCAGATTTGGCATGGAGCCTAACTAGTTCAGACGACCATAACTGCCACCGAGGCTAAACCGGCCAGCGCCTAACAGCGCGACCACTAGGGCGCCCAGTAAGAACAGACCTTGAAGTTCAAGCGCCCAACCACCTGTTTTGGTGAGGAGTAAGATTTGAGAGGCGTGCGCCAGGTAAATCGCGATACACATATTGAACACAATCACTAACGCACCAACGCGGGTTAACACACCAATAATCAGCAGTGACGGGGCGATGACTTCGCCGATCAAGACGCCAAAGGCCAACCAAGCCGGCCAGCCTTGTGCTAGCACCAACGTAGTGATGGAGTCAAGACCGTTAGCCAGTTTAAACAGTCCGTGCATCAACAACAGAATGCCGATCGTGAGTCGCAAGAGCAGTTTGCCAGCATCGTCAAAACGGTTCATATTGGGCGTTCTCAAAAAGGGGGTTTACGACCAAATGCTTTGCCAATGGTACTGGCTGCACTTAGCAAAGCTTTGTAAAGTTTGTTGGATTCGTCTGATAGGCTGCGTCATTATTTGGAGTTTAAATCAATGCCCGTTTGAGCGTGTTACTTTTAAGCGCAAAACAAGACCAGCAGATGCTATGTTGAACAAAATGGTCATGTAGGCTAATTGGCTGATGACAACGCAAGTCATTACCAAGTTTGTTTTAGATTTGTGCTTGGCTATTCTGGATTTTTAAAGCGTCTCTTTGCCACCCCTAACGGCTTAACGGAAAAAATGATGAAAATACGGCTTGCGTCATATTTCTTGCTGCTGACATTAGGCGTGTCTTTCGCCATTCTTTCATTTTCAGTGCGCGCGCAGGGTTACCCCAACAAATCAATCAAGATCATCGTGGGTTATCCCCCCGGCGGTTCAACCGATGTGCCGGCGCGGATTATTGGGCAAAAGTTAGCCGAAGTGTTAGGTCAGTCGGTCGTGATTGAAAACAAACCTGGGGCAAGCGGCAATATTGGGGCTGAGCTTGCCGCGCGCGCAGCACCCGATGGCTATACTATCTTTTGGGTCTCGATTGGTACGGCAGTGAGCGCCTCGCTGTTTCCAAACTTAAGCTATAGCTTGTTTAAAGACTTCGTTGCCGTCTCACAGGCGACTTCTGTCACCAGTTTTTTGCTGGTGCATCCCTCGCTGCCAGTCCACTCAGTACAAGAATTAATTGCCTACACCAAGAGTCACCCGGGTGAGCTGAGCTACAGCTCTTCGGGCACAGGAGGTTCACCTCATTTGGCGGCAGAATGGTTTAAGTCGCGCGCTGGCGTGGAGCTTGTACATATTTCGTATAAAGGCACAAGTCCGCAGATCGTAGATTTGCTAAGCGGGACGGTGAAGGTCGCGTTTCCGACCATGCCGGGCATGATCGAGCATGTCAAGCAAGGCAAACTCAGGGCGCTTGCGGTCACAAGCCCCACTCGCAGCCCGTTGTTGCCTGAGGTCCCGACCATGATCGAGGCGGGTTTTGACGGCTATGTCGCCACCTCGTGGAGTGGTGCGATGGTGCCGACAGGCACGCCAGCTTCGATCGTGCAGCAACTAAGCGTGGCGATCAATCAAGTATTAGGCATGCCCGAGGTGCAGCAAAAACTCGCGGTGAGTGGAGCCGATCCGGCCGGTAGTACGCCCGAGGCGTTCAAGGCGTTTATTGAGGCCGAAACCCTTAAATGGGGCACCGTCATCAAAGACGCAAAAATCGTCAATCAATAGCAAATACGGTTTCAAGTGGCTTGAGCAGTTTGCGCGCATCTCCGACGCGCTGCGTCACACCCAGCCGATCAAGCACGTCTAAGATTTCAATGGCTAAGGTGCGATTGACGCCCGCCCGGTCGCGAAACTGCGCCGCAATAAATGTTTGTGTGGGGCTAGCCAATACCAATTCGCGAGCCAGTTTTGCAAAATGAATCATGTTTGCACGCAAATAAAAGCGCTCTGAACTAACCCGAAAAAGCTCACCTTGTTTAACTTTTCGATGCAACATGTCGTTGACAACCAAGACTTTTAAACCCGCTGCTTGAGCAAGATCTGCCGCTGTTAAGCCTTTGGGGCCCATCGCTGCAAGTGTGGGTTGAATCTTTTGCCACATCTGTTGATCGGCAGCATGTGCGCTTGACTGATGCGTGGTCAACGCCGCCATGGTGCCCGTCACGATGATTTGTTGAGCCGTAGCGATATAGCGCACTAAGGCGACAAACACGGATGCCTTCATAGCTGTTGCGCATTGTTGCCGCAAGTCTTTCAGGCTGAGTCCGGGCGCCTGTGGTTGAGCGCGATGGTAGTGTTGCAAGTGTGTCGAAATGGCTTGACCGAGCTGCTCAATCGAGGTCTTAAGCAACGCGTAGCTTGGTGCCTTGGCAATCACGAGCGCTTCTTCACTAGCAAGCATTTGGGCAAAGACATTTTCCGTCACATTGAAACTGCGCGAAAAGTGATCGAGGTCAGCGCCCGTCTTGGCGTGACAAACGAGCAGGGCGCTTAACGCGAGCCTTGGGTTTTCGTGCGAGAAGGCAGCGAGTTCGGCTTGGCGAAGTATTTTGTTTCGCACTCTTGGGGGGGCAAAGGGATCAAGCACAATGCCCCCGCCTAGCGTGCGCTGCGCGGTTTGATCGCGAATAATCAAACGATCGCCACTCAAACAAGCAATGGGATTGCTCAACACCAACTGCGCGTAGCCCGTGGCGCCCGGTGCAATCGAGCCACCGCGGTCAATGGCCACACGCGCGACGACTTCTGTGGTTCCAAGGTGTAGATGAACCTCGGTCCAGTGGTTCAAAGCGTGCGTCTCTGCGTTCAAAACATTCAGGCTAATATCCACGCGTGTTGTGGGTGCATGCAAGTGTGTCGCAACGACCCAGTCGCCGCGACCACAGTCTTGCGCGCTGATGCCCACGAGGTTAAGCGCGCAGCGTTCGCCAGCCTGTGCGTCAGTGACTGCGACGCCATTTTTATGAATGCCGCGCACACGTACACTCTGACCTCCGGGCGTGAGTGTTAAACGCTCACCCAACTGTACGCCGTGGGTAAACACCGTGCCGGTCACAACGGTGCCACTGCCAACAATCGAAAAGGCGCGGTCAATCGCAAAGCGAAACGACCTTCCTTCGAAATCTGTACGTTGCGTGGTGCGCGCCGCTTGAGCGAGTCGTTCACGCAAGTCGTTCACACCAAGTTGGGCGACCGTCGAGCACGCAATAATTTCAAGTGTCGCGAGATTGACGCTTTGTAATAAGGCATGTACTTGTTCGCGCACTTCATTGACGCGGTCAGCGGATACTCTATCCGTTTTAGTCAAGACGGCAACGCCGGCCTGTATGCCCAGCAGCTTCACAATGTTCAAATGCTCGATGGTTTGTGGCATCACGCCATCATCGGCTGCAACCACCAACATCACATAATCAATCCCGCACACGCCAGCGAGCATATTGCGCACAAAACGCTCGTGGCCTGGCACATCGACGAAACCGATCACAGGCGTGTCGGGTAGCGTCAAATAGGCAAAGCCTAGATCGATCGAAATCCCTCTGGCTTTTTCTTCTGGCAAGCGGTCAGTATCAGTACCCGACAACGCTTTGACCAAGGTGCTTTTGCCATGATCAATATGGCCAGCTGTTGCAACAATCATTCTCTAGACGATTTTCTCGAGCACAAAGTGCGAGATCCCAAAGCTTGGCACCACCATCGAATGCAAGCCTTGACCGCCAGCCACCACAATTTGAATTTGCGAGGCTTCGTCCAAGTAAGGGATGTGGGTTGTACCAGGCGCCACATTAAAGGTTTTTCGTTTGGTGCGGTACCACTCTTGGCAGCCTTCACTGACGCGACTTAATTGCAGCTGCATGCGTTTGTGTAGGTCGTGTCGAATATCGTCTTTGCTCATACCGTATTTCGCTAAGATCGCCGCGTGTTCGGGGCCAAGCACCAGTAGCATTTCACCGCCCGAACTCATGTTGTTGCCGCCAATAGCCATCATCACATCAGAGATCATTAATAAAAGTTCTGCGGCGTTGGCGCTCGCGTGGTCTTGCACGTTGTGCGGTGCTTCAGCTGCATGCACCAACACGCTGCTATCTGTTTTTGCTAAAACATGTTCAACATGAAACGGCTCCCAAGGATTTTGCTCTTCATTTTCACCGGCGCAAAAGCTAAATTTACAAGGCGTGCCGTGTGTTGCCATATCCGTCTTGCCGGGGATCCCTTGGCCAATATTCATGAGCACGAGGCGAACTGCGCGTCCGATCGTGGCATTCGCCCTAAAACCTTGTCCAAACACGTTTGAGCCACAGTTCAAACCGATCTCTTGGCGTATCGGGCCGTTAACGACCAACATCGGCGCCACGGGGTGCGTGGTCGACTGTATCCCCGATAAATTAAAGCGAGGCACTGCCAAGGCCTTTAACGCCGCCACAAGCACCGGCATGTAACTTGGTTTACAACCTGCCATGACCGCGTTGATCGCTAACTTCTCAACGCTGCACAAGGCATAACCTGGTGCGATAGCTGCGATTTCGACATCGGCCGCTAAGCCACCGCCAGCAATCATTGCCGCAACACGCTCGGGCGTTGGCGCGACCACGGGTAAGCCGTCTGTCCACCCTTGCTGTTCGAAATACTCTTGCAAAGAATCGTCGGTCAGGTCTAGCTCTATTAGTGTCGCGTGGGTGCCCATGACGAGCCCTCCAAAGGTTGAACGATTCGTGGCTGCACTGTTGACGCGTGTCGACCTTGCGTCACGACTTTACTTTGCTTCGCGTGACCCAAATACTTGAATCTCTCTAGGCTTATTGTGTGGGCATATCCGTTAACAACTTTATAACATCGGCCAAACGCTGCGCCGCAATGGATTCGATTTCGTCGATTGACCGATTGGCTAACGGATGATCGATTAACAAAATCGGCAGGCTTGGTAGCCCTAAAGATTTTGAGCGTGTTGATGCAATCCCCCGAAAGGGTTGCGTCACGAATGTCAATGTGGGGATTCCCAGGGACTCTATCGTGTGCGAGTCGTGGACACTCCACGACGAGCACGACCCTCAGTCGCCTGAGGCCGTGAGCATCAGGTCGGGTTTCCATGCGGTGATGTCAGAGATAAACGGGGCAGGGGCCGCAGAAGTGGGCTTGCGCCACATTTTGATGTCGCCCACACCGTGTTGAAGTTGCAATTGTTTGCCAAAGGCGGTCAAGAGTTCGCGCGCATTGACCTTGTTGTTATCTAACAGTGCCAGACGCTTGCCCTTTAGACTGAGCAGACGAGGGGCGAGGTGACGCAGCCCTTGCGCTTTACCGCCTTCAGGGATTAAGTCATGCGGGTTTTTAACCGGCGTGTGCGATTCGACCGCGGGATGCAGCACGCGCAGCATGTGCATATTCATATTGTTTTCAGCGTTCATCTTGGCTCCTGTCTGTATATTTCTATTCTAGACCTAACAAAATACAAAAAAGTGCTCTGGACCTTAAAGCGATCAATTGCTCGAACGGGTGAGCAACAGGTATCCCAATTGCTAACTTGATCGAACTGGTCGCGAACAGATATCAAAATTGCCAACTTGATCGAGTCGGCAGCCAACAGATATCAAAATTGCCAACTTTTCGGTAAATCGATCAATTTACCAACCGGGTAGCCGAGTCGCCCATTGTGCGCAAACACATATGCATTGGTTCGAAGCGGGTCACCCGTGACCGCGATCATGAAATCGTCGGCACAGGTGATTAAGGGCACCAAGCGATTTGGGTCATCAGATTCACAAAACACTTTCGGGATACGACCCGCAGCATATTCTTCGGTCAGGTTCCAAATCGGCTTGTCGGCCCAGACACGCAGCATATGTTCAAACTTCCAGGCAGGGAGTCGAGCGTGTTCAAACAAGTACTGTTTGACGTCTTGTTTAGACCAGCCGCCTTGGGCGATGGCTTCAGCCAAGATAGGGCTGAGCAACACTAACGGCCGAAGCGTGCCGTAGGCCCCACCTACGGTAAAGGTAATCTGCCATGAAGTTTGTCGAGCCACCGCATCGGCAATGATTGGCATGATCTCTTCGGGGGTACTGCCTGACACCGACGCAATCACGTTGCCGCCGGTATAGCGCGCAATCGTCACGGTGTTGTCGGTCTCTTTGAAGCCCATCTCTACACTGGTTGGGCTCCAGCCAATCGCTTTTAATACCTCTTCATTTTCAGCGGCGACCACACGCCACGTGTTTCCAAACGTGGCTTTATCGTTTTTGTGTAATAAAAAGCCAGCAACATTACGCAAATACAGGCGCCAAAAGCGACCAACAGCGGTGTTGGGTTGAAAGCCATCGCGTAATACGTTTTCTTTATAGTTAAATCCCAGCTGCTGAACAATTGGCCCGTTCAAAATAATGAGGGTCTCACCGCCTGGCGTATTGCCGCTGTGCTCAACGCCATAAGCTGGGTCAGCCATGGCTTGAACAAGTGCAACCAAAATTGGCATGTACTCAGGGCGGCAACCGGCCATCACGCCATTGACGGCGATGCTCCAGACTGTGGCGGCGCGATTGTCGGGCAACAGCACACCCAACACGTCGGTCGGTGCACGGTCGGTATAGTTTAAAAATTCTTGGACTTTGGCACGCGTTGGGGGGACGACCGGTAAACCATCACTCCACTCCTCTTCTAAAAAGAACTGATTGACAGCGTCAAAGCCGCCTTTGAACACCACGTCTTGCGCTTGGGGTTCTGAGGACTGGGCACCGGTTCCGGTGGCGTCGGTTAAGTTCTTGATGACCTCTGCCGCTGTGATCTCAAGAATGTTGCGTCGCAGCATCGCCGCGCTTTGCGCGCCTGGATGCCCCGGCACTAAGGCGACAGGCATACTCGGTAAGCCCAAACCAATGGACGACGCCTCGGCGAGCTTTAAAAACCCCTGACTCACGAGCGAAGAGCTTGGCACGCCAGCCTCTTCACAGACTGCACTCGCCCGCAACACGGCGGGCGTGCAGCTACCTCAGCAACCCATCCCTGAGATAACGGCATCCGCCTTAAGCTCTTTGAGACGACGAGGTAAATCGGCCAAAATTTGACGCTCGTCGGGGCCGTGGGTGTTGCCGAGTACGCTCCAGTGCACGAAATTGACCCCTGGATATCTTGCCTTCAGGCTGTCTTCAAGCGCAGCAAACACTTGGTCGCCTTTAAAGACGTAATCCCAAAGCTGAACAATCGTTTTGCCGGCGAGGGTATCCAGACGTTTCGCCAAGGATTTGCCCTGAACTTGCATTGGGCTACGGGGCCACAAAACTTCGTAATAGCCATCGTTTGGCTGAGTTGTCATGTTGTTCTCCGATATTTTTAACGGCTTGGCGCCAGCGGTGCAGTCCCACCCGACGCTCGAGTCTTTTTATAACATTGCGCGTATTGTTTTCTATCGATTAAGCATAGGCTACAGCAGAGCGACGCGCAACTGAGGCGGATCAATCAGCTAAGATAGTACTTATCGTATAAGGAGAGTAGGGTGAGCCAAGAACAAAGTACTGCAGAACAAGCTGACGACGCACGCATGATCATCGATCTGGTGGCCAAGTTTGTTGACCAAGAGTTGATGCCCCTCGAGGCGGCTGTGCTGGCACGTGAAATTAAGGGCGAACAGCTCAAATTGCTGCCAGAAGAAGAAGCGCCTTTATTAAAAAAATGTAAAGAATTAGGGCTCTGGGCCTTAGATGCACCCGAAGAACTCGGTGGTGCAAATCTCTCAGCCACCACATGGATGGCACTTAACGAAGAACTCGGTCGCACCGTCACGCCTTTTGTGTTTCCGCCTGACTCACCCAACATGCATATGTTGCTGGCTGTCGGTACCCCCGAGCAAAAAAAGAAATATCTTGAGCCCTACGCGGCAGGTACGGCTAAATCGGCGATTGCGATTTCTGAGCCCAATGCTGGTGGCGACCCCTCAGGCATGATCACGCGCGCTGAAAAAGTTGGCAACGAGTGGGTGATCAATGGCCGCAAGATTTGGGTCAGCAAGGTACCGTCTGCTGATTTTGTGATTGTCATGGCGCGGGTCGGCGCAGGCAAACGCCACGAAGGTATTACAGCCTTCATTGTTGAAAAAAACACACCTGGCTTCGAGATTTTGCGCGAGATCCCGATGCTTGGCGGTCACCGTACGTATGAGCTTGTGTTTGAAGATTGCCGCATTCCAGCTGAAAACGTCTTAGGCGAGATTGGTGCTGGCTTTGCCCCCATGCAATTGCGTCTGGTGGTGCGTCGTTTGCAGATTGGTACGTGGTGTATTGGTATGTGCCGTCGCGCGTTAGACATGATGTGCACACACGCCAAGCAACGGACGACCTTTGGCGCGTTGCTGTCGGATCGTCAGGCCATTCAATGGTGGATCGCTGATGCGGCCATGAAGATGCATGCCTGTCGTCTGATGGTGCAAGACGCCGCGCGCAAGCAAGATCAAGGCATCGATGTACGCACTGAGGCTTCGATGATTAAGGTGTATGCCACCGAGATGGCTGCCGAGATTCTTGATCACGCGATGCAAACCTTTGGCGCCATGGGCGTGACCAAAGAGCTACCCTTACAGTTGATGGCGCAACGTGTACGAGTGATGCGAGTGTACGAAGGCCCCGCCGAAGTACACCGTATGTCGCTAGCGAAAAAGATCCTCAAAGAGGCGCGCTAAGATGGCAAACACAACGCCACAGGCGCCACGCGTCAATACTCCTTTAGCGGGTATTACAGTCATTGACTTGACCCAAATTTATCAAGGCCCGTACGCGACATTTTTGATGGCCAAGGCGGGCGCCAATGTTATCAAGATCGAGCCCCTGAACGGCGAGCCTTCGAGGATTCGCGCTAAGGTGAGCGGCGGTGCCTCGTTACCCATGGCCATGCTCAATACCAACAAGCGCGGCATCACTCTGAATTTAAAAACGGCAAAAGGTCGCGAACTCTTCAAAGAGTTGGTGAAGCGCGCGGACATCGTGGTTGAAAACTTTGCACCGGGCGTGATGGATCGGCTAGGAGTAGGGTGGTCGGTGTTGCATGAGCTCAATCCCCGTTTGATTTATGGTTCGGGTACCGGCTATGGGTTGTCTGGCCCTGATCGCGATAACTTAGCGATGGATGTGACGATTCAAGCCGCCTCGGGCATCATGAGTGTCACGGGTACGCCTGATGGCCCACCCCTACGTGCGGGGGCTTCGATCGTTGATTTCTTAAGCGGCGTGCATCTTTACGCTGGCATCATGACGGCCCTCTACGAGCGTTCGCAGACGGGGCAAGGGCGTTTAGTTGAAGTATCGATGCAAGAAACGGCCTATCCAACGCTTGCGTCGAATATGGGTATCACGCATAAATCTGTTGGGGTCGTGCCGCCGCGCGTCGGTAACCGCCATGGTGGGCTCGCATTAGCACCCTACAACGTTTACCCGGCAAAAGATGGTTACCTCGCTATTGTCTGCGTCACTGAACCGCACTGGCGAAACTTGTTGGCCGCAATGAACCGCCAAGATCTCAGCACCGACCCCCGGTTTGAAAGCAACAAATTACGTGTTGAAAACATCTCTGCAACCGACGATGAAATTACCCGTTGGACAGAAAGTCTGCCGCGCGCAGAGCTGTTTGCCTTGAGTAAAAAACATGGCTTTCCGTGCGCACCAGTTCGTGATTTGCTTGAAGTGATGAATGACAAGCACATGCATGAGCGTGGCATGCTTGAATGGTTTGACGACAAAGATTTAGGGCGTGTGGTGTTGCCGCATACTCCCTTAATTATTCACGGGGCTGATCGCGTCAACACGATCGCAAGCCCCGATCTGGGTCAACACAACAAAGAAATTTATTCGGGCTGGCTTGGGCTGTCAGAGGCTGAGCTCGAGGCCTTGTATAAAGAAGAGGTGATATGAAGCGGCTTTGTGATCCGAGGCGACTTTGTGATCTAAAGCGGCTTTGTCACATGACGCGTGTTTTTTACACAGTGTTGCTCGGCTGTCTAGGCTTGGGCTTGATGCCGGTGTTCAGTCATGCGCAACATAACGACTATCCGACGCGTTCGGTGAAGGTGATTGTGCCGTTTTCTACAGGCAGCGGGGCCGATCATGCCTCGCGTTTTTTCGGTGATTTACTGGCAAAACTGCTAGGCCAAAATTTTTTGGTTGAAAACAAAACCGGCGCTGCTGGAATGTTAGCGATGAACACGGTTAAGGCAGCGCCTGCCGATGGTTATACGATGTTGATGGGCAGTAACTCGCTGATGGCGGTGAACCCGATCATGCTCAAAGAACTTTCATACGACGCGGTCAAAGACTTTAAGCCGATTGGTGGGCTAACGCGCGGCGTCAACGTGATTGCTGTTGCCAAAGACTCTAAGTACAAAACGTTTGCCGAGCTACTTGCCGCTGCTAAGGCATCGTCCGTGCCCTTGAATGGCGGCACCTATGCCTTAGGCTATCAATTGTCACTCGCCTGGTTAGCCAATGTTGCCGGTGTCAAGTTTGAAAACATTGCCTATAAAGGCGCAGGCGAAATCATGGTGAGCCTACTTGGCAATCAGCTTGATTTTGGAATCATTAGCTTTAACGGCGCAGTGCCATTATTGAAATCAGGTAAGTTCAGAGCCTTGGCGTTGTCGTCAGAGAAGCGTCATCCAGATTTTCCAGATGTGCCGACTATCGCTGAGAGTGGTTTTCCAGAGTTTACGAACTACACGTGGACGTCGTTCTACGTTCGCAGTGACACGCCCGATCAGATCACTCACAAATTAGAAGATGCACTGCAGACCGTCTTGGCCACGCCCATGGCAAAAGAGTATGCCGATCAGATGTTAGTTGAGCTGATGCCATTTAAGGCTGAGCAGATGCGGCGTTATCAAATCGAAGAAATCGCGCGTTTCGCTAAAATTGCAAAAGAAGCAGGTTTACAGCCGCAGTGAGGCCTGTAAAGATTAGGTTTTTTTGTTGTGATTTCTGTAAGCGGTCAAGTTTGTTAAACCATTTGTACGCGTTAAATGCGTCAAGGTTTCTGTAAACTATACATTTGTTAACTAGCTTGTACGAGTCAACTCTGTTAAACGTTTTATAGGTTCTAACCCTGTTAAAAGTTCTATTCGCTCTTAGTTTATTAAAATAAAAATGATTCGGAGACTGTATGAAAATGACTTTACGTGTTTGGATGGTATTTTTCTGTGCGGCGATGTTGGGTTCGGTGAACAACCTTGCCAGTGCGCAAGAGTTTCCGAGTAAATCCATTACGATTATTGCTAATTATGGCCCCGGAAGTGGTAATGATTTGATTGCGCGTGAGCTTTCTCAAAAGCTTAGCGAACAAATGAAGACCCCTGTGATCGTCGAAAATAAAGTCGGGGCGACAGGCAACATTGCAATGGATTATGTCGCTCAGGGTAAACCAGATGGCTACACGATGGTGTTGTCGAGCACGAGCAGTATCATCTATCAAGCCTCAAATACAATTCGCACAGTAATCGCCAAAGACTTTACGCCGATCGCCTTTGTCGCAGGCTTGCCGTATGTACTGTCAGTACCTCCCAGCGTGCCTGCTAAAACCTTAAAAGACTTGGCGGCAATTGCTAAAGCAAAGCCCGGCGAACTGAATTACAACGGGCCGGCTGGCAGTATGTCGGCGTTTATTGGTTCGTTGTTTAAATCGAGTGCTGGGGTTGACATGGTGATGGTGCCGTATAAGGCCACCTCAGATGCGCAGATTGATGTGTTGGCTGGTCGCATACAACTTTGGATCACCACCTCGGCTTCAGCGTTTCCACTTGTAAAAAGTGGCAAAGTGACAGTGTTGGCGGTTACGGGTCAACAGCGTCTGAGTTCACTCCCAGACGTTCCAACAGCCATTGAGTCTGGCTTTCCAGACCTGTCGCCAGACATCTCGTTTTTCTTGCTAGGTCCGCCAGGCATCCCAGCACCGATTGTGACCAAATTGAATCAAAATATCAACGCAGTCCTCAAAACGCCAGCGATGGCAGAACGACTGGCAAACTTGGCAACCGTAGTCAAGATGGGTAGCCCTGAAGAGGTGCAACAACACCTGCTCGCTGAGACTGTTCGCTGGCAAGCCGCCGTAAAAAATGAAGTGCTTTCAAAATAGGATTTTAAGATGACTGATGCAGTGACCTATGAGCAGGACGGCGGTGTTGTCACGCTGACGCTGAACGAGCCTGATACGCGCAATGCGTTATCTGATGCAATTATTGATGCCATCGTTGCACATGTGGCCCGAATCAATGCCGATTTATCAGTCGGTTGTGTCATTTTGACTGGCGCAGGCGAGGGGTTTTCGTCGGGGGGTAACGTCAAAAAGATGAAAGATCGCGCAACCGATGACAAACCTAGAACGCCCACAGAGGTTCGACGGTATTACCACGAAGGGATTCAGCGTATTCCGTTGGCGTTATATGACCTCGAGGCCCCCTCGATCGCAGCCGTTAATGGCGCTGCAATCGGTGCGGGGCTTGATCTTGCCACCATGTGTGATATTCGTATTGCTGCGCGCAGCGCCAAATTTGGCGAAAGCTTCTTGCGCGTTGGCTTGTTATCAGGCGACGGTGGGGCGTGGTTTTTGCCGCGCGCGGTCGGGTTGTCTAAAGCCTACGAAATGACCTTTACCGGTGATTTTATTGATGGCGAAGAGGCGGCTAAGATAGGCTTGGTATCCAAGGTTGTGGATGACGCTGATTTGATGGACGAGGCCAGAAAACTCGCACAACGCATTGCGGCGCATCCAGTGCAATCATCACGCGCCAGCAAACGTCTGATCCGTGACTCGCAGCACGTTCCGTTGCATACCTCGTTGGATATGGCGGCTGCCAATCAGGCGCTGGTGCAAACGACGCAAGACTACAAAGAAGCGATTTTGGCTTTTTCTGAAAAGCGTAAGCCAAAGTTCACCGGTAACTAAGGCTTAGACTTGGCTCATGCACGTTGGGCCGTCAAGTGTGAGTGCGGGTAGGCACTAACTTGAAGCGTGGATAAGGAAATATCAGAGGGCATTTTCATTCCGAAAGCAAGAGAGAATGCCCTTTTTATCCATTAGGATAATACGCATAATGTATATTATGTAAAGTAATATTTCTGAGAATATAAATAGATTCTCAAGGCGTAAACCTCACCGGTCACTTATTGTTACGTCGATGCAATTTCTGAAAAGTTACTAATCTTCACAACTCCGTCGGGAAATCGCGCGATGATTTCTAATTGCCCGCCCATTGCTTCGATGTGGCTGCGCAAGGTCGACAAATACATATCTGTCCTTTTTTCGAGCTTGGCGATTGAGGGTTGCTGAACGTGCAAGAGCTCGGCTAGCATCTTTTGCGATAGCCCTCGGGCTTGGCGAAGCTCATTCAACGGCATCTCCGCAAGCATCTGGGCTGCTTTGGCCAGACTCCGTTCTTGAGCCTCGAGGCTCATCGCTTCTCTCAAAATGCTAAATTTCTTAGCCATTTAACTTTCCCTCTTGTTTTAGTTGTATTAAATGTTCGTCATACAGTTGGTCCGCAATTGGCACTTGCGTTTCATACCATCGCCCGTCGCCGGTCTTATCCCCGCCAATAAGCAAGATTGCACAACGCCTTGGATCAAAGGCGTACAAGGTTCTAAAAGGCTTCCCAGCAGTTTGAGTTCTTAATTCGCGCATATGAGTGTGTTTCGATCCATTTATGCCGCTGCTGTGAGGATGCCCTAGATTTGGACCACGTTCTTCCAAGAGCTTAACTGAGGCATTCAGCGATTCTTGCTCACGCCCTGTTAATGTTTCCCACCAAAGTTCAAACTCATCCGTGTATTCGACTTCCCAACTCATCACAAATAATACCCTTAATGGAATATTCCTTCAAGTGCATATTGTATGAATTTTCTTCCACTAACAACTTGCGTCAAACACCGCCAGCCGGATAATGCGAGGCTCTGGTTACGTTGGTTACTTTTGTTACGTGGGCTGACTCATGAAAATATGTATTTACGGTGCGGGTGCTGTGGGTGGTCATTTGGCGGCGCGGTTGATTACGGCTGGCCATGACGAAGTGTCACTGGTGGCGCGCGGCGCGCAACTGCGGGCGATTCAGCAAAACGGTTTGAAGGTGTTTCGGGGCGAAGAAACCTACACCGGTCGCCCGTTTGCAGCCACCGACGACCCTGCCTCGCTGCCG
>JBAWWV010000059.1:0-15731 GCA_037146575.1 Alcaligenaceae bacterium | reverse complement strand
TGAGACTTGCTCCTCAATCGCTACTGAATACCGTGACTTGATCGGTATGAATCTGCTTAAAAGCTTTAGGCAGCAGGTCAAAGAGCGTTTTAGCCGTACCGCTGGCTGTACACACATGACAGAATTGGCTGCCGTGTTGCCTACCGCAGCCGTGCAAACGATGTCTGGGCAGCGCCGAAACGCTGCCGATCCAACTAAGCGACCTTATCAGTTGGGGGGCTGTACGGCCTGGCGTCTTGATGGGCCGATTACAAAAGAGCTGTATCCACAGTGGTACGTTGCGCCTGAAGTGATCGGCGCCGACGTCTCTAAGAAATAGTTGGTTTAAACGTTTCCATTCGTTTAAGTCGAGTTAATTTTTACCTGTTTTATTTTTTTAACTGTCAGGATTCCTATGAAAATCCACGAGTATCAGGGCAAAGAGTTGCTGCGTCAGTTCGGTGCAGTCGTGCCCCGTGGCATTCCGGTGTTTAGTGTTGATGAGGCGGTTGCTGCTGCACAAAAACTAGGGGGGCCAGTTTGGGTCGTGAAGGCGCAGATTCATGCTGGCGGTCGCGGTAAAGGCGGCGGAGTCAAACTCGCGCGCTCAATCGAAGAGGTGCGCAAGATTTCTGGCGAAATACTTGGCATGCAACTTATTACGCATCAAACTGGCCCGAAGGGTCAAAAAGTACGCCGACTGCTGATCGAAGAGGGTGCCGATATCAAAAAAGAGTACTACGTTGGCATCGTGACCGACCGCGGTACTCAACGCGTATGCGTGATGGCCTCCAGCGAAGGTGGGATGGACATCGAAGAGGTCGCCGAACATCATCCAGAAAAAATCCTTAAAGTTTTTGTTGATCCGGGCACTGGGCTGACCGACAGCGAAGCGCAGACTCTTGCCCGTGGCATTGGTGTGCCTGAGGGTTCAGTGGTTAAGGCTGGCGCTGAGTTTCAAAAGCTCTACAAGGCGTACTGGGATACCGACGCCTCATTGGCCGAAATCAATCCCTTGATCTTGACGGGCAAGGGCGACATTATTTCGCTTGATGCAAAATTTAATTTTGATCCAAATGCCTTGTTTCGCCACCCTGAAATTGTTGCGTATCGCGATCTCGACGAAGAAGATCCGGCCGAAATCGAAGCCAGCAAACACGAATTGGCTTACATCCAGCTTGACGGCAATATTGGCTGCTTAGTTAACGGCGCTGGTCTGGCTATGGCAACGATGGACGCCATCAAATTATTTGGCGGTGAACCTGCTAACTTTCTTGATGTGGGTGGCAGTGCTACGGCAGAGCGTGTCACAGAAGCGTTCAAGATTATGCTCAGCAACAAAGGCACCAAGGCCATTTTGGTCAACATCTTTGGCGGCATCATGCGCTGCGATGTGATTGCACAAGGTGTGATTACGGCGTGCAAGGCTGTCAATTTAAGTGTCCCCTTGGTCGTTCGCATGAAAGGTACCAACGAAGAGTTGGGCAAGAAAATGCTAGCCGATTCGGGTCTGCCTATTATCAGCGCCGACACAATGGCTGATGCCGCAACCCGCGTTGTCGCGGCGGCTAAATAATTCTGCCAGGGATACAGATATGTCGATTCTGATTAACAAAGATACAAAAGTTATTACCCAAGGTATTACCGGTAAAACGGGTCAATATCACACGCGAACCTCGCGCGCCTATGCCAATGGCGAGGCCGCCTTTGTGGCTGGTGTACATCCTAAAAAAGCCGGTGAAAACTTCGAAGGCATTCCGATTTTTGCCTCGGTCAAAGATGCTAAGGCAGAGACCGGCGCCAATGTTTCAGTGATCTATGTGCCGCCCGCAGGCGCTGCTGCTGCAATCTGGGAGGGCATCGAAGCCGAACTGGATTTGGTGATTTGTATCACCGAAGGTATTCCCGTTCGCGACTTGCTTGAGATTAAATACCGTATGGCGCAACTCAAGAGCAAAACGCTTTTGCTTGGGCCAAACTGCCCTGGTTTAATTACGCCTGACGAGATCAAGATCGGCATCATGCCCGGTCACATCCATCGTAAAGGGCGCATCGGCATCGTGAGCCGCTCGGGCACACTGACTTACGAGGCGGTGGCGCAAGTCACTGAACTCGGGTTAGGTCAATCTAGCGCAGTTGGTATCGGTGGCGATCCAATTAATGGTTTGAAGCACATTGATGTGCTCAAATTGTTTAACGACGATCCTGAAACCGATGCTGTCATCATGATTGGCGAGATCGGTGGCCCCGACGAAGTCAATGCGGCTTTGTGGGCAAAAGAGAACATGAAAAAGCCTATGGTCGGCTTTATTGCTGGTGTGACAGCGCCTGCTGGCAAGCGGATGGGGCATGCGGGCGCACTGATTTCTGGTGGGGCCGACACGGCAGACGCTAAGCTTGAAATCATGGAAGCTTGCGGCATTCGCACGACTAAAAATCCTTCTGAAATGGGTAAGCTGTTGAAATCAGTTTTGTAGCTTTCAACTTGTCTTGCGCGAATCTCCGGCCTGCTTTTACAGTAGGTCGGTTTTTTTTTGCTGTCCGTGTTCAAATCGGGCTATTCGAATCTTTTTGGGATGTCAGCCATGACGACACCTTCGCCACCCCCTCAGCGAGGTCAAACACTTCTGCAGCGTTTGATGTTGCTCGCTGTCATTGGAATTGTTGCCAGCGTGATTTTTAACTATCTTCGCTAAAGGGTTGCCCCTATTTTGAGACCTCGCCATTTAACGATTGCCACGCGCGCAAGCAGACTCGCCTTATGGCAGGCTGAGTACGTGCAGTCACGGTTGCAGCTCTTATACCCAGAGATGCAAATCGATTTGCTGAAATTGAGTACCCGTGGCGATGAGATTTTGGATCGCAGCTTGTCAAAGGTGGGCGGCAAGGGCCTCTTTGTTAAAGAACTTGAAAACGCCTTGCTAGATGGCCGTGCTGACTTGGCTGTGCACTCGCTGAAAGACATGCCGGTTGACATGCCCGACTTGTTTGAGCTGTCAACCATTTTGACGCGCGCAGATTGTCGAGATGCGTTTGTGTCAAATGACTTTGGCACGTTGGCCGACTTGCCTGAGGGAGCCGTGGTGGGCACCTCGAGTTTACGGCGCGAGGCGCAGTTGCGCGCGCGTTTTCCGCAACTCAAGATTGAGCCCTTACGTGGTAATTTGGATACTCGTTTGGCCAAGTTAGATTCAGGCCACTATGCTGCGATTATTTTGGCCGCGGCTGGGCTTGAACGTCTTGGGTTAGAGCAAAGGATTCGACAACGCCTTGCCATTGAAGACTCGTTGCCTGCTGCGGGGCAAGGCGCGTTAGGGATTGAGATTTTAAAGCAACGCGCTGATTTACTTGAGATTCTGGCGCCGCTATCGTGTCACGAAACAACCGCCTGCTCGTTAGCTGAGCGTGCGGTTTCGCGCGCGCTAGGGGGCTCTTGCCAAGTGCCTCTGGCAGCCTACGCAGCCATTCAAGGGCAGCAATTGACTCTTCGGGCGCTTGTCGCAACGCCAGACGGAAAAATCATTTATCGTGCTCAGGCTACGGGGCTTGCCCCACAGGCATCAAGCCTTGGCTTGCAGGTTGCCCAAGATTTACGCGAGCAGGGCGCCGCGGTGATTTTGGCGAACTTAGCCGCTGCGGCTGAGACAAATAACCCTTAGGGGGCACGGTGCACATGTTCCGCACTGCGATTTTGACTCGACCCGCTGGGCGCAATACTGCGTTGGCGCAAGCGTTGGGCGCTGCGGGCTGGCCCATACTCGAATGCCCAGCTCTTGAAATTCAATCCGTTCCTTTGCTGCCGGCGCTGGTGGCCCCCCGCCCTGAAGAGTTTGACTTGGTTGTTTTTGTCAGTCGTGCGGCGGTTGCAGGATATAAGCGGCAATTGCCTGAGGATTGTCAGTGGCCCCTGCAGGTTCAGGCAGCCTGCATGGGCCCTGTGACAGCAGCGGCGGTAAGGCGTGCCTTCGGTGCCGAGGTGACGGTTTTGCATCCAGAGGGTGCGGCCTCGCAAGACTCTGAGGCGCTGTGGCCGCTCATTCTTGCTCAACAGGCGTTGCCGCGCAGTGTATTAATTTTGCGTGGGCAAGACGGTCGTGAGTGGTTAAGTGAGAATCTCGTCGCCTTGGGCGTAGCGGTAACCGTGCAGCAAACCTATCAGCGTGAAGTCGCTTCCTGGCCAGAGACGCTGAGTGTGTCTTTGAGCACGTTGGCGACAGAACGCAGGCAGGCGGTTTGGCTATTGACTAGCGCGCACGGCATTCAAGCCATTGTGCAAAAGCTCGGTGATCTTAAACTTTTGACATGGTTTGAACAGTCTGCTTTCGTCTTGACGCACGAACGACTGCTATCCGTTCTTGCTAAAGCCCTTGGGCGCGAGGGCGGGCAACTGTGCCACGCGGTGGCGAGCCCCGAGGATGAGGCAATTGTGTTGTGTTTTGATCAAATATCAGGTCGACTGAGCCGGGCTTAATGCACGGAACATGCGCGTTTATGCGAGGCAACGACTACAATACTGGCATGACAGAACCTACATCTCCGTCCCCGTCGTCAACTCAAGCCAAGCAGGCTGAGCCAGCCACGCCCGCTAATAGCCCAGCGCCTGAGTACACTTCGCGCTTGCGCCGAAAAAATACGGGTTTATCGTGGTCAGTCGTGTTGATGCTAGTTTTTTTCTTGATTGCCTTGGTGATTGGAACAGGTGCTTGGTTTGCGCAAAAGCGATTTGATACTGCGGGGCGCGAAGTCGCAACCCAAGTACAAGGCTTTACTGCTCAATTAATTGAAACCAAACGTGAAGCCAAGTTGGCGCTTGGCTTGGTCGAGGCGCAGGCCAAACTCATAGTTGATCTTCAACAGTCACTTGCTGAATCAAAAAGTCAGTTTGAGGGGCTCGAAGAGGCTTGGGCAAGTTTCAATAAAGGCATGGAAGACTCGATGCTTGCGAACGACATCGATCGTCTCGTGACACTGGCCAGCCAACAGTTACGTTTGGCGAGCAATGTGAATAATGCCGTGATGGCGCTTGAAACAGCGCTGTCGACCTTGGTGCGTGCAGATCGACCGCGCTTTGCCGCAGTCCAGCGTGCGATTAGCACAGACCTTGATCGCTTGCGTTCGGTACCGCTGATTGACGTGAGTGCGCTTTCAGTGCGACTTGAAGCGCTTGCGAATTTAATTGGGCGCGCACCTTTGTTGGTACCCGATGCCGCAGTGCCTAAAGTGGCTGCGATTACCCCACCTGCCACTTCAGTCAACTCGGTGCAAGCCGGTGCCGCACCAGCAAGTCGCGTGTCTGCAACTGAAGCGGCACAACCAGTGACAGCGCCAGCGGTTGCGGCCGAAGACCTCACAGAGCAGGCGTGGTTGGCTGTCGCCTGGCGCAAGACCGTTCTGTGGTCTAAAGCGGTGGCCGTCTTCGTTGCCAAAGAATTGGCAAGTGTCGTCAGTATTCAGCGTGTCACTGATGCCAGTGCGTTACTCATGTCACCTGAACAGGGTAGCCAACTACGGGCTAACTTGCGCACCAGGGTGTTAACTGCGCAGATGGCATTGCTGATGCATCAGCCTTCAGTCTGGCGAGCTGAAATTGCCAGCATTGAAGCGTCTTTGACTGCGCGTTACGACCCCAAAGCGGTTGATACGGTGGCAGCACTTCGCTTGGTACGCGAGCTTGCAAGCGTTCCCGTCGCTGCTGCACTACCTGATATGAGCGATAGCATCGCTGCTCTTGAAGCCGTTCGTTTGCAAGAGCCCAACAACAAAAGCGAGAATTGAGTATGCGTACTTGGTTCTGGACGCTGCTGTTGACCACGGTTGCCGTTGTGCTGGCCGTAGCGCTGCGAGAAAATACGGGCCAAGTGTTGATCATGTTAAACAGTTGGCGCATCCAGCTGTCGTTTGCGTTTGCGGTGTTGGTGCTGGTCGCTAGTTTCATTGCGCTCTACGTTGCTGTGCGCGTGCTGGCTTGGTTTACCGGCCTTCCGATGCGTGTGCGTGTCTGGCATGGTCGCAGACAGGTGCGACGTGACCTCGAATTACTTGAACAAGGCTGGACTGAACTGCTTGAGGGGCGTTATTCAAACGCCGAAAAAGACCTGACCAAGCTCTTGGATCAAAGTCGCAGTGCCAACCGTCAAGTGCTAGCTGGCTTATCGGCTGCGCGGGCGGCGCACGCGTTGGGCGAGTATCTTCGGCGAGACAACTTACTTGCGCTGACCAAAGACAGGGCAGGGCAAGATGCGGGCTTAAGTGAGGCGGTGGCGACCGCCGCGGCAGATTTGTACTTGGATCAAGGCCGGGCCCAGCAGGCCCTTGATGTGCTCTTGCCGCTCCAACAAGCTGGTGCTCGACATGTGCATACTTTGCGTTTGTTACTGCGGGCTTATAGCCAACTGGGCCGTTCTGATCAGGTGTTTGTGCTGGCTCGCACCTTAAGTCGACGTAAAGCCTTGCCGACGATTGAGGCGCGTGCGTTGATCGAAACGGCGGCGGCCGCTCGTTTGCGTGAAACCTTGCACTCTGGTGAGTGGCAAAAAATCTGGAAAGACCTGAAATCAGACGAGCGGATATTGCCTGAGGTGGCTTTAGCCGGCGCAACGGCCTTTGAGGCGTCGGGTCAGTCACAAGAGGCCTCAAAGATTCTCGAGGCCGCTCTTGAACACGCGCTAGACCCACGATTGCTTGAAGCCTATGCCCGGTGCGAGCCTACGCAGGTAGCTCGCAGACTCGAAAAAACTGAGGCTTGGTTGCAAAAGACCCCCGAAGCTCCAGAGCTGCTGACGACGCTAGGCAATCTTTGTTTGTCGGGCCAGTTGTGGGGGCAGGCTGAACTGTATCTCACACGTAGCTTGGCGCGTCGCAGCGATGCGCGTGTACATGCGTTACTTGCAAGCCTGTTCGATAAGCTCGAACGCCCTCAAGAGGCTGCTGCGCAGTGGCGTTTAGCGACGGCGGTTGGTACGACTTTGCCCGTCTTGTTAGCGGATTCTTACTTGCCTGCGGCCGATGTTGACTCAGACCCTGGCGTGTTTCATGCAGAGGGGTTAGCCTACCTAACCGATAGTGGGTTTCCGGTTGATTGGGCGCAAGGCGGATCTGACACAAATTCGACCGGTGCCGGTGGCGACGACGTTCAGGTGGCTTCGGTTGCGGCAACGTATACACCCACGCAGCTCAATGAGATTGATGAGTACTTTGATAGTGCCCCGATCGCCCACTTAGCACAGCCCGCGGCCGTAGCGCCCTACGCGGGGCCGAGCACGCACTCAGAGACTTCAGCCCCATTAGCACCGCCACTCGCCCCAGACAGTGGTGAACCTACAAAACGTTAACTTTTCGATTTAGAGATCAGGATTCAATTATGAGCAGCTATGCAGTAAAAGCCCCCGGTATTGTTGGTTTGCCAATTGTGAGCAGCGATGAATTGTTTCCGGTTCGACGCGTGTATTGTGTGGGACGTAATTATGCCGAGCACGCAAAAGAAATGGGCTTTACCGGCCGCGAAGATCCGTTCTTTTTCTGTAAGCCGGCAGACGCGTTAGTCGCGATCCCGGCGGGCAAGCCTGGCCAAATTCGTTACCCTTCTAAAACTGCTAACTTGCACTACGAGATGGAGTTGGTTGTTGCGTTAGGCAGTGGTGGCGTCAATATCCCCGTTGAGCAAGCCAACGAGTGCATTTTTGGTTACGCACTCGGTCTTGATATGACGCGTCGCGATTTGCAAAACGAATGCAAAAAACAAGGCCGCCCTTGGGAAATTGGTAAAGGCTTTGATGAGTCTGGGCCGATTGGCCCGATTCACCCACGCGTAGTCACTGGAACCTTGTCGCAAGGCAGTATTACGTTGTCAGTGAACGGTGTGCAAAAGCAGGCCAGTGACCTCTCGCAAATGATCTGGAACATCCCAGAAAGCATTGCTTATTTGTCAGGCTTGTTTGAATTAAAAGCCGGCGATCTGATCTTTAGCGGAACACCAGAAGGTGTAGGTGCTGTGGTCAAGGGCGATAAGATGATCGGTCACGTCGCGGGTTTGGGTGAGTTTGAAGTGCATATTGTTTAGTTTTCTAAATTACCCCTCGCGCTTTCCAATCGGCTTGTTGCGAGGCACTGATACCCAAAGATTCTAGAATTTCGGTTGTGTGCTGCCCCAGCGTGGGTGCCGCCCGGGTAATTCGCCCAGGCGTTTTGCTGAGTTTAGGTACGATACCTGGTACTTGCACTACTGAACCATCGGCCAAGGTGGCATCCAAAATCATGTCGCGCGCCTGGTAGTGCGGATCATTTGCAATATCGGCAGCGTCGTAACTTTTGCCCGCCGGCACGCCCGCAGCGTTCATGGCTGTCAAGACATCATCTAATGAGTGTTGTGCGGTATAGGCTGAGATCGCAGCGTCAATTAACTCTGCATGTTCAGCGCGACCCGCGTTGCGTGCGAGCTTTGGATCGTTTGCTAAATCTGCACGATCAATCATTTCCATCAACCGTTTATAGATACTGTCACCATTACCAGCAATCAGCGCGTATTTGCCGTCTTTGCATAAATAAGCATTGGTAGGCGCAATGCCTGGCATGCTCGCGCCTGACGGCTGCCGAATGGCGCCAAACTTAGAATACTCAGGCAATACGCTTTCAAGCATATTGAAAACAGATTCGTACAGTGCGACATCGACTTCTTGCCCCACGCCGCCCTGTTGCTCGCGATGGCGCAAGGCCATCAAAATACCGATCACGCCATGCAGGCCAGACAAGGTGTCACCGATCGAAACGCCGGTGCGTACTGGAGGACGTCCGGCTTCGCCTGTGAGATAGCGTAATCCGCCCATGGCTTCGCCGATCACGCCAAACCCTGGGCGATCTTTATAGGGACCTGTCTGGCCATAGCCTGACACGCGCAACATAATCAGTTTCGGATTGATCGCATGCAAGTCTTTGAAGCCGATTCCCCATTTCTCTAAGGCACCGGGCCGAAAATTTTCAATCAAAATATCAGCATCTTTGGCTAATTGCCGAATCACGTCCTGGCCTTCGGGTTCACGCAGATTCAGGGTGATTGAACGTTTATTACGTGCGTGAGCTGCCCACCAGACCGACGTGCCCTCGTGCAACATGCGCCAGGCACGCAGTGGGTCACCGGTTTCTGGGGGTTCAATCTTTATCACATCCGCACCAAATTCGCCCAACATTTTTGACGCGAAGGGACCAGCGATGAGTTGCCCGAGTTCAATGACCCGTAGGCCGCTTAAAGGAAGTGTCATAGTTTGAGGATTTAATTTTTCTGCTGAAAATAAGTGTTGCGATATTACCGTTCAAACGGTGATCGTTATAGTTTGATCATTCATGTGTTCATTCATATGATGATTCATGTGTTCATTCATATTTTCATTCATCTGATCAGCCAAGGGTTCGAGTGGCGATGGTGCTGTTCAAAATTTGCAATCTCGCTAGCATAGCTCAAGGTTAAGGCGAGTTCATCGACCCCTTTTAGTAGGCACTCATGCCAAAAGGGATCCATCGTGAAGGTCAGTTGTGATACTAGGCCTGGGGCTTGTACCGTACACGCACTGAGGTCAATCGAGATCTCGCGCGCTGTTGCCTTGGTATCAGCCGCGCTGAGCAAGGCCTGGCGCACCAAGTCTAAGGATTTGGAATCAAGGCGAATCGGCAACAGTCCATTTTTTAGGCAATTGTTAAAAAATATATCGCCAAAGCTTGGCGCCAGAATGGCTCGAATCCCAAAGTCTGATAAACAGTACACCGCGCCTTCGCGCGACGAGCCGCAACCGAAGTTTTCGTCTGCGACCAAAATTTGTGCTCCCTGAAATAGGGGACGATTCAGGATGAAATCAGGTCGGGGTGCTCCCTGTTCGTCAAATCGAAGATCCCGAAATAAATAATCTTTATAAAACGCATCGCGATTTTTTTTCAAAAATCGCGCAGGAATAATCTGATCGGTGTCGATATTGCGCCCTTCAAGAGGGGCCGCGAGCGCCCGTAATTGGGTAAAAGCTTGCATGTTATTTTTGACCCATTAAAGTTCGTACGTCGGTAAAGTGACCGGTGACAGCTGCGGCTGCAGCCATGGCCGGGCTCACAAGATGAGTGCGCACGCCAGGGCCTTGGCGCCCGACAAAGTTTCTGTTTGAGGTTGAGGCGACTCGTTCATTTGCCGGCGCTAAGTCGCCGTTGATCCCTACACACATTGAGCAACCTGGCTCACGCCACTCAAGACCGGCTGCCTCAAACACTTTATCCAGCCCCTCGGCTTCGGCGGCTTGCTTCACGAGCATTGAACCGGCAACTACGATGCCTGGCACAACCGCGCGACGCCCGCGCAGGATCTCGGCAGCCACACGCAAGTCAGACAGGCGACTATTGGTGCACGAGCCAATGAAGACGCGGTCAATTTTGATTGCGCTCAACGCGGTGCCTGGCTTCAGATCCATATAAGCAAGCGCGGCCAACGCTGCTTGCCTGGCGTGTGGATCTGAGAGCGTTGAAGGATCTGGGACAAGGCCGTCAATAGCCACCCCGGTATCAGGAGTGGTACCCCAAGTCAGCATGGGTGCTAGCTGCGCGACGTCGATGCTCAGGGTTTGATCAAAGTGGCAGCCGTCATCAGAGGGCAATTGCTGCCACGCGATTAAAGCTTGATCCCACGCAGAGCCTTTGGGAGCAAAGTTGCGTCCATACAGATAATTAAATACGACATCATCAGCGGCGATCAGCCCAGAGCGTGCGCCAGCTTCGATCGTCATGTTGCACATGGTCAGGCGCTCGTCGAGCGATAGCCATTGCAGCGCGCTACCTGCATATTCAACGGCGTAACCCACTGCGCCTGCGACGCCTAATTTTGCGATCACAGCCAGAATAATATCTTTACCACCCACGCCAGTAGCCGGTTTGCCGTTTAGCTCGATGCGCATTTGCAAGGGCTTGGTTTGCCAAAGGGTTTGGGTTGCCATAATGTGTGTGCTTTCTGACTGTCCAACCCCAAAGGCCATGGCACCCATCGCGCCATGGGTCGAGGTATGACTGTCGCTACAGGTAATGATGGATCCAGGTAATGAAATACCCTGTTCAGGCCCCACCACGTGAACGATGCCTTGTTGCGGGTCTTGGATAGAAAAATAGTGCGCACCCGACCACTTCATGTTGTCGTCAAACTTTAGGATCACCTCTTTGATCTCTGAGGTGACTGCGTCGTGCGGATCACGGCTGGTGGTTGGCACATAGTGGTCGGCTACGCCAAACACTTGTTTTGGGTTGCGAATACATAGGCCACGCGCTCGCAGGTCTTTGAAAGCGTGAAACGAACCTTCATGAATCATATGCCGATCAATGTATAGCAGCGACGGACCTGAGGGGCGAGGCATGACGACATGCTGATCCCAGATTTTTTCGAAAAGTGTACGTCGGGGTGTTGCCAAAGTTGAGTTCATTTTTTTGCTCGATTGTTCTGTCTTGGCTTGAGTCTTGTTTTTGGTGGTGAGGCGTGTTGACTGCGCAGTTGCATGGGTATTTTTTTACCGGACACTTTTTCGGACTCTGCTGAAACTTGTCAGTGACTCGGTGGCGATGCGTTCAGGTGCGTGCTGTGACTATCGTGGTCGCTTTTGGATCTGTTCGAGAGGGGACAGGATCAATATGGGTCAAAAGGTTTAACACCCGGTGACGTTGCATCACAGCGTGACGCGCAGCCAGACCAATATCGTGCCCTGTTTCGACAGTTAAAAATGCGTCAACCTCAATGTGTGCATCGACCAGAATCATGTCACCCATTTTGCGCGTGCGCACATCGTGCACGCCTAACACACCTGGGGTTTTCAGCAGGGTTTCGGTGATGGCCTGCACTTCAATGTCGTTGGCCGAGCGATCCATCAAGTCATGAAACGCGTCTGAACCAAATTCCCAACCCATTTTTCCGACCATCAACCCAACGATCAGTGCGGCAATCGGATCCAAAATAGGGTAGCCAAGTAGGTTACCAATAATCCCCACCGCCACCACTAACGAAGAGGCTGCATCTGACCGTGCATGCCAGGCGTTAGCAACCAGCATGCTGGATTTGACCGCTTTGGCAACGCGAAGCATGTAGCGAAACAGTGTTTCTTTTGCGATTAAGGCCAGGGCTGCAACCCATAGGGCGATGCTATGCACCTCAGCAATGGTATGCGGGTCTTTTAGCTTTTCAAAGGCCGACCACAGCATGCCAAAAGCCACTGCCAACAGCAGGCCGCCCAACACCATCGAGGCCGCAGTTTCAAAGCGCTGATGGCCATACGGGTGATCTTGATCTGCGTCTTTTTGACTGTGATGGCTAGCAAAAAGGACAACAAAGTCAGCGATCAAATCCGAAAGCGAATGCACGCCATCTGCAATTAAGGCCTGAGATTTCGCAAAAATACCTACCGTGATTTGGGTGCTGGACAAGATGACATTGACGACAACGCTCACCCAAGTGCTTTTGTTGGCGGCCTTTGCGCGCTCGGTGGGCGTAAATTCGACATCTTCACTGTCGTCGTGCAACTCTGAGCCGTTCATATTCATCCCGATGTTTGACTGTCGTCGTGCAAAGCTGAAACCTTCATGTCTATCTCGGTGCGTGCAAGTTCGATATTTGCGTGGTTGAGCCCAATGGTGCGTGTCAGTTCGATATTTGCGCGGTTTAGCCAAAGCGCGTCGGGCGAAACGGGCTCAAATCGATTTCAGGCGTTAGACCCCCAGCAAGTTGAGCCACTATACGCCCAGTCCTGGCTGATCCTACGAGCCCAACATGACCGTGGCCGTAGGCATGAATAATATCTTGACAGCCAGAGGCCAACCCAAGGCAAGGCAACCCGTCTGGGGTGCTGGGGCGGCGCCCCATCCAGATTTGGATTTGCTCGGGTGCGAGGTCGCGCGGTAGGGCGGGGTACAAGGTGAGCAAGTGGTCGCGCAAGATTTCGGCGCGACGCCAGTTTGGCGTGTCATCAGCTTGCGCGATTTCAACCTGGCCGGCGACGCGCAAACCCTGATTCATTTGTGTCACGATGACTTTGCAGTCGGCAAACATGGTAGGTACGCGTGGCCCGGCATCCACGCCTGTGACCACCGCATGGTAGCCGCGCTCAGTTTCGAGTGAGATGTTATCGCCCGCCATGGCTGCAAAGACCTTTGATCGTGCGCCGACAGCAATCACAGCCTTGTCGCATAAGACTTCACCCCCTTCGGTTAAAACGGCTTTGAGTACGCCGTTTTCGATGCGAAAGCCTGTTGCCCGAGCGTGCAATAGCGTCGCGCCGCGGGCTTGGGCATGGCGGATCAGGGCCGCTGTGTAGCCACCAGGGTTACGACAGCTGCCAGTCTCGGCGACAAAGACACCAAAGGTGTACTTGGGGTCAAGATCTGGCTCAAGGGCCGCAAGCGCGGCGGCGTCGAGCTCTTGCCAGGTGATACCTTCTTTGCGACGAATCTCCCAAGCCTTGGCATCCAGCAGAAAGTGCGCACGCGATAAAAAAGCATGCAGCAAGCCGTTACGTTCAATAAGCTCACCGACACCGGCTTGCTGCGCCATGTGTTGGTGCAGGGCTGGCGCCCCAGCCAGCAGACTGCGCAAGGCATGAGCGGTACGCTCGAGTTTTGGGTAGGTCCAGGCCGCGACCAAGTAGCGCACTAGCCAGGGTAGGGCGCGGGGAAAATACCGCCAGCGTACCGAAAGGGGCCCAAGCGGGTCTGCCAGCCAGGTCGGGACTTGCTTCCAGATACCGGGCGAGGCGGGCGGTAGCACTGAGTGAGAAGATAACCAACCTGCGTTACCGTAGCTAGAGGCCTGCGAAGCGCCGGGTGTTTCGGCTTCGATTAAGGTCACGTCTAGCCCCGCGTCGAGGCAGTGAAAGGCACTCGCTGCGCCAACAATACCCGCGCCTAGGATGACAATGTGCTTTGATTTGCTCAAAAAATCTCCCTCTGTTTGTAGCGTAACGAGCAATACTGAATCGTAGCATTGACGCCTGTGGGCGTAAGGCCCTGCTTGGGGTGCTGAAGCCTTGGTGCACAGTATCCTAATTGATGCATCGACCTCTGTGGGCGCGGTACCCAGATTCCGGTATTGACGCCAGCACGAGCGCCGCGTTGATCGCAGTATTGGCGCGATTGTGTGAGGTGTTCTGGTGGTGAGTGTGGCTCGATGTCGCCAGAACGTAGAAACGTGGTGCTGTCAGGTCAAAGCCCCGTTATGATGTGCAAATCGTATTTTTTTGGATTTCGCTCTATGAAAGCTGTATTTATTGACGCCAATGGCAGTTTGGCCGACGTGGCACGTCGTTTGCACCAGTCCGACGATATCGCTTTGTTGGTCAATGAACAACCCGACATTACCCCCGAGCAGATTCCTGCCGTGATGGGCGACGCTGATATCCTGATTGTCGATCACACCGCTGTGCCCGTCGAGATCGCCAAGCAGTGTCAGGGCCTTAAACACGTCGTGTTTTTAGGCACAGGTGCGAGGTCATACATGAACCCCGAGGCGCTCGCTGAAATTGGTATCGAAGTGCACATCATTAAGGGCTATGGTGACACAGCTGTTGCTGAGTGCGCCTTTGCCTTGATGTGGGCCAGTGCCAAGGGCTTTGCCAGAATGGATCGCGGTATGCGTGCTGGTCAGTGGTTGCGTACGGATGGTCTGGAGTTAACCGGTAAGACCTTGGGCTTAATCGGTTTTGGCGGTATCGCAGCCGAAATGGCTCGTCTAGCGCTTGGCGCCGGGATGAGGGTGATCGCCTATAACCGTAGCCCCAAAACTCACGCGGGCGTAAGCTTTACAGATCTAGACACGGTTCTGGCAAGCAGTCATGTGTTGTCAGTTCATTTGTTGCTGAACGATGAGACGCGTGGCTTTATTTCAGCCGAACGTATCGCCAAGATGCGCGATGGCGTTATTTTGATCAATACGGCACGTGGAGCGGTTATTCATGAACCAGCCCTCATCGCTGGGCTTGCCTCTAAAAAGATTGGACACGCTGGCCTTGACGTCTTTGATATCGAGCCATTGCCGGCCGATCATGCTTTCACCAAAATTGACAATGTCACGCTCTCTGCGCATTCGGCGTTTCGAACGCCTGAAGCGAGCGATAATTTGATTCAGGCTTCGCTGAATCATTGTCGTCGCATCTCGGGCCAAGGTAAACAGCGTTAATTCAAAGGTCTCTGGCCGGCCGATAACGGTCGTTCACCAACAATACGAGGGGATTAACGATGTCGCAATGGTCTAAACAAGCGGTTTGTTTGTTGGTTGGTTTAATGCTCAGTTCGGGCGTACTTGCCCAGACCGAGGCTTGGCCAAGCCGCGCGATCACCATTGTTGGTGGGTTTCCAAACGGTGCAGGCACTGATCTGTATGCTCGCAAGCTCGGCGAAGCGTTGTCTGCGGTATTGGGCGTATCGATTGTGGTGGATAGCAAAACTGGGGCCGGGGGTAATCTGGCTTCTGATTTTGTCGCCCGCGCTCAGCCTGATGGTTACACATTTTTAATGGCAACGGCCGGGACGCACGCGATCAACGCAGCGTTATATCAGAAACTTAGTTTTGATGTCGAACGAGATTTCACGCACATTGCGATTTTGGGTGATGTGCCAAACGTGCTGTTGATCAATACTAAAAAACACCCCACGATTAAAACTTGTGCCGAGTTGCTCACGCTGATTCGTGCTAACCCGGGCAAGTTGAATTATGGCTCGACGGGCAACGGGGCTTCGACTCATTTGTCGGCAGCCCA
>JBAWWV010000058.1:0-15869 GCA_037146575.1 Alcaligenaceae bacterium | reverse complement strand
CCCGAGTCTATTAACGCTTCACCCTACGGAACTTGGATTTTTAAAATCAAAGCGAATAACCCAGCCGACGTCAATGGTTTGCTCGATGCAGCAGGCTATCAGGCTGTCGCCGACGCAAGTTAAGGCCATCAATATGTCAAATGCTATGGATACCTCAGGCGAATTTATTCCTCGCCACATCGGCCCCAGCGAGGCTGATCAACAACACATGCTTGCGGCAATCGAGGCGCCCAGTCTCGAGTCCTTGATGCAAGAAGTTGTGCCCGCCAACATTCGCATGACCCGAGAGCTCAATCTTCCTGCCCCCCGCGCCGAGGCCGACGTACTCGCTGAGATGAAAAAAATCGCAGCGGGCAATCAGGTCTTTCGCAATTACATCGGTCAGGGCTATTACGGCACCCATACCCCGAACGTTATTTTGCGCAACATCCTTGAAAACCCAGCGTGGTACACGGCGTACACGCCCTATCAGCCCGAAATCTCTCAAGGACGCCTCGAGGCGATCTTGAACTATCAGACCATGGTGGCTGATCTGACAGGGCTTGATATTTCAAATGCCTCGTTGCTCGACGAAGGCACGGCAGCGGCCGAGGCGATGACGCTGGCGCGCAGAGCCTCGCAAGCAGTCAGCAAAGTATTTTTTGTGTCTCAGCACTGCCATCCCCAAACCATCGAAGTGATTCGCACGCGTGCCGATGGCTTGGATATTGATGTGGTCGTGGGCGATGAGCTCAAGGGTGTGCCAGACTGCTTTGGCTTACTGGTGCAATATCCGCAGTCGTTGGGTTCCTTGGCGGATTACCGCGCGTTGACAGCTCAGGTGCATGCAAAAGGTGGTGTGGTGGCCTGCGCCACAGATCTCTTGGCGCTGACCTTGCTTGAGCCTCCTGGCCACTGGGATGCAGATATCGCCATCGGTTCGGCGCAACGTTTCGGTGTGCCCTTCGGGTTTGGCGGCCCCCATGCCGGCTTTATGGCTTGCAAAGATGCGTTCAAACGCAATATGCCCGGGCGCTTGGTTGGGGTGTCAAAAGACGCTCAAGGGAATCCGGCTTTGCGTCTGGCGTTGCAAACGCGCGAGCAACATATTCGCCGCGAAAAAGCCACGTCTAATATTTGTACGGCGCAGGTGCTGCTTGCAGTGATGTCGAGCATGTATGCGTTGTGGCATGGCCCTAAGGGCCTGACCGCCATGGCCACCCGCGTACAGCACGCGACAGCGCTGCTTAGCCAGTCGTTGACGACGTTAGGTGTTCAAGTTGCCAATGACACATTTTTTGACACCTTGTTGTTAAACACCGGGGCACAAACAGACACAATCTTGCAGGCGGCACGTTCTGCCCGTGTCAATTTGCGTCACGTTAGCGCGGCGCAACTCTCGATCTCGCTTGATGAAACCGTTGCGGCCAGCGACCTTGAACAACTGGTTGCGCTGTTTGCTGGGGTGCTGGGCAAAGAGGTGCCGGCTATGTCTGCGTCACTCGCTGGCTTGCCCGGTATCCCTGGCGCTGTGCGGCGCAAGCAGGCGATTTTGAGTCATCCAATTTTTTCGAGTATTCAATCCGAAACTGATATGTTGCGCTACATGCGTAAATTGTCAGATAAGGATTTAGCGCTTGATCGCACGATGATCCCGCTTGGCTCTTGCACCATGAAACTCAACGCGACCGTTGAGATGATTCCGGTGACCTGGCCCGAGTTTGCCAGTATCCATCCTTTTGCCCCAGCTGATCAGACTCGTGGCTATCAAACCATGATCGAGCGTTTGTCAAAAGACCTTTGCGAAATCACGGGTTACGACGCGATCAGCCTGCAGCCAAACTCTGGCGCGCAAGGCGAATATGCTGGGCTACTCGCGATTCGTGCCTATCATCGCGCCAATGGTCAAGCGCAGCGTGATATCTGTTTGATCCCTTCGTCAGCGCACGGCACCAACCCCGCGTCGGCCAATATGGTGGGTATGAATGTGGTGGTCGTGAAGTCTGACGCTCACGGTAATGTCGACCTCGAAGATTTGCAGGCCAAGATTGCTCAGGCGGGCGACCGCTTAGCCGCCTTAATGGTCACCTATCCTTCTACGCACGGTGTGTTTGAAGAGGCGATCACGGGCATTTGCGACATGATCCACGCCGCTGGTGGTCAGGTTTACATGGATGGCGCGAACATGAACGCCATGGTCGGGGTGGCTCAGCCAGGTAAATTTGGCTCAGATGTCTCGCACCTGAACTTGCACAAGACGTTCTGCATTCCACACGGCGGTGGCGGGCCCGGTGTTGGGCCGGTGGGTGTGCGTGCCCATTTGGCACCGTTCTTGCCAGGAGTTGTCGGCGAAAACGGTACGCTCTCTGGCAAGGTGCCGGTTGGCCCGGTATCGGCCGCACCCTTTGGCTCGGCCAGTATCTTGCCGATTCCGTTTGTGTACATATCGCTGATGGGTGCATCGGGGTTGCGTCGTGCCACCGAGGTCGCGATCTTAAGTGCCAACTACATTGCGCGTCGCTTAGCGGGACATTATCCCGTTCTGTACAGCGGTCGTAACGGACGTGTGGCGCACGAATGCATTCTTGATATGCACGATATCAAAGAAGCCTCTGGCATCTCGGCCGAAGACATTGCCAAGCGCTTGATGGATTACGGCTTTCACGCACCAACCATGAGTTTTCCGGTTGCAGGGACGTTGATGGTCGAGCCAACTGAGTCTGAAGGGTTGGCTGAGCTTGATCGTTTTGTTGATGCCATGATCGCTATTCGCCAAGAAATTGCTCAAATCGAGCGAGGCGAACGCGATGCCACTGACAACGTGCTCAAGAATGCGCCGCATACAGCCCAGATGCTGCTCGCCGAAGACTGGCACCACGATTATCCGCGGCAACAAGCGGCTTATCCTGTGGCGAGCCTGCGCGACAACAAGTATTGGCCACCGGTCGGCCGTGTCGATAACGCTTGGGGTGATCGCAACTTAGTGTGTGCCTGCGTGCCAATCGAGGCGTATGCGTAGCTAAGTTGAGGTATTTTTGTGAGGGCAAAAAAAGCCCTTGCAAAAAGAGCATGCCTGGTAGGCTTTGGGCCGATTATTGCTTAGGCAATTAACGACCCAAGGTTTTATTGAAGTCACAAACCTTTGTCTTGTACGAGACCACACATCAGGGGCGATCAGGGGCGCGATAAACGAGATGGTTAGTTCGTGCCCTCGAGCTCTTTAGAAAAATCTCGCACAATCTTAAAGAAAGTATTGACCATGCCCTCAACGGCATCGCGTCCAATGCCGCCGTAAGCACTGATATCCATCTCGATCACGGCTTCTTTTTTGTCGTTGACGTAGGCACGCGCCCAGCGATTGCGCAAATTCCAGTCGTTGGCCACTTTAAGTGCCACCGGCTTATTTGGTGAATAGGTTGCGCGCAACAGCACGTCTTCGCAGCTTGGATCACTGCCGCAGCCCACAAAAAGCATGTCGATTTTAGCGGCTCCTGAGTCTCCGGGTGACACCCTGAGTAAGGGGTCGCCTTGCTGGTCTTTAACCTCTTCAAAAGAGAAGTCGGCCGCCGTCAAAATGCTAGCTAAGACTGAGGGGTCGAGATGCCTTGTTGTGGCTGCCTCGTCGGGTCCGTCCGAGCTTGCCACTGGCTCTGCAGCAAGCCAGCCGGCCGGCACCAGCGAAGACGCGAGCGTCAGCAACGTTTCGGTAGACGCCTCTTGCCCGTTGACTTTAAAGACATTGTCTTTAAAGTTTAGTTGGGTGACGAGCCGGTCGCCTTTAAGCGTACCCAGCTTTAATTTAGCCGCTACGTCAAGCGCGGCCGCGATGTCTTTTTCGGCTGCACTTTTGGCCTGGGCGGGGGTGACCCCGCCGGCCTCAAGACCCGTCGCGAGTACCCCCACAGCCATCGCACGCGAGATCGCAATCGTCGCATCGATCGCTTGGATCGGATTGCCGTTTAACCCCATGCCGCTGCTGCGTAACTCGACAGGGGCAAGCACAGCGCTTAAGGTGATCGAGCTTTGACCATTGGCAGTTTGCCAAAGCAAGGGATCGAGTCTGAGGGTCGGATTATTTTTGACCAGTGCCTGTATGAGCCCCCAAAACTGCTTGAGATCTGCCGCAGTCATTAAGTCGGCTTCGGGTTCGTTGTTCAGTGAGCGCGTCAGAATGTCGCTGTACAGGTCAGTCAGCGACTTAACGGTATTGCTGTTGAGTTTGTCATACGAGGCCGTGAGCTGTAGCGTGCCCCAGTCTTTTTTATCAATCGTCAAACGCTCGATATCGTAGTGAGACTGTCCGTTTAAGAGATTGTCTTTCTCATCCAAAATTAAACGAGTATTGATTTTTTTGGCGGTAACAGTGGGGAAATTCAAAGACGTTAGCGTGAGTTCGCCAATGTCTGCGCCGCTCACCCCGATACTCTGGCCAGATTGCCCCGGATGGGTGTCGGTGTGCAGGCGGCTTGATTTGATCTCTAGCGTGGCTTTGCCATCAGTGATGTTCAGTGCCTCGACTTTGAGTTCACCTTTGGTGTGGGTGAAGGCGGGGCCAACCTCAGCGATCAGGGTGGCTCCGGCAAATCTCGAACGCACGGTATCTTGGGTGTGATCGACCGGGCGAATGACCCAGTCCAGCTTGGCCACGCCTTTTGCACTGAGTTGTGTGTGCCCATCAATCAGCGATCGCCCGCCCGTAGCTTTGAACAGCGCTTCAGTGAACGGTGTGGGTTCTAGTGTGGTGTGAATAGCGGCAGACAACCATTGAACGTTGCCGTGCGCGATCTGCGATAACGAGAGGGCATCGTGTGTGATTCTGTTAATAACTAAAACTTCGGGGCGCAGCGTTGAGGTTTTGGTGGCAGGAAAGCTCAGGAGGTAAGAGGCTTGACTTGTGAAGACACCACGCTGGTAGTTGCGCAAGGTGACACGAACTTGATCTGACCAATTTTTTGCGATGTAAGTATTGAGCGAATCGATGACAGTTTCGGCTTCGCCTTGCACCCGTCCGCCGATGTACCAGCTAGTGCCAGCATAGATCGCAAAGAGTAGGGCGAGCGCACTGACGGCACCGAGTAGTTTTTTGTTCATCACATAGCCTTTAAGCGATGATACTCGACCAGATCGTAGGCAAGGCCGTTTTCTGCAGGTTGAGGCAGGCGAGAGGTTTCAATCCACACCGCTTTGTCAAGCGGCGCAAACACGGCATCGCCCTCAATATCGGCCTGAATCTCGGTGGCAACGATGCGCTGGGCCAACGGCAACGCTTGTTGGTAAATTTGCGCGCCGCCGATGACAAATACTTGTTCGGCATCTTTTACCGCTGCGAGTGCTTGTGACAAGCTCGTTACGCATTCTGCACCAACGAACGCATTCGCTGCGTCGCGGGTGATTACGATATTGCGCCGCCCAGGCAATGGCCGACCCAATGAATCCCAGGTTTTGCGGCCCATCACAATGGGGCACCCAAGCGTCGTGCGCTTGAAGTGCGCTAAGTCACCGGGCAATTTCCAGGGCAAAGTGTTGTCCCGCCCAATTGTGCGGTTGCGGGCGTAAGCAACAATGACATTGAGCTGCATCAGCCGATTCTCTTAAACTTAAACGAAATCAAACGGCAACGGGTGCCTTGATATGTGGATGGTGCTCGTAATTCTCAATGACAAAGTCTTCGTAGCGGTAGTCGAATAAAGAGTCTGGTTTTCGTTGCAACGCGAGAGTTGGGTACGGATTCGGCGTACGCGAGAGTTGCAACTCAACCTGCTCGAAGTGATTGCTGTAAATATGGCAATCGCCACCGGTCCAGACAAAATCGCCGACCTCGAGATTGCACTGTTGCGCCACCATGTGCGTGAGTAAGGCGTAACTCGCAATGTTGAAGGGCACACCTAAAAAGGTATCGGCGCTACGCTGATAAAGTTGGCACGAAAGTTTGCCCTGCGCAACGTAAAATTGAAAGAAGGCATGGCAAGGCGGCAACGCCATATTTTTGATTTCGCCAACGTTCCAGGCCGACACAATCAAACGGCGCGAATCCGGGGTGTCGCGAATCTGTTTAAGCACCTGACTAATCTGGTCGATATGTGCACCATCAGGAGTTGGCCACGAACGCCATTGCACCCCGTAGACGGGGCCCAGGTCGCCGTCTGGTCTGGCCCACTCATCCCAAATGCTGCAGCCATTGTCTTGCAACCATTTGACGTTTGAATCACCACGTAAGAACCACAAAAGCTCAACAAAAATGCTGCGGGTATGCAGCTTTTTAGTCGTGATTAACGGAAACCCTTTTGCGAGATCAAACCGCATCTGATAGCCAAACACTGAGCGTGTGCCGGTGCCGGTTCGATCGGTCTTGTTCACGCCGGTTGTGTAGACGTGACGCATGAAAGTTTCGTATTGGTTCATATGCGTGAATCCTGTGTCTAGGATTGGGCGAGGGCGGCACCGCCGGTGTCGACAATCTCAGCGGCCCAGGTGATCGCGGCGGTATGCGCCAGCATGGCCGAGGCTGAGCAGTATTTTTCGTGCGAAAGTGCGATGGCGCGTTCGACCGCAGCGCGAGGCAGGTTGCGGCCCGTTACCGTAAATACAAAGTGGATCTTGGTGAACACTTTTGGGTCAGCCTCTGCGCGTTCTGCAACCAGCTTGACCGAGCAGCCTACGATGGCGTGACGCCCGCGTTTAAGAATCAACACCACGTCGTAGGCCGTGCAGCCCCCTGTGCCTACCAGCAAGAGCTCCATCGGACGCGGGGCGAGGTTGTGGCCGCCGCCGTCGGGGGCGCCATCCATGGCGGCAATATGCCCGGTGCCGGTCTGTGCGACGAACAGCATGCCGTCGGGGCCACCCCAATCGATTTTGACTTCCATATGCAATCCTTGATCCTGAAGTCAGAATGATAATCAAGTTTTGAGCAAAATCTTCGGTAGAGCCTTAAAATTCAAGTCAACGCTCCCCGTCCGTCACGGCGAGGCGGATCTCATCTTAAGGTCAAGCATGACAGCTCCCCAAGCGGTTTTAGTTGGATCATCTCACTTTACTCGTCGCCAGCATTGGCTCGATCCCTTCATTACTGAGGTTGACGTGGCGCTGCAGGTGCTGGCGGGTCAGCCTGCGGCCGCTCGGCCTAATCCGGCCGGGACTGCAAAGCCCGGGGTGGCTGATGACCTCACCGCACCTGAAAAAAAACACGCAGCGGGGTTAATGCGTGTGAACCACGTGGGTGAGGTCTGCGCGCAGGCTCTTTATCGTGGGCAGGCTGCTGCCAGTCAAGACGCGTCGGCCGCCGCACTTTTTTATAGCGCTGCGGCTGACGAAACGGATCACCTTGCCTGGTGCCAGCAACGGTTGCGCGAGCTTGACAGCCGCCCCAGTCTGTTGAATCCGCTTTGGTATGTCGGCTCATTTACGCTGGGGGTGTTGGCAGCCCGCGCTGGCGTGGCTCGCAATTTGGGGTTTATGGCCGAAACCGAACGCCAGGTCGAGGCGCACCTTGAGGATCATCTTCACCGCTTGCCGGCAGGTGACATGCGTTCACGAAAAATCGTCGAGCAAATGAAACTAGACGAGATTGGCCATCGCGTGACCGCCGAGCGAGCGGGGGCGGTGGGTATGCCTGCGCCTGTGAAGGGTGTGATGCGGCTGATGTCCAAGCTGATGACCTCAGCGGCGTATCGTTTGTAACTTGAGAGATGCCTGGGGCGCACTTCACCCCAAATGAACTTTCATTCACCCATTGCCCCACCAAGGGTTGTGCTTAATGAAAGTCGCCTGGTCATCGCTCAGGGCGATGGCGCAGCAAGCAAAAGCTTGCTGCGATGCACAAAAACAACAAAATAAATATTTATTCTTGTTTGCGTAGATTTTCTTGCATCGCACAAAAAATTAGATTACTATTTGGTTATGGAAGTTGAGTCATAAGTGTTTTGACTGAAGCAGTCGTTATCAAAGATAGCGTTCAGGCAGGCCACGCAGAGTTAGTCAGGCGTTCAGGTAGTTTGTCAACGCCAAAACTTTCTCCTCAAGTTGCCACGATTGTCTCCTCCACCCTCCTCCTTTGGTGGATTTAGGCCAAGACCGTAAGGTCTTGGCCTCTTTTTTTGTCAAACGCAAAAGCGAGCGGTCAGCAACAAAGTTTCGTCTAAGCCTTTAAACTCAAGTCTATGCACTAAAAAACGACCGGCTGGCTCGAGCGCCTGTAGGTATTGCGGAGAATATTTTGCTCATTCAGGACGTCAAACTTGCGGTGGTCGGGCTGGGCTATGTGGGACTACCCCTTGCAGTCGAGTTCGCCAAAAAAAGGTCAGTGCTTGGCTTTGATATCAATCCAGCACGTATCAAGGCCCTCCAGCAAGGGCATGATCACACCCTCGAGGTGGATGACGCCGAGCTTGCCAGCGCCAAAGGTTTGCGCTGCACTGCTGACCGCAGCGAGTTAAGCGCCGCAAATGTCTTTATCGTGACGGTGCCTACACCGATTGACGAATATAAGCGCCCAGATCTGACCCCCTTGCTCAAGGCGAGCGAAACAATCGGTGCGGTGTTAAAAAAAGGCGATATCGTTATTTATGAATCGACCGTTTACCCCGGTGCTACCGAAGAGGATTGCGTGCCAGTCCTCGAACGGGTGTCGGGCTTAGTCTTTAACAAAGACTTCTTTGCCGGCTATAGCCCCGAGCGTATCAACCCTGGCGATAAAGAGCACCGGGTCAGTACGATAAAAAAAGTCACTTCGGGCTCGACGCCCGAGATCGCGGCCCTCGTTGATCAAATCTACCGAGAGATCATCATCGCGGGTACCCATTGTGCACCGAGTATTCGGGTCGCTGAAGCAGCCAAGGTGATCGAAAACACGCAGCGTGATGTCAATATCGCGCTGATCAATGAATTGGCTTTGATTTTTAATAAACTTGGCATCGATACCGAGGCGGTCTTGCAAGCCGCCGGCACCAAATGGAATTTTCTACCCTTTCGTCCGGGCCTGGTGGGTGGGCATTGCATTGGTGTTGATCCGTATTACCTCACACACAAAGCACAATCAATTGGCTATCACCCTGAAATCATTTTGGCGGGACGGCGCTTAAACGATGGCATGGGTAGTTATGTGGTCTCACAACTCATTAAGCTGATGACGCGTCAACGTATCCATGTGCAAGGCGCGCGCGTGTTGGTGATGGGCTTGGCCTTCAAAGAAAATTGCCCTGATTTGCGCAATACGCGTGTGGTGGATATCGTCAAAGAACTACACGAATATAACGTTGAGGTAGACGTGTACGATCCATGGGTATCGGCGCAAGAATCTCAGCACGAATATGGTTTATCGCCGGTGCAGACCTTGCAAGCAGGTCGCTACGACGCGATTATTGTTGCTGTTGCGCATCGGCAATTTATTGAGATGGGGGCTCAGGCGCTTCGCGCGCTCGGTAAGCCCGAGCATGTGTTGTACGACCTCAAATACATTTTGCCGGCTGATCAGTCAGATTTGCGTTTATGACACAAGCATTTAGCACGCGCTACCATCAGGTTCAGACCCAACTACGGGCTGCACCGCGTAGTTGGCTCGTTACAGGGTGCGCAGGATTTATCGGTTCGAACCTCATCGAAGCCTTGCTTAAGCTTAATCAGCGTGTCGTGGGTCTTGATAATTTCGCAACAGGCTATCAACACAACCTTGACGAGGTGCGAGCGAGTGTCAGCGCTGTGCAGTGGTCAAACTTTCGTTTTATACAAGGCGATATTCGCGAGGCGGCAACTTGCGCTCAGGCTGTCGCCGGTGCAGAGTTTGTGCTGCATCAGGCCGCTCTTGGGTCGGTGCCACGTTCGCTGGCCGATCCTCTCACTACAAACGACGTCAATATCTCTGGTTTTTTAAATATGTTGGTGGCGGCACGTGATGCCAAGGCGCAGTCTTTTGTTTACGCAGCTTCAAGCTCAACTTATGGCGACCACCCTGCGTTGCCTAAGGTTGAAGATCAGATCGGCAAGCCGCTGTCGCCTTACGCCGTCACAAAGTACGTTAACGAGTTGTATGCAGACGTTTTTGCACGCTCCTACGATTTTAAGACGATCGGTCTGCGCTACTTTAATGTGTTTGGTAAACGGCAAGACCCCGACGGCGCCTACGCTGCTGTGATCCCAAAGTGGATTGCTGCAATGCTCGGTGGTGAGGTTGTGTCGGTGAATGGCGACGGCGAAACAAGTCGCGATTTTTGTTTCGTGGATAATGCAGTGCAAGCAAACATTTTGGCTGCCATGGCTGCTGCTGAGGGCACCAATCAGGTCTACAACGTCGCAGTCAATGCACGAACTAGTTTGAACGACTTACACAAACACCTGGTGTCAACGCTTGCTGAGAACGCAGTGTCTTATTCGCTGGCGCCAAGTTATCGAGATTTTAGAGCGGGCGACGTACGACATTCGCAGGCCGATATCTCGAAGGCGCAGCGTCTGCTTGGGTATCAACCGACCCACACAATACTCCAAGGCCTGCAAGCCGCAATGCCCTGGTATCTTGAGTTTTGCGCTAAGTCGCGAGCGACTTAGGCGTCGGGGGCTTGGCCGCGAGCGATGCGCTCTGGGCGACGGCGTTCGTAGGCGTGTTCGCTGTTTGCGCTGGTCGCCAGTCGACGAATCCAGTGAGCCGTTGAAGGATCAAAGGCACTGACGGCAGCCTCACTGTCTTCGGCATCGAGGCTTTTTTCGATATCAACCGCAAGCCGTTTACCAAACTCAACACCCCATTGATCAAAGGGGTTGATGCCCCATAACACGCCCTCGGTGAAGACTTTATGTTCATACAGCGCCAAGAGCGAGCCCAGCTGCTTGGCGTCAAGCTGCGGCAGTACGATCAAGGTCGAGGGGCGTCCGCCCGGATGTACCCGATGTTGGGCCAGTTGCGCGGCAAGAACCGGATCTTTTTCAGTTTGACTGACCGTTGCAAGTGCTTGCGCAAAAGACTTACCTTCGCGCAGGGCTGCGCGTTGTGCCAGGCAGTTGGCAATCAGCAGTCGGTGATGGCGTGTGTGTTGATGGTCGGGCTTGGCACACAACACAAAATCAACCGGAGCGCCCTTGCCATCTTGATGCAACCACTGAAAAAACGTGTGTTGACTGTCAGTGCCGGGCATACCCCAAACCGCGGGGCTACTTGGCACGTCAAGAATGCTGCCATCCAGTTGCGTGGATTTGCCAAGTGATTCCATTTCGAGCTGTTGCAGCCATGGCACCAATTGACGCAAGCGCGCGTCATACGGACACAAGGCAAACGATGCATAGCCAAGCACACTGCAGTTCGCCACGGCACTTAAGGCCATTTGCACGGGTGCATTGCGCGCAATTGGAGCATTCAAAAAATGCTCATCCATTTCTGCTGCGCCACGACGCATGTCGTTTAAAGCATTCAGGCCAAGGCCCAGCGCAATGGGCAGCCCAATCGAGGACCAAAGTGAATAACGCCCACCGACCCAATCCCAAAATTCAAAGATACGGTCGTCACGAATACCAAAGGCACGCGCGGCTGCCGGACTAGCAGTCACGGCGACAAAGTGCTCAAGCGGATTGCTGACACCATTGGCTTTAAACCATTCGATGGCACGTGCTGCGTTCTCGAGTGATTCAGTTGTCGTGAATGACTTTGAAGAAATAATAACCAGAGTATCTAGTGGATCGAGCCCATCAAGCGCACCCGTGATGGCGTGCGCATCTACGTTCGAGGCAAAGCGAATTGTGCGACGGCCCGCAACGCCAGAAAGTGCCTCTACCGCAAGTCTTGGACCCCAGTCGCTGCCGCCGATACCAAGATGCACGACGTTTCGATACAGATTCTGCGCGTTCACCATATCAACAAAATTAGCGAGCCGGTCTTGTTCGGTTTTTACGGCAACGGCCACACCCGCGGGAGGATGCTCAGCCCTCAGGGCAGTATGCCAGGCCGCACGTTTTTCAGTCCAGTTAATGGCTTCACCGGCAAAGAGCCCGTTGCGTGCGGCCTCAAAACCCTGTTGGTTGAGTAGCGCAGCTGAAGCTTGCTCAAACGCTGCAGAGTAGCGTTGTGTACTCAGATCCACTTCAAGATCGACGGCAGGCAAAATACGCAAGCTGTCAGCCGTTAGTGGGCTGGTGTGTACGGCTGAAGAAAAAGCAAGCCAAGCTGGGCTTTTAGACAACGTGCTCATAAGTATGTTGAATCGTAGGAGAAAAAATTAAAAGGGAAGCGAGACGTGTGGCGCAAGCGTTAACAACTGTTTGCGAAACGCGTCTTGAATACGCACAAGAGCTTCTGGGGTGTCACCCTCAAAGCGCAGTACGACGACTGGTGTGGTGTTTGACGCGCGAGCTAACCCAAAGCCGTCGGGGTAGTCGGCGCGTAAGCCGTCAATTTTAAGAACTTCAGTTGCGCCATTAAACACTCCTTCGGTTTGCAGGCGTTTAATCAAGGCGTGAGGCTCGCCTTCAGACATTTCAAGCTTGAGTTCAGGGGTTGAAACACCTTGTGGTAGTGCCTCAAGCACAGCAGACGGGTTAGCCGAGCGCGATAAAATCTCGAGCAGGCGGCAACCGGTGTACAAGCCATCATCAAAGCCGAACCAACGTTCTTTAAAGAACACGTGCCCGCTCATTTCGCCGGCCAACGGCGCGCCGGTTTCGGCAAGTTTGGCTTTGATCAGCGAATGGCCGGTTTGCCACATCAGCGGCACCCCTCCGGCCTCGCGAATCGCGACGGCAACATGACGACTGCACTTGACGTCATAAATGATCGTTTGACCGGGGCAGCGGGTAAGCACATCGCGCGCATACAAAATCAGTTGGCGATCAGGCCAAATGATCTCACCCGATTTGGTGACGACGCCCAAGCGATCGCCATCACCGTCAAAGGCAAGGCCGATTTCGCAATCGGTGGTTTGCACGCAACGAATCAGGTCTTCGAGGTTGTGGGGGTCAGCCGGATCGGGATGATGGTTAGGAAACGTGCCATCCACTTCGCAAAATAATTCGGTGACTTCGCAGCCCAAAGAGCGAAACAGTTGCGGAGCAACCGCGCCCGCAACGCCGTTGCCGCAGTCGATCGCGATCTTCATGGGGCGGCTCAGTTTGACGTCGCCTAGCACGCGTGCCAAATAAGGCGTCAGAATGTCTACACTGGTGGCTGTGCCGGGCGTGCTTGATTGTGCGGGGCCTGCAGCGACTTCATCTCGCAGAGCCAAAATGGCCTCGCCGTGTAGGGTGCCACCGCCCATCATCATCTTAAAACCGTTGTAGTCGGGTGGATTATGGCTGCCAGTGACGGCGACGCCCGAACCTGTTTTTAAGGTGTAAGCGGCAAAATAGACCAGTGGGGTCGGCACCTCGCCAACGTCGACGGTATTGATGCCTCCGTCGCGCATACCTTGTTGCAAGGCTGCGGCGAGCGACGGGCTGCTGATCCGGCCATCGCGACCGACCACCATGGTGGTGACGCCGGCAGCCTTGGCACGGGCAGCCAAACCGCGACCAAGATCTTTTGCAAATTCTGGGTTCAGTGCTGAGGGGACTATGCCACGGATATCGTAGGCTTTAAAAGACGAATACGGAAACGAGTAGGCGGCTGGCAAGACGATGAACTCCGAAACTTTTTAAGAGGCAGACGAGCAACTTTTACGAGGCAAACGTTTACTAAATCAAACTACGTGTCTCATTATCACAGATCCGCGATGCCAATGCCGGCTAACTCCCTTACAATTTCGGCAGTTGCCATAGCTTTTTTTTAATTTGCTCAAATCAGTGCCGCGTTGCACAAAATGTCATTTTTTGATGTGCCGGTGCAGCAGTTTGTGCCTCAACACACCCAGAGAATCCAATGAACCTCTTGCCAGAACTCGAAAAATTATTAGGTGCCGCTCAGGTATTGACCGGTGAGGCCGCAGCCCCCTTTTTGGTTGACTGGCGCGGGCGCTACAAAGGTCAGGCGCTAGCGGTGGTGCGGCCTGGCTCAACCGAAGAGGTTGCAGCGGTCGTACGCCTGTGCGCCCAGCACCAGGTTCCAATCGTGCCCTCGGGTGGCAACACCAGCATGTGTGGCGGCGCGACCCCCGACGACACGGGTCGCGCGTTGGTGCTGTCGTTGGCACGCTTAAACCGTGTGCGCTCGGTTGACACGGATAACGACACCATGACCGTTGAGGCGGGCTGTATTTTGCAGGCGGTACAAACGGCTGCTCGCGAGGCTGGGCGGTTGTTTCCGCTCAGCTTAGCCGCTGAAGGCAGTTGCACAATTGGTGGCAATTTGTCGACCAATGCGGGCGGCACGCAAGTCTTGCGGTACGGCAACACGCGCGAACTGGCGCTGGGCCTCGAGGTCGTCACGGCTGAGGGCGAGATTTGGCATGGCCTGCGTGGCCTGCGCAAAGACAACACGGGCTACGACCTGCGAGATTTGTTTATTGGAAGCGAAGGCACGCTGGGCATCATCACTGCGGCAACGCTCAAACTGTATCCCTTGCCGGTCGCGCAATGCACGGCCATGCTGGCACTGAATTCACTTGAAGATGCGACTGCAGTATTGTCGCGTGCGCGCGCTGGCTTTGGGGCTTCGCTCACGGGGTTTGAGGTCATGATGGGTACGGTGTTGCAAGCGGTTGTCAAGCTGTTTCCGCAGCAGCGCCTGCCGTTCGAGGGGCCGTCGGCTCAGTCCCCGTGGTACGCGTTGCTTGAGCTGTCAGACAGCGAAAGTGCCGAGCACGCGCAAGGTCGTTTCGAGGCGGTGTTAGGGGCTGCGATTGAAGATGGTTTAGTGACCGATGCGGCGATTGCTGAATCGATCGCTCAAAGTCGGGCGATGTGGCATTTGCGCGAAAGTATTCCGTTGGCTGAGGCGGGGTTAGGCAAAAGCATCAAGCACGATGTGTCGATTCCGATCTCGTTAATCAGTACGTTTGTGAAGACCACCAATGCGGCTTTGCAGGTAAAGTTTCCGGGTATTCAACACATCGTATTTGGCCATTTGGGTGATGGTAATTTGCACTACAACGTGGCGCGTGCGCCTGAGCAAACTGAAGAGCAACTGCTGGCGAAACAGTACGACGTGTATCAGCTGGTGCACGATAGTGTGCATGCGCATGGTGGCTCGATCAGTGCCGAGCACGGGGTGGGGCAACTCAAGCGCGATGAGCTGACGCGCTACAAGAGCCCGCTTGAGTTGACGCTGATGAAGCAGATTAAGCAGGCGCTTGATCCGCAAGGGATTATGAATCCTGGGAAGGTGTTGCAGGCTTAGTCCTCTTAATTTGCCCGCCCTTTGCCGGCTCCCGATCCGGTGATTTTTTGGCTGAGCAAAAAATACGCGGCATCGGGCCCTGCAAATGGCTTGAGATTTTTGGATTGCCTAGGGTGTGTGATTCGCCCGCCCTTTGCCGGTTCCCGATCCGGTGATTTTTTGGCTGAGCAAAAAATACGCGGCCTCGGATCCTGCAAAAGGCTTGGGTTTCGGATTGCGGGTGGGCTTAAACCGCTGGTAGGATTTTGCCTGTTGCTTGGCCGAAGCTTAGTCTGGGGTAACCGGGTTTGACGCACTCGGCTTGTAGGGTGATTTCGTCGCCGTCTTCTAAGAATTTGCGTTCTTGTCCCCAGGGTAGTTTGACGGCTTTGGTTGCGCCGAAGCTGAGTTCGTTGAATGACAGGGCTTGCTCGGGCTCGGGGCCTGACATGGTGCCGGTGCCGATCAAATCGCCAGGTTGCAGGTTGCAGCCGTTGACGGTGTGATGGGTGATGAGCTGGGAGAGGGTCCAGTACGCGTGGCACAAATTACTGTGGGCTAAGAGGGCAGGGGCGTGTTTGGCTGCGCGCGATTGGTCTGTTGAGATCAGGGCTTTGAGGCCGATGTCGTAGACGCCGCCCTGTTTGACTGACTCGTTCATGAG
>JBAWWV010000057.1:0-16079 GCA_037146575.1 Alcaligenaceae bacterium | reverse complement strand
GCTTAGCCGTGCTGTTAACCCAGCGTACAGCCCACTTAAACGATCACGCCGGGCAAGTCAGTTTTCCGGGTGGTCGCTGTGAGGCCAGTGACGTCGATGTGCAAGATACAGCCTTGCGTGAGACCGAAGAAGAAACGGGCTTGCTGCGCGAGCATATCGAGTGCCTGGGGGGCCTGCCGCGTTATCTCACGGGGTCTGGGTTCGCGATCAATCCGGTGACCGCCCTGGTGCGCCCTGGCTTTACCTTGGCACCCGATGCGTTTGAGGTGGCCGAAGTGTTTGAAGTGCCACTGGCGTTTTTGACAGACCCAGCGAATTATCGTTTTCATCAGGCGCATTTGCCCGATGGTGGCTTACGCCAATTTTATTCTGTACCCTACGAGCAGTTTTTTATTTGGGGTGCGACCGCCGCAATGTTGCTGGGGCTGTGTCAGGTGCTGTCCGAGGCAGCTGCCGAGAGTTGAACGCTGTTGTGCGAACTCAGGTCAGGTAAGTGCCTGTGTGAGATCACTTGACGCAAAACCTTCAAGCGGCATGTGGTGATGCTGAGTCGATCGTGTTATTCAGACTTCAGTACGAGTCGTGTGCGGCCTTGGCTTGAACGAGCCGCACGTACAAAGCGTGGCGACCCGCGTCGATTTCGTTGCGTTCTAATGCGGCGAGCACCCCACAGTTCGGTTCGCGTTGATGCGTGCAGTTATAAAACCGACATTCTGGGATGTGTGAGTCGAACTCTGGAAACCCGCGTTCGATTTCTTCGCGGTCGAGGTGTAGCAGGCCAAACCCTTGAAAGCCCGGAGAGTCTATCAAGTCACCCCCAGCCTCTGGAAGGTGATAAAGCCGGGTGCTTGTGGTGGTATGTTTGCCTGCACCAAGCGCAACTGAGTGCTCGCGTGTAGCAGCTAAGGCCAGCGGCACTAGTGTATTGAGCAAAGTGGATTTACCCATCGCACTTTGCCCAAGCAGCAACGAGGTTTGCCCGGTTAGCAAGGGTAAGATGGTCGACATCACTTGAGCCGTATCCTTGGCGCAGATATCAATGATCTTGACTCCAAGCTTGTAGAAGGGCGCGAGCTTCGCGCGCGCTGCGGGCAAGCCGTCAAGCAGATCCACTTTATTGAGCAAGATGATTGGCGTGATGCCGGCTGACCAGGCCCCTGCAAGTGCGCGGCCTAACAGGTCGTCTGAAAACGCTGGAGCGACCGCAATCACAATTAACAGTTGATCGACATTTGCCGCAAACTGTTTACTACGGTTTTCATCTGATCTGAATAGTAAATTTTTGCGCGGCAAGACAGACTCGAGCGAACCTTCGTCGAGCCCCTGGCGGGTGAGTTCAACATAGTCACCCACCGTGGCCTCATTTTTTTTACCACGCGGAAAACACTTTAACAGCGACTGGTCTTGCAACTCGACCGTGTAGTGTCGGCCGTGTGCTGCAATGACCCGCCCCTGCGTGCGCTCAGTCATGACGCAAGTAGGTGGCGGATACGAATCGAGACGGGCGGATGGCTGTCATAAAACGCCGAATGAACTGGGTCTGGCGTGAGCGTTGAAGCGTTGTCATCGACGAGTTTGACCAGAGCCGATACCAATTGCTCAGCCGAGCTTTGTTTGGTCGCAAAGTGATCGGCTTGAAACTCGTCTTTGCGAGAAAACCAGCTAAACAGCGGTGTTAACGCAAAGGTGAAGACAGGGATCACCATAAAAAACAGTAATAAGGCCATGCCATCATTACGTCCGCCTAGCTGGGGGATGACGCCTAAATCTGTATAGAACCAACTCTGTTGGGCAATCCAGCCAAGGATGACAAAGAAGAATAAGGCGCCCGCAAAACTGAATACAAGCCGTTTCAGGATGTGATTGTGCTTAAAGTGACCCAGTTCGTGCGCCAGTACGGCAATGATCTCGTCCGGTGTTAGGCGTGCTAGCAGGGTGTCAAAGAAGACAATGCGGCGTGCTTTACCAAACCCCGTGAAATACGCGTTGCCATGCGCCGAGCGCTTTGAGACATCCATGACAAAACAGCCATTTAAGGCAAAGCCGCAGCGGTCGGCCAGCGCGCGAATGCTGCTAGCGAGTGTTTCGTCACTGAGTGGTGTGAACTTATTAAAAAATGGTGCGATCCAGGTTGGAAAAATAAACAGCACCAACAAGTTAAATCCTGACCAAAGTCCCCAGGCCCAAAGCCACCAGTAGGTGCCCGCCTCGGCCATGAGCCATAACACCGCAGCGAGTAGGGGGAGCCCCAACACCAAGCCAAGTGCCAGTCCTTTGAGCATATCGCCGACAAATAACCCCGGGGTCATGCGGTTAAAGCCAAACTTGGCTTCAAGTTTAAATTGACGATAAATCGAAAAGGGCAGGCCAATGATCCCCAGCAGTACGCTTACCACAACGATCAACAATACTTGTCTGAATAGATCGTGGGTGGTGAGTGAACCGACCCAAAGATCAATAGCTTGCAGGCCGCCCAATAAGGTTAAACTCACTAATATCGCGGCATCAAACACTAACTCAAGCATGCCTAGGCGCACCCGTGCCGTCGTGTAGTCGGCCGCCTTCTGGTGACTAGCAAGGCCAATGCGGGTCGCGAACTCGGCCGGCACTTGGGACCGGTGCGAAAGAACATGACGGATTTGGCGATTGGCCAGCCATAAACGCACGCCCACCATGCCTAGCAAAAAAACAACAAATAGAAGTGTCAGCATAAGACCTGTTGGCCGCAAGGCCGTGTGTGAGAAAATCACGGTTTAACCGGATTTGATTATATGGCTAACACTCGCGCTCAGGCTGCAACCAAGCAAACCACTAAGTCTCACCCGAACGAGTTTCGCTTGGTTTGGCTTGATATGGAAATGACCGGGCTTGATCCCGAAAAAGAACGCATTATTGAGGTTGCCGTGGTCATTACCGAGCCCGACCTGACCGTCGTGGCCGAGGGCCCAGTGTTGGTCGTCCACCAGCCTGATAGTCTTCTAGATGCCATGGACAGCTGGAACAAATCCACCCACGGCAAAAGCGGCCTGATTGATCGCGTCAAGGCCTCGACGCTGACCGAGTCTGACGCCCAAGACCAGTTGATTGCCTTTATGGCGCAATACGTGCCTGCGGGTAAGTCGCCGCTCTGCGGCAACACGGTCAGCCAAGACAGACGCTTTATGTTTAATTACATGCCCAAGCTCGAGCAGTTTTTTCATTACCGCACGATCGACGTCAGCACGCTAAAAGAGCTCGCACGTCGCTGGAAGCCCGAGTTATTAAAAGGGTTTGAAAAGCGCAGCAAGCACGAGGCCCTGGCAGATATTTACGAGTCGATTGACGAACTCAAGTATTACCGTGAACACTTTATTAAAGTCTAGTGCGCGGGTGGCTCTTGGCGCGGGCCCTAGGCCTGCGCACTCGCCGCGCGAAGTTTTTTGCGGATAATGATCCGGTACCAGCAATGCAGTAATACGGTTGACGTTGCAAGCCCGATGGTAGCCATCAACCACATGCTGCCTGCGCCAACGGGCGATCCAGCCAGCAGTTGATTGCGCACCGGTTCGATCAAACTTTTGCCCGGGCCAAACCCCATCCACCAACCACCTGAAAGCCCCACCACCATCAGTGCAAACGTTTGTAAAAGCATTGGTACAAAGGCGATTTTGTGGGCCCTGAGTAAATAGCTATTAATGCACTGCATCGCATCAACGAGATGAAAGAAGGGCAGTAATACGAGCAGCGATAAAGCAACGCTCGCGACAGCGGGATTGTTGGTGTAGGCCGCCACGATCCATTCACGGCCAAGGTACAAGATCAGGGCGGTTACGATTGCGCCAGACAGACCGACCACGATGCCCATCATGCTCGTGCGGTGCGCCTGATAAAGCTGTCGTGCACCAATCGCCTGTGCCGTGAGAGCAGCGGTGGCCACACCAATTGACATCGGCATCATGTAGGCCAAGGCGGCCAGGTTTGACATCACCTGGTGCCCACCGATGGCTGCAATACCTTCTTGAGCGACGAGCAACGACATAAACGTAAAGGCGCAGACCTCAACCAGATAAGAGCCGCCCATTGGTAGGCCGAGTTTCAAGATTGTGCCGATACTTTTCCAGTCAGGCACACCAAGGGTTAAGTGAAATTGTCGATAAAAAGGCTCGCGCAACACTACCCAAAGCCCAAGCGCAAGTGTGATCCAAAATACGATGGCTGAAGAGATCCCCGCCCCGGTCGCGCCAAGCGCAGGCAAGCCCCAATTACCGAAAATGAGTAGCCAGTTCAAGAACGCTTTCAGCACGATACCGATCAAGTTAAGGCTCATAACGAGTTTAGGTCGGGATACGGCGTTGGCCAAACCATAGATCGTGCGAAACATCAGCGCTGCTGGTAGGCCGAACGTTAACGCCGCCAGGTAGTGGTGCACGCTTGTGCGGACTTCGGGGGCGATTTCTCCTGAGAAACTGAGCCAGACATCCGGAAACAACATGACGATGCCGCCAATGACCGACAGCAGTAGCGACACCCAGAGGCCTTGCCCCCAAACTTGTCCGATCTTTTTAAGTTCGCCAGCACCATAGTGTTGTGCCTGTATGGGTATCAAGGCGTGCATGACGCCAATCAGACCAATAAAGACTGAGATGTAAATGGCGATTGAGAGCGCCATCGTAGCCAGATCGGTTGGGCCGGCATGGCCTGTCATCGCCGTGTCGAGTACGCCAAACGCCATGCCAGCCCAAGAACTGATCAGCACAGGCCATGATTGTTTAAGAATCGCGAGCAGAGTTGCTCGGCGAGATTGGGGTGCAGACATTAAGGCGGTCATTGGCTCGAGACGCGAAGCAGTCGATAGCGATCGTAGCGATCGGCGCCACGTGACCCTTGCCAAAGCACTTTTGCCACATCGCTGTAGCCCGCCGAGCCCTCTTCGATTTGCTGGAGTGTGATTTGCTGCAGGACGAAAGGGCAGCGAGAATCGTAAGTAAATGTAATGCCGTCAAATACATAGAGCGAGGCGCGCGGCCCAAGCCCTAAGCCTAGCGCGCGCATGCAGCTAGCTTGCCCCGAGCCGGCGACTGCTTGTGCCAGCGCTTGCTTGACCTGGCCCGACATGGGACGATAACTGCGCACATAATCAAGGGCGGGTAACCATAGCAACACAAGAAGCAACCAGGTCAGTGTTAAGCCCGATGCGCATAGCAGTGAGCCACGCCATAGCACTGCGGGCCGCAATCGCAGACGCCAGACGATCAGTGCAATCCAACAAAGAGTAATCAGCGCAGCCGCAATGACGGGCCACCATAACAGCTGCGGTTCGTAGCCAACAGTTTGGCGAGCGATGTTTAGTGAGATTTGCTGGGGAACACCAAAGTGCAGCGCAGCCCAGCCGACCCAGACACAAACGATTGTGACTGAAAAGCACATCAAAGCAAACCAGTCGAGTGCGTTGACCACGCCGCGTCGCATCGTCGGCAGTGCAAAGGCCGCCAGTGTGGCTAAGGGCATGACAAATAAAACATATTCTGGTTCGCCGGGCTCTCGTAAGACGGGCAGTGTGAGCAGCACACCTAGGAGAAAAGCCAAAGGTAGCCAAATGTGAGGAGCTGTGATCCAGCGTCGCCACTGCCATAGTGCAAGCATGGCTAAAGGCCAAATGGGCCAAAGAAACCAGGGCAGGTCACGCAGAGGACGCATGGCAACTTCGAACTCTGGCAGGCCAAGGCGGGTGGTATTCCAGTGACGCCAGGCTTCAATCCAGTTGGGATCAGCGCTTGTGGCGAGTGTCCACCAGGTTGTGATGACAGCGCTGGCGATCACGATCGCTGCCAAAATATGGTGCCGCTTTGGCCATAAGCCGCTTCGGGGGTGAATGGCAAACAGTAGTGCAAACAAGATCGGGATCAGGCCAGGCCAGGCTCGACTAAAAAAGGCACCGGCGAGTGCGATCGCTAACAATGCAGCCCCGGATTTGGGCTTGTCTAGCATGCGCGCCAAAGCAAAAAAAGCCAGAGCATGGCAGGCAATATGCGCTGGTACGATTGAGGTTTCGTGCAGGCGCGACAAGATGCCAATCGTGGCCAAAAGCAGCAGTGTGGCTGCATCGGCGAGCAGTCGCCCATAGTCTTTGACTGAGGGTTCACCGCCAAAGGGGAGTGCTAAAGGTTGTGCTTCGCTGCGCCTGCCCAGTAGATACGCGCCGTACCATAACGACGCCAAGGTCAGCGCAAACCAAACTAAGTTTGCTATTCGTGAGGCTAAGATGTCGCCTAGCAGCGACCCAAATAAGGCGATCAGCCCCCCACCTACCCACATTGTCAGGGGACCATCTTGCGCTAAGGCGAGCGGCCCGATGTGCGGGGTCAGCCAGCCACTGTCGCCGTGCAAAGCCGAAAGCATACTCGCTAAGCCGACCACATCGTCGGTTTTCCAGGGGTCGCGCCCTAGTAGGCCTGCCACGATGTATGAGAGCGCCAGCGCAAACAATATCCAACGCGGTAATTTAACCGTGGCTGGTGCAGTCATGCGAGCGGGAGTGGCGGGGTGTTTGGGTGACACGTTTTGACTATAGCCTGCGGGGACGTTCTGACAAAAAAAAGGCAGCCAAAGGCTGCCTTGGTTTACGCAAATTGATCGTAACGGATCAAATTACGCAGACGCCTTTTTTGTACCACTGGTACGAGCAAAACGGGCGCGGAATTTTTCAACACGGCCGGTTTCAACCAAGCGTGTTTGCGCGCCAGTGTAAAAAGGGTGTGATTCAGACGTGACGTCGCATTTGAACAAGGGCATGGTCTTACCATCGATTTCGATGGTCTCGCGGCTTGTGAGCGTTGAACGTGTCACAAACTTGTTGCCGGTTTGCAGGTCAACAAAGGCCACGTCTTGATATTTTGGGTGGATGCCGTCTTTCATTTTGAATCCTTTAAGGTTGGTCGGGTCGCCGGTGGGTGAGAGGGTGCCTACAGTAGACTGTCTCTGTCAGCCCGCCACGTATCCTGAGTTCAGCCTAACATTCTACAATGAATAGGTGTTTTAAGCAAAACAGTGATGCTATTCTGCTACCCGTATCTTTTGAAAAGATCTAGTCAAAACAAGCCCTTGGAGCCCTGACAGTGTCACGCAAGCATGAAATTCCGACAATCTCTGAGGCCGCTGGTGTACGTTATCTGCATTTTGGGACCGAGTGGGTGCAGGGGGCGATGTGGGTCGCTCAGCCCGCCGAGCTTGTACTCGAGTACACCGCGCAGTTGATGGCTTGGCTGCTGTTTTTGAATCCGTCGCGTGAGCAAGATCTTGGTTTGCTTGGATTGGGTGCAGGCTCTGTGACGCGGTTTTGCCTCAAACATACCCCTCATCGCCTGCGCGTAGCCGAATGGAACCCGCTGGTGACCTCAGCCTGTGAGTTGTACTTTAAGCTGCCTAGACCGACGCGCCTGAAGATTGAGCACTGCGACGCCGCAGATTGGGTGGCTGATCCCGAGCAACAGGGCAGCTGTGCCGTATTGATGGTCGATATCTATGACGGGCAGGCACGGGGCCCGGTGCGAGATTCTTTAGAGTTTTATCAAAATTGTCGGGCAGTGCTCAACGAGGTGGGTGTGTTGACGGTCAATTTGTTTGGTGCCCATACCAGTTTTGAGCGCAATATTCGTAATTTAAGCAAGGCGTTTGACGGGCGACTGTTGACGCTGCCTCAAATTGATGCAGGCAATCAGATTGTGCTGGCGTTCAAAGGTCCTAAGCTCGAGGTCTCGATCGAGCGGTTACTCGCGCGTGCCGAAGTCGTCGAGAAGCAATATGGGCTCCCCGCAAAAAAGTGGGCTCGTTCGATGCTGGGCCGGGCTGAAAATGCAGTGCTAGTGATTTAATGAGATATCGCGCATACCTTGCGATGTTGTTTTCCGGTCTCGCGCTGTTGGCGGCACCGAGTGTTTGGTCGCAAACAAAGTCTGTGTCTGTGCTGGGCACCGAGCGCGATGCCGGTGCAGAGGCCTTGCGAGATGGCCTGCGAGACGCTTTGAAGGCCGTGGGCTTCATTGATGGTCGCAACCTTAAAATGCATTCTGAAACGGTTGTGGATGACGAGCAGCGACTGAGTCAGCAAGCGTTGAACTTTGTCTTGGCGCGTCCGGATGTGTTGGTCGCGCTTTCGGTGCCAGCCGCTCAGGCTCTCATGCGGCACACCAAGCAAATGCCGATTGTGTTTGCTGGCGTAACCGACCCTGTTCAAGCCGAGTTGGTGCCTAGCTGGTCGGCGTCGGGAACCAACGTCACCGGCGTGTCTGACCTGCTGGCCATTGCTCGCCGGGTTCAGCTGATTCGTCAGGTTGTTCCTCAGGCTCGGCGGGTCGGCGTGGTCTATAACCCCGCCGATGCGTCTTCGGTTGTCGTGATCCGCGAGTTTCAAGAGCAGCTCACTAAGGCTGGGATGCTGATGGTTGAGGTAGCAGCTCTGCGGGCCTTAGATGTCGCCGCTGCCTCACGTAGTTTGATCGGCAAGGTCGATGTGATGCATACTTTTTGGGATTCGCACACGCAAGCGGCCTATCCAGGCTTGGTGAAAGTCGCGAATGACGCCAAGATTGCGTTGTTTGCTGCAGACACCGCCAACGTGCAAGCGGGGGCTTTAGCGGCCATGGTGGTGTCCGAGCGTGATGTGGGGGCGGCGGCAGGTCGTCAAGTGATCAGGATTTTGCGCGGCACCAAGCCGGGTTCGATTGCCCCAGAAGTCATTAGCAGACCCCAGGTGCAAATCAATCTGGCAGCCGCGAAAAAGCAGGGTGTGACCCTGCCTGATTCTCTACTGAAGTCCGCGACTGTGATCGTGAAAGAGTGAGTAGCGGCGGGTCAGCTTTGAAGACGGCTGCAATCCTGACCCTTAACGAAACGCGCGGCAATCGTCCACGTGCAGGGAGAGGGCGTGGAGAATGTCAAGTTAAAACGAGTGGGGTGTTTAGCAAAACGGGTGCGTTCATGTACGATAATGTGAATCGCGGGCCAAAATGTCAGGCTCTTGATTATCTAGCCAACACATTGAATAAGCCGTTCAAATCATGATCGATCTTGGTATCAATATTGACCACGTCGCGACCCTGCGACAACAGCGCCACACGGCCTATCCCGACCCCATCGCTGCCGCCTTGTTGGCTGAAGAGGCCGGGGCTGACCTGATCACCCTTCATTTGCGTGAAGATCGTCGCCACATTCAAGATGCCGACGTCTTTGCCCTGCGTCCTAAATTACTGACCCGCATGAATCTCGAATGCGCGATCACGGCTGAGATGTTGCAGATCGCCTGCAAGGTTGTACCCCAGGATGTGTGTTTGGTACCTGAAAAACGTGCCGAGCTAACCACTGAGGGGGGCCTTGAAGTCGCGGGTGCCTTTGAAGCCGTGGGTGCTGCGGTCAAGCAACTGCAAGGTTGCGGTATTCGCGTTTCACTGTTTATTGATCCCGATGCGGTGCAGATTCGCGCCGCTGCCGATACCGGTGCAACCGTGATCGAATTACATACCGGTGCCTACGCAGAAGCCCCCTCCGAGGCAATGGCTGCGCTCGAACTCAAGCGGCTCGAGCAGGCGATTCACGTGGCTCTAGGTTTGGGTTTGCGGGTCAATGCCGGGCATGGTCTGCACTTTGGCAATGTGGCACCGATTGCTGCGCTTGAGGGCATTGCAGAGCTCAATATTGGTCACGCGATCGTGGCGCAGGCGGTTTTTGATGGCTGGCAAAACACCATTCGTAATATGAAAGCAGCCATGATCACGGCAAGGCTCAATGCCCAGCGCGGTGTGTTGTTGCATCCTCGTAAAAACTAACTGGGCAAGTGACTGTGAGCGCAATTGCTGGCATCGGAACTGACCTTGTCAAAATGGACCGTATCGATCGCGCTTGGCAACGCCACCCAGAGCGCTTTCCAGAAAAAATATTAGGTGTAGATGAGCTGCGTGTGTTTCACGCAAGGGCGGCGCGCGATCGAGCCCGAGGTGTGCGCTATTTGGCCACGCGGTTTGCAGCGAAAGAAGCCTTTTCAAAAGCAATTGGTCTGGGTATGCGCATGCCAATGTGGTGGACCCGCATGCAGACTTTAAACGCTCCAGGTGGGAGACCGCGAGTCGTACTTTCAGAACCGTTAGCCCAATGGTATGCCGAGCGTTACGGCGCGGCGCACGTGTCGCTGACTGACGAAAGTGAGTATGGTGCGGCGTATGTGGTTGTCGAGTCTTTGCCTTCCTCTTAAACTGAACTTACGAGAACTTTTGTGAAAGCTACCAAACAGATGCCAACGCTCGAACGCGGTCCTTTGATGGTTGATGTCGCTGGCCATACACTAACCTCAAGCGAGAAAACGAGACTGCAGCACCCTCTGGTAGGTGGGGTGATTTTATTCGCTCGCAATTTTGAAAATCGCGCGCAACTTGTGGCGTTGACGCGTAGCATTCATCGGTTACGTTCCCCGCAGTTATTGATCGCCGTTGATCACGAGGGCGGTCGCGTGCAGCGGTTTCGCTCTGATGGCTTTGCTGCGCTGCCGACGATGCGCAGTTTGGGCGAGCGCTGGATGCTAGACTCTTTGCAGGCGATGCGTATGGCCACCGAGGTTGGCTACGTGTTGGGTGCCGAACTGCGAGCGTGCGACGTTGATTTAAGTTTTACGCCGGTCCTTGATCTTGATTATGGCGTGAGTTCTGTGATCGGCGACCGTTCTTTTCACCGAGATCCTCGGGTGGTCGCGATGTTAGCGCGAGCGCTTTCTCAAGGCTTGGGGCTGGCGGGGATGGCAGCTTGCGGAAAACACTTTCCGGGTCATGGCGCCGTGAAGGCGGATTCGCATCACGCAATCCCTCGCGACCCGCGTTCGCTGACACGCATTCTTCAAGAAGATGCTGCGCCCTATCAATGGCTGGGTGACCAAGTGATTGCCTCGGTGATGCCCGCGCATGTGATTTATTCGAAGGTTGATGCAAAGCCAGCTGGCTTTTCAGCTAAGTGGATTCAAGAGATTTTGCGCGGTAAATTACGCTATGACGGTGTGGTGTTTTCTGATGATCTCACCATGGAGGCGGCCGCGGTAGCGGGTGATATTTTGGCGCGCGCGCAGGCTGCTCTGCAAGCGGGTTGCGATATGGCTTTGGTCTGTAATCGTCCTGATCTGGCCGATGAGTTGCTGGCGCGCTTGTCGCACCAGTCTGACCCCGTTTCGGTGGCACGTATTGCCCGCTTGATGCCTGCCGGGCTTGCTCTCGACTGGCAAGCGCTGCAGCAACAACAGGCCTACCGCAAGGCGCTTGAATCGGTTCGTGAACTTCATGAGCGAAGCTGAAACTCCAGACTTTGACATCAAAGAGTTTCTTGCACGCCTGCCCCACTTGCCAGGTGTGTACCGGCATATCGATGTGTTGGGTGAAGTGCTTTACGTGGGCAAGGCGCGTGATTTAAAAAAGCGCGTCTCGTCCTATTTTCAAAAGACAGCCTCAAGCCCACGCATTGGTCACATGGTGGCGCGAGTCGTTAAAATTGAGGTCACCGTCACGCGCTCAGAGGCCGAGGCGCTAATCCTTGAAAATAACCTGATCAAAAGTCTTCGGCCACGTTACAACATTTTATTTCGTGACGATAAGTCTTATCCCTATTTGATGCTGTCGGCGCATGCCGCACCGCGTATTGCGTATTACCGTGGTTCAACACAAAAGAAAGGCCAATTTTTTGGGCCGTACCCCAGCGCTTGGGCAGTACGCGACACGCTGCAGATTTTGCAAAAAGTTTTTCGTCTGCGCACCTGCGAAGATTCAGTATTTTCAAATCGTTCACGGCCCTGTTTGTTGCATCAAATTGGTCGCTGTTCAGCGCCTTGCGTTGACGAGATCGCTCCGGATGCTTATCAGCAAGATGCCGCGCGTGCAGCACGTTTTTTAAACGGCGAAACACAGCAAATCATGGGTGATATCGAAGCCCGAATGCTGACCGCCTCGCAAGCCCTTGAGTTTGAGCAGGCCGCATTATTGCGGGATCAAATGGGAGCTTTGGCCAAGGTATTGCATCAGCAAACCATGGAGGATGCCGATCAAAGCGATACTGACATTATTGTGGTGGCGACAGCGGGTGGGCGCGTCTGTGTGAATCTGGCAATGGTGCGCGGTGGGAGGCACTTGGGCGATCGGGCCTTTTTTCCCACCCACACCGATGGCGATTCTGCATCGCAAGTGCTTGAAGTCTTTATCGCACAGCACTACCTGGATCATCCCTTGCCAGCGGCTGTGGTGGGCTCGCACGCCTTACCCGATAATGAGTTAATCGATTTGTTAGCTGAGTCGCGCGCCACCAAGTCGCGGTTTATCAGTCGACCCCAAGGCGTTCGTCGTGCGTGGCTTGAGCAAGCCACGCGTAACGCAGAGATGGCACTTGCCAATGCCTTATCAGAAACAGGAGCCCGCAGCGCCCGCACGCTCGCCTTGGCCGAGGCGCTTGACCTCGATACCGATCCGGTGGTGCTCGAGGCCTTGCACATTGAGTGCTTTGATATCAGCCACACTGCGGGTGAAGCCACACAGGCTTCGTGCGTGGTGTTCGCCCACCATGCCATGCAGCCCTCACTGTATCGTCGCTACAACATCGCTGGGATTACCCCCGGCGACGACTACGCCGCCATGCGGCAGGTGCTGACGCGCCGTTTTGGCAAGGTCGCTGATGGCGAGGCAGTCATGCCTGGTTTGGTATTGATTGATGGAGGCAAAGGCCAAGTCGAGATTGCCAGGCAAGTGTTTGTTGAACTTGGCCTCGATATCAGCGTATTGGTCGGCGTGGCAAAAGGCGAGAACCGCAAGGTGGGGCTTGAAACCCTGATTTTTGCCGATGAGCGGGCTTCGCAAGCACTGGGGCAAGAGTCTGCGGCCTTGATGTTGATTGCACAAATCCGTGATGAGGCGCATCGTTTTGCGATTACAGGGATGCGTGCCAAACGAGCAAAAACCCGTAACGTCTCGCGCCTTGAAGATATTGATGGCATTGGCGCTAAGCGTCGGCAACGGTTATTGGCGCGTTTTGGCGGCTTTAGCGGTGTGGCAAATGCCAGTATTGAAGATCTCGCCTCGGTTGAGGGGATTTCTCCTGAACTCGCCGAACGACTGTATTTTGCCCTGCGATGAAACCTGATTGTCATAATGAAGTGGGTTAGCATAGCGCCATGCCTTTTAATCTTCCTATTCTTCTCACATGGCTACGAATCGCCATGATTCCGATGGTGGTCGGGTTGTTTTATCTGCCCGATACCTGGATGTCGTTGCCCGTGCGGGATGCCTGGGCAGCGGGCGCTTTCATCGTTGCGGCCTTGACCGATTGGTTTGATGGCTGGCTGGCGCGCCGCTGGAACCAAACCTCCGCCTTTGGGGCATTTTTGGATCCGGTTGCCGACAAACTCATGGTGTCGGCGGCCTTGCTGGCGTTGTTGAATCTTGATCGAGTCGATGTCATGATTGCGCTGATTATCATCGGTCGCGAAATCACGATTTCAGCGTTGCGTGAATGGATGGCCCAGTTGGGGGCGAGCGCCAGCGTGGCTGTGCACTGGTTAGGAAAATTCAAAACTGCGGCGCAGATGATTGCGATCCCTTGCTTGCTTTATCACGCCAACCTCTTCGGTATCCCCGTGGCGCGTGTGGGCTTGGTGTTAATTGTGATCGCCGCCATTTTGACGGTATGGTCGATGCTGTACTACCTGCGTCGCGCCTGGCCCGTGATTCTCGAAAAAACGACCTAACTCGAAGCTCAGAGAGCTTGCAGTCCCTTTTGTGCCCTGCGCGCAGAGTAGCAAGTCGCATACGTTCGCAATTGCCGTCACGAGCCTCGTTACAAATACGCTCAACCCTGCGTGGATTTGATCTAGATCAATACGCCATCGCTTGCTAGAAATTACGATTCAGGCATGAAGCCCCGATCGAGTTCTAGTGCTAGTTCACAAACATCTCAGAGTGCTCAGGCCACTGCGCGTGGCGCCGTGACACGGTCAGTCGCACAGCGCCGTCGAAGTTTGGTGCGCTTGGGGCTAGCGTGGCTTGCCATGATGCAAGTGATGATGTTTGCCTTGCCGGGCTACCTTCGGCACGAGGCAGGCGGCCAAGACAGTCTTGAAGTCCTCGACTGGGCCATCTTATTAATGAACTGGGCAAGTCTCTCGCTCACCCTCCCGGTGATTTTGTATTCGGCCTGGCCGATTTGGCTTGGTTGCGCCCAAGCGTGGTCAACGCGCCGCATCACAATGGATGTGCCTGTTGGCATCAGCATGCTCGCAGCGTTTATCCCTAGCGTGATGGCGACCTTCAAGGGCTCGGGCGAAGTCTATTTTGATTCAATCACCATGTTTGTCGCGTTTTTGCTCACGGCACGTCATGTCGAGCAGCGCGCCAGCTTCGTTGACGTTGGTGCGTTTGCGCAGGCAGGCCGAGCGAAGGTCACGATGCCCCGGAGCTCTGGTGTGTCTGCTCGGGCAAGTCAAGCGAATCTAGGCGTGCCTTTGAGTAGTGATGTGTCTACCCGCGCAAATCTTTCGAGCTTTAGCTTGCCTTTATTGACTCAGGCTAACCGCGTCGCGACCCTGTTTGTACTGATCCAGCTCACGGTGGCAGCAGTGATAGGTGCCGTTTGGTGGGTGATCGAACCCATGCAGGCCTGGCCCGTCTTAGTGTCGTTGCTTGTGATGAGTTGCCCTTGCGCGTTGTCGTTGGCCGCGCCGGTGTCTTTGGCTGCACTACAAATGAATTTGGCACTTGGCGAGCCGTTGCCCACAAACGAGCGCGAGGCGCTACTCGCACGCACTGTCCGCATCACTCGACAAAATCTTTATGGTGCGTTGGCTTGGCATGTATTGACGATGCCCCTGGCTGCGATGGGTTGGGTGACACCTTGGTTGGCCGCGCTGTCGATGCTGTTGTCGTCGATCGCCGTGCTGTTCAATGCTTGGCGCCTATGCCGACTACGGCAGACGGGGCTTGGTCGGGCTATGGGTGTTCTGGCGCAAAACCGTGACCTTCAGGTCTAGCGCAAAAATATGGAAATCCTCTATCTGCTTTTGCCCTTGTCGCTGGCCATCGTTGCCCTGATTGGCGCAATGCTGTGGTGGGCTGTTTTTTCAGGGCAGTACGACGATGCCGAGCAGGCTGGTCTTTCTATTTTGCATGACGACGATCACACGATTAGTTGATCCATATCAAAGCCGACCCCTGCAGTCTTTGGCAAGATATCAGCACCACGATTCATGAGACACGAGGCGCTAATCATGACAAGTACTGTTGCAATCAAAACAGAAAATTTTAATTACGGTGTGGTCAGGCAATTTGCCGTGATGACGGTCGTTTGGGGTGTTGTGGGTATGTTAGTTGGAGTCATCTTGGCTGCACAGCTGATGTGGCCTCAATTGAATTTTGACATTCCGTGGCTCACTTACGGACGCTTGCGACCGTTACACACCAACGCCGTGATTTTCGCCTTCGGTGGTAGCGCGCTCTTTGCTGCTTCGTATTACGTGGTGCAACGCACTTGCCAGGCACGATTATTTTGCGCACCGCTTGCAGCCTTCACCTTTTGGGGTTGGCAGCTGGTGATCGTCGCTGCAGCCGTGACACTGCCCTTGGGCATCACGACCAGCAAAGAATACGCCGAGCTTGAGTGGCCAATCGATATCTTAATTACGCTTGTGTGGGTTGCTTACGCAGTGGTGTTTTTTGGCACCATCGTTAAGCGTAAGGTCAAACACATTTATGTCGCCAACTGGTTTTTTGGTTCATACATTTTGACCATTGCGATTCTGCATATCGTCAACAACATCGAAATGCCTGTCTCGCTCTGGAAATCCTATTCTGCTTATGCAGGAGTTCAAGATGCGATGGTGCAGTGGTGGTACGGGCATAACGCAGTGGGCTTTTTCTTAACCACCAGCTTTCTGGGCATGATGTATTACTTTGTTCCTAAGCAAGCTGAACGCCCGATTTATTCGTACCGTCTGTCGATCGTGCATTTCTGGGCTTTGGCCTTTACGTATATGTGGGCCGGCCCGCATCATCTTTTGTATACGTCGCTGCCCGACTGGACGCAATCTTTAGGAA
>JBAWWV010000056.1:0-16211 GCA_037146575.1 Alcaligenaceae bacterium | reverse complement strand
AAACCTCTCATCACCGGCAATATAAAAATCGAATCTATTTGGTTTTTATTAGTTGACATCTATACCGACCAAGGGGTTACCGGAAGCTCCTACATTTGGAGTTTTAATAAAGCCGGCGCCGCCGCTCAAAAAGCTGTGATTGAGCATCTAAGCAAAGTGGTGCTCAACGAAGATACAAAAGCCACTCCGCGCATATGGGAAAAAATGTGGAAGGCGCTTATTCAGTGGGGACACTCGGGGATCCCGATCATGGGTTTATCTGCCATTGACTCGGCTTGCTGGGACGCCGTCGGAAAAGAGCTGAACCAACCACTCGTTAATATCCTTGGGCGAAAACTCGAGGCAGTACCCGCTTATGCAAGCGGGTTATGGATCACGAATGACTTTGATGCTTTACAAAAAGAAGCCGCTGAGCACTTAGCGCTTGGCTTTAACGCTATCAAAATGCGTGTTGGTCGAAGCACGATCAGCCAAGACGTTGAAGCAGTTCGCTTAGTTCGTCAAGCTGTAGGCGATCAGACCGCACTGATGGTTGATTTCAGCTCAGCACCTTTGCGCGCGCACGCTCATCAACTAGCTCGGGCACTTGAACCTTTTTCTTTGACTTGGATTGAAGATCCAATAGCAGACGAAAATATGAAGGATCATGCTGAATTTACCGCCTCGGTCAATACACCCGTTTGCTTCGGAGAAAAAGTCTATACGCCCCAGGGATTTCTAGAGATCATCGAAAATAGAGCTGCTGATATTTTAATGGCCGACTTGCAGCGCGCGGGTGGTGTCACCGGTTGGAACCGCATTGCGGGTATGGCCGACGCCGCTCGCTACCCCTTATCGTCACACATCCTACCCGAGTTGAACCTGCACCTAATCGGCTCTGCGCCGACTGGCTACTATCTCGAGCATTTGACGTGGGCCGAAAATCTTTTCAATGAACAAATGGAGCTTCATGAAGGGAAAATTAAGATCCCTGACGGACCTGGTTTCGGTATCTCTTGGAACGAGAAAACAATTTTGGATAACTTAAAAGATCTACAAGTATTTAATTAACAAGCGATTGATCGCGCTCGGTTGTCATAAACCGCAGCAAATTGTCGAAGCACTAACATTTGACTGATTCTCTAAATTAGTCGTATCGCACTTCTCAAATAAATAGGATCTATCGTGACAGCAAAAACTGGCAGACAGTTATTTAAGGTTCCCTCAGGCACTGAGCGTCCTTGCTTAGGGGCTTTTGTTTTTTCGCCCGATCCAGATATCTCTGGGGTCTACGCTCACGCTGGGTTTGATTTTGTCATTATCGACTTTGAGCACGGTGCCAATGACGTACGCAGCACGATTGCACATCTAAGAGCCTGCGCAGCGTTTAGTATTACCCCGATCATTCGTCTGGGCGTCGCTAACTTTCACGATGCTGGCAGACTACTTGATGCAGGCGCTGCAGGGTTTATGTTGCCCCACTATGGGCACCCTGCTTATGGGGCAAGTGATGTCATTAACTCGATGCGCTACGCGCCTGAGGGCCACCGTCCAACTTGCACGGGGGTTCCCGCGGCTGGTTTCGGTTTATTACCGTTTGCCCAAACTGCTGAGAACTCGAATCGTGATGTGGTCGCGATGGGTTTAATTGAGGATGCTTCAGTGGTTGAAACGATCGACGCCGTTTTAGATCAATCGAAGGTTGACTGCCTGATGCCGGGTCCCGCAGACTTGGCCACCTCGCTCGGGCTACATGGCCAATTGCGACATCCAACAGTGCTCGCGGCCATTGAAAAAATTAAGACATCCGCCAAACGCAGAAATATTCCACTCGGGCTTTATATTAATGACCCTGCTGAGGTACAAACCCAAGATCCGACGAGTATTGGCTTTTATGTCTATTCAATTGATTACAAAGCTTTAGCGAAACATTTAAATGAAGTGGCGCTTGAGGCGCGCAAGATATACCGCGCGGCGACGCAATAGCGGCACAGTAGTCACACGATTAAGCGCAACATACTGGGATCGTTCAATCAAAGCTCACGTAAAAAGCTCAATTGAGGTTGACTCAACGCTAAAGTGAAGCTGACTCAAGACGCGCAAGCTAAGTTACCTCTTTTACGAACAAGACATAGGCGACGGAGAAACAGCATGATGACAAGTATGATCAACAAGACACGCTATGCAGTGCTGATACGTGCGGCGTGTTTGCTCTTCGGGGCTGTGAGTAGCCAAGCGGTTTTTGCTCAGGTAGCCGATAATTTTCCTAATCGACCGATCACAATCATCATCCCTTTTACTGCTGGTGGCTCATCAGACCTGACTGCGCGTCGGGTCGGCGATGCGATGGGCAAAATCCTGAAGCAGCCGATCATTGTTCAAAATCTTGCGAGCGCAGGTGGGATTTTTGGTGTGAACTCTGTGGTCAAAGCCCCTAAAGACGGCTACACCCTGTTAGCAGGCACCATTAGTACGCACGCAATCAATGCAGGGCTTTATAAGAATCTGCCTTACGATCCTTTAAAAGATTTTGTACCCATTACGCGCATTGGATCATTTCCAAACATATTGGTCGTGCAAAGCAGTCTAAAAATCAACACTTTGCCTCAACTAATCGAACTCGCTCGTGAAAGACAGGCACAGGGCAAGCCCCTCAACTACGCCTCAGGTGGGGTCGGATCCACCTCACACCTAGGCGGTGAATTGTTGCGACAAGTTGCCGGCGTCGAGATGATACACGTGCCCTATAAGGGAGCTGCTGGCGCGATGGGCGATTTGCTTGGCGGACGAATTGATTTAATTTTTGGCAACTCTCAACTGGTGTTGCCTCATATCAAAACGGGTCAACTGGTACCCTTAGCAGTCACCACCAATGCACGCACTGACCTATTGCCCAATGTTCCCACGGTGGCAGAGATTGGTTTCGCAGAAGCGGAGATGTCTGTCTGGATTGCATTATTTGCGCCAGCAGGAATCCCTGAGGCTGTTGCGAATAAGTTAAGTGCTGCAGCTCTGCAGGCTCTGGCCTCGCCCGAAGTACTAAGCGGTTTTACGGCCGAGGGAGTCTTCATCGAAAAAGATGATAGCCCTGCACAGTTTTTAACAGAATTATCGCGTCAGGTCGCCTTATGGAAAAAGGTCATTGATAAAGCTGGTATCGCGATCGAAATTGGTCAATAGCTATTTGCTAGGCTGACCAATTCAAGCGTGACCGTGCTTTTTTATACAAGCTAGGCTTGCTGTACTAGCAGCTAGCTGCGCATGGAGACGCTCGCTGCGGTAGAAATCTTATTCAAACTTAATTCCCGAAGACTGAACCAAGTTTGTCCAACGCTTGATGTCTTCAACGATTTTTTCTCGAAACTCTTCTTGCGTATCGCCAACGCCGATCGTGCCCTGATTGCGTAGCCAATCTTTAGTGGACTGTTCCGCCATGATTGCACGCACTGCGAGGCTGAGTTTGTCGAGCACAATCTTTGGCGTCGCGGCTGGCGCAAACAACCCAAACCATGCAGACGAGCTGTAACCCGGCAATCCCGATTCTGCAACCGTTGGTAATTCGGGCCAAAGATCAGTACGACTGCTTGTGGTAACCGCGAGTGCAACAGCCTTGCCTGAAGCAACCAGCGCTCGTGCCGTTGGTAGTGGATCAATTAGCATTTGAATTTCGCCACCACCCAGGCCTTGATACGACGGTGCGCCACCCTTATAGGGAACATGAACAATATTAATACCAGCCATTGCTTTAAACAGTTCAGTCGACATATGAATCGAGGTGTTTAGGCCTGGCGAACCGAAGTTAACCTTACCTGGCTGCGCCTTGACGTACGCAAGAAGTTCAGCTGTCGATTTGACCGGTAAATTTGTATTCACGAGCAAAACATTCGGACCATTGGTGAGCATGCTGATCGGAGCTAGGCTCTTGCGCATGTCATAGGGAAGATCTTTTCGAACGACCACTTCGGTCGCGATCGCCCCGCTGTGCAACAGCAAGGTATAGCCATCGGGCTCAGAAGAAATGACTGCTTGCGTGCCGATTGCGCCTCCGGCACCACCACGATTATCAACAAGCACCGGTTGCTTTACACGTAGCGATAAGGCCTGTCCGACAAAACGGGCGAGAGTATCTGAATTGGCTCCGGCTGGGTACGGGACAATAATCCGTATCGGTTTAGTTGGAAAATCTCCAGCTTGCTGGGCCACCCCCGAGCTTCCAAAGCCCAATATCAGGCACATCGCCAACACCAATTTAAAAAGACTCATGACGCTAATCTCCGTTTAGTTATTTTTATTAGATTCAGTGATCAATGATAGTTTGTATTAGGCTCGCTGATCACCGCAAGAACCAACGCCGGTTGCTGCCAGACACAACAACATATCGAGCGCAGTAAAAGTTGTCGGAGCACTTAGCGCAAGCGGGTTGATTTCAAGCTCGTATAAATCATTACGCTTTAGATAAGTTTCACACACACTATGCACCATCTTTGCCAAGCTGCGAACATCGATTGGTGGTCTGCCTCTTGATCCTTGTAGCCGTCTTGCCATTCTCAAACTCAGTATGGCCTCTTGAATTTGTTCAACTGACAGCGGTAGCAAACGGATCACGACGTCTCTTTCAGCTTCAACTTCGACTCCACCTTGCCCCAATAAAAGTAAGGGGCCGTACAAGGCATCCCAACGCACACCCACAATCATCTGTACTTCGTGCGCGATCATCTCTTGCAGCAACACTCCTTCGCACTCGACACGCAAATCCTGTCCAATTTGCATAAGTGTTTCGATTGCATTCGTTGCCGCGTTTGCATCCTGAATCCCTAACACCACTGCACCGTGCTCGGTTTTGTGTAAAACCTGAGGACTTTGCAATTTCGCAACCCATGGAAGCACCATCCTGCGTGTCACTGAACTAAGATCGTCAGACACTTGCACCAATACTTCGTGAGGAAACTTTAACCCTGGTATTAAGCCCAAAACCCCATGCGCCACTACCTCGGTCATTGTTGTCGCAGGCGACCGATGTTCTTGTTCTAGGGGTGGCAAACAACGAGAAGCGATCCCAGATGCCTTCAAACAATTCGACAACTGTAGTGCGCTTGCAGCTTGGGCAATATCGTCAAATACTGCGATCTGTTGATGCCGTAGACTGTCGACCGCACTTGGTGGAGCAGACACCCAGATCACGACCAGTGGACAAGTCGCGCTGCCAGCGGCTGAAACGAGTGCGTCAACTAGGCCTTGCGCCGTACCGTACATGAGACCAATAAAAACCATAACCAAGTCGTGCTGACGCTCGAGGATGATTGGCTCAAGAACTCTAGCCAAGAGCGCCGGATTGGCACCAACCATACCAGTCAGATCAAGCGGATTGCTGGCCTTAGCAAAGCTGGGCAGGGCGGCATGGACCGCCTCTGTGACACTTGACCCAAAGGGTTTTAACGCTAAGCCATTCGCACAGACTGCATCGGCCATTAGTGCACCCGCACCTCCCGACACCGACACCAAGGCGGGTGCCGTCACGTGATGCCGAGCACCCCAAACTAACATTTTTGCGGCATCAATCATCTCGGTCATTGACCCAACTTGCTGCACTCCGTATTGCGCCAGAAAGGCATCGCAGATATGTGAATCGCCCGTCAGCCCAGCCGTGTGAGACGCCACCGCATCTGCACCCGCGGCAGAGCGGCCAGAACGTAAAACCAAAATAAACTTGCCACGCTCAGTTGCCTGAGCTAACGCTAAGCGAAGCGCATACGGATCACGGATCGCCTCAAGATAGATGCAGATCACTTGTGTGGAGGCGTCTTGAGCCAAATAGTGAATGCAATCGGCCATACTAATATCTGCTTCGTTACCAGAGGTGATCCACTTCGAGAATCCAAGCTTTGCACGCAAGGCCATATCAAGCAGATAACCACCGATCGCCCCACTCTGGCTCACGATCGAGATTGGACCACGATCAAACTCAATGACCTCGCCCACCGAGGCAATGGTCGCGCATAAACCCGTCGCAACGTTCATTGCACCAACACAGTTAGGCCCGAGGATGCTGCTGCCAGACTCTTGTGCGAGCTCAGTAATGCGCTGTTGTCGACGTATCCCCTCGTCATTGTCTTCGGCAAAGCCTGAGGCAAACAGAATAAAACTGCGTACGCCGCAGGCGATCCCTTCTTCGATTGCCGCAATAGTCCCCTCGGCCGACGTCAAGATCAAGGCAAGATCAATCGGTTGACCGATCGCCCGCAGCGAAGGATAAGCCTTGACCCCAGCGATCTCGTTACGACCAGGGTTAACCGGATAAATGGGCCCTGCAAAACCGTGCTGTTGCAGCAACATGAGCGGGCGACTGCCAAGTTTTAGCGGATCAGCCGATGCCCCAACGATGGCGATCGAGCGGGCATCAAGCAAGGTAGAAAGTTTTGCGAAGCCACTTTTCGGATCGACACACGGCAGTTGTTCAACAGCCATGGTTAATAAGACCGAGGCAGATTCAATACACGCTCTGCGACAAAGGACAACGCTAAATTCTGCGCGAGCGGTGCGATCATCGGCAGCATGCTTTCGCGCATCAAACGCTCGATATGATATTCACGGGCGTAACCAAACCCGCCATGCGTCAACATCGCCTGGCGGCAGGCAGAGTGCGCAGCTTCTGCCGCCAAAAACTTAGCTGCATTGGTCTCAGCCCCGCAGGGCTGTCCTTGCTCGTAGAGGGCAGCCGCTTTAAACACCATCATGTTGGCTGCCTCTAACTCCATCCAGTTGCGTGCCAGAGGGTGCTGAACCGATTGATTTTGTCCGATGGGACGCCCGAACACGACTCGCTCACCTGCGTATTTAGCTGCACTTCGTAAGGCGGCGCGCCCTAAGCCCACTGCCTCAGCAGCCACCATGATACGTTCGGGGTTAATACTATCGAGAAGGTAACGAAAACCCTTGCCCTCTTCGCCGATGCGATCCTCGATCGGCACAGGTAGCTGATCAATCATCACCACGCAAGACGCCACTGACTCGACACCATGTTTAGGAATTGGCCTGATTTCCATATAGCGGCGATCAATTTTTGTATAAAAAAGACTTAAGCCATCGATCGGCTTGGCAGTCTCTTCGATTGGCGTTGTACGAGCCAAGATCATGATGCGATCGGCAATATCTGCACCGGTCGTCCAAATTTTTTCGCCCGACACCAAATAAACGTCACCGGCGCGAACTGCCTTGGTCTTCAACCTCGTCGTATCGAGACCAGTGTTAGCCTCTGTGACAGCAAAACAAGGCCGTTCTTTTCCGTGCAAAAGCGGCAGTAGCATTCGCTGCTGTTGCTCGGGGGTTCCGTGCACCACAATTGCATGAGGGCCAAACAAATAGCCATGAATCGAAGTCGCAGCTGTCCAGCCGCCGCCCGATTCAGCAACGGCCTGCATCATCGTTGCCACTGCACCAAACGGCATTCCAGCACCGCCGAGCGCCTCGGGCATGGTGATCCCCAGCCAGCCGGCATCTCGTATCGCTTCAAAAAATTCAGTTGCTAACACCTGCTCGCGATCGCAGCGAGCCCAGTAATTCATATCAAAGCGTGAGCAGATCTTTGAGACTGCTTCGCGTATTTCGGGATAAGGATTAAGAAAATCGAACGCCACGGATAACTCCAAGCAGTTGTCTTCAATACCGAGACCCAAGTTGTCTCTTATTCCAAAATGATACTGCATGAGCAGCCATAATAGTGCTTCACGAAAAAAATTGCTGCATTCAATTGCATACTCCGACAGACTCCATTAAGCTAGACTACGCCACAAAAAATAATCATACAAAATCGTACTGCTCCTCCCTATACATAAAAATTACAAAATTCACTATCGAGGCAAACATGTCAGCGACCCAGAGACGTTTTTTAGGTTTGTTTTTTTCAGCACTTGCTGCCCTTGTCCTAACAATTACACCGGGGCATTCCTTCGCAGATAATTATCCAACCAAGCCCATAGCAATCATCACCCCGGTCGCACCTGGCTCGCCCTTTGATCAATTGACGCGCTTGTTTGCAGAACGTTTGGGGCGCAAGCTTAAAACTACCGTGATCATCGAAAATGCGACGGGCGGTCAAGCGATGGTTGCCACCAAGAAAGTGTTGAACGCCTCGGCTGATGGCTACACTTTATTTATGACCTCTAGCGGCCTGGCAACGACGCCTTTTATTGTAAAAGATGCGGGGTATGTGCTTGAAGACTTCACCCCAATCGCTCCGCTCGGTCAGGCTCCCTACATACTTTTTGTTAGCGCCTCAATGAAGGCAACAGACATCCCTTCACTAATGAAAGAAATCAAAGAGCGTGGTAGATCACTAAACCACGGGGTCTTAACCAGCTCTCACTTAAGCGTGGTGCTATCAAAAAAAATGGCGGTGACCGCCGGTGGAGTACCCTATGAAGAGGTTGGCTACAAGGGTTCGCCTCAAATGTCTGCTGCATTGCTCGCCGATGACGTTCAAATGATTGGAACGACCTATAGCATCGTCGGCCCGCACCTTAAAGGTGGCAAGGTTAAGGCAATTGGCGTTTTAGGAAGGGAGAGAAGCGTTCATATGCCAGAACTCAAGACCTTTATCGAGTCTGGCTATGAAGATATCTATATCAATGTCTGGGCCGCACTCTATGCAAAAGCTGCTATTCCAAAGGACATCGCCGACAAACTACGCACCGCCTCTGCTGAAATCATTGCCGAACCATCGTACAGAGCTGCGATGGTTCTGACCGGGTCTGAATTCTGGAACATCCGCGTTGAAGACATGCAACCTGCCTTTTATAAAGAGGCCGCAATTTTCAAACAAGACCTTGAAAAGTTCAAATTGAAATTTGACTAAGGCAGAGATTGCACAATGAACCAAGACCATATTGATCCAGAGCTACTTGAGCTGATCGCAAACCGGCCAGCCTTGCGCCTGAGTGTTGAAAAAATTCAAAAAAGTCGAGACTTTATTGTTCAAGCTGCCAAAGCTGCAAAGACGACTCTTGACCCAGCAGTTAAATTAGATGAACTACACGTCACTAGCCGTTTTGGCGCAGGCTCTATCCGTGTGCTGCGCTACCAGCCTTCCGCTATAAGCTCTCACACGCCAGTGGTGTTGCATTGCCACGCAGGGGGCTTCGTGATGGGCGTACCTGAAATGGCCGAGCTCGAAAACATCAGACTCGTAAAAGAACTCAAGTGCACGATCTTTTCAGTCGATTATCGGCTTGCTCCCGAAGAGCCCTATCCAGCAGCCCTTCACGATGTGTATTCAGTGCTCTGTTGGATTCATGACAACGCAGATACTCTGAACATTGATAAGGCGCGCATCGGCATCAAGGGCGAAAGCGGTGGCGGTGGAGTTGCCGCGGGCGTTGCATTATTCGTCAGAGACACGCCCGGGCCAAAGCTCGCGTTTCAGCATCTGATTTATCCAATGCTCGATGATCGAACCGTACTTAGAACTGACCTACACGAACACATTGGACAGGTCATGTGGACCAATGAGCACAATCGGTTTGGCTGGCAGTCGTTACTAGGCAAAGAGCCTGGCTTGGCGGACGTATCACCTTATGCTGCGGCAGCTAGGGCGTTGGATCTTCGAGGGCTACCGCCCACCTTCATTTCAGTCGGAGCGTTAGACCTATTTTGTGAAGAAAATATCGCTTATGCGCAAAGGCTCTTGACGCAGGGTGTGCCGGTTGAGCTACATGTGTATCCGCGCGCGTTTCATGGCTTTCGCAATGCCGCTCGCTCAAGGGTTGCCAAACAATCAGCACTAGACAGTCGCGAAGCGCTTAGGCGCAGCCTTTACGGCTGAGCCTCGACAGATACGACGTTCAGAATTATTTACGTCTTTTCAATGATTAACGCATCCAGCGCAACAATGTCAGAGCCGTCGACAGAAAGAGGATTAATTTCAAGCGACTCAATGCGCTCACCCATTGCCAACGCAACGCTGGCAATCTTTAAGACAACATCGACTAACTTCTCTTGGTCGACTGCCTTTTTTCCTCTTAAGCCCTTGAGTATCGCAGCACCTTTGAGTTTGCTCAGTGCATTCAAAACAGCAGTCTTGGACGTTGGTAACGGAACAATCACTGAGTCAGCAAGAACCTCGACAAAGATCCCACCAAGACCCAATACCAGCATTGCCCCCCACTGCTCGTCCCAAGTCACGCCGACAATGAATTCAGTGCCCTGAGAGCGCATGGGTGAAATCAAAACCCCCTCTACCTCAGTGCGACCAACCGCAGCACTGCCAGCCGCCAGGACCTTCTCAAACGACGCTCGCACGTGATCTTCACCTATTACAGAAAGCGCGACTCCGCCGATATCGGATTTGTGTGCAATCTTAGATGAAACAATCTTTAACGCGACTGGTGTGCCATAACCAAGCGCGACACGCACAGCATGGTCCGCATCCTGCACCAGAGTCGCTGGAAGGAAGGGCACGCCGACGCTCATGAACAGGTCTCTGGCCTGAACCTCAGACCAAAGACCTTTGACTTGAGTCACAATGTCAGGCAAAGCGATTGGCGGCGTGGTCGGCATACCGCTCAGTCGGCCAAGACGTTTGTTCCAGTCAATGTATTTACCGAGCGCACGCAGGGTAGGTACAACGCCCGTTGACACCAAATTAAAGCCACAGTTTTTCATGACTGTCGCACTGTGTTCACTAATTTCAGTAAACAAAGTTGTGACATACACATACGGACACTGAAGAGAATTCAGTGCTTGCGCGACAATTAAATCTTTTTCTTGCGGTGTCGGAGTCGTAATGAGCGCCCCCACGCACACCACAAGGTCAACCTTGGGGTCTTGACCGATAATGCCCATGACAGACTTCCAAAGCGTACGGTCACGCACCGATGAGCCAGTCAAGTCAAAGGGGTTTTGCGGCGTGATGAAGTTATCAGGCACGATATCAACGATCTGTCGCTTGGTGTCCTCCGCAAACTCAGACAAAGGCACACCAAAAGATTCGGCCACGTCGGCGATGATATCGTTGGCCCCGCCTGAGGCCGAGATGACCCCCACACCACTGACCTGACGAGTGCCAAGGCCTGCGGCAATTTTACCGGTCACGACTAAGTCTTCTAAGCTGTGTACTCGGATAATGCCTAAATCTTGAAAAACTGCATCGGTCACCTTGTCGTCTCCGACCAAGGCACCGGTATGCGCCGCAGCAGACTTCGCTGCGATTTCTGTGACCCCCGACTTGTAGACGATGATCGCCTTACCCGCTGTCGCGGCACGCCGTGCTGCTTGCGCAAAGCGAAGGGGGTTTTTGATCTCTTCGATGAAGATCAGTATCGCTTTGGTATGAGGACAGTCGACTACGTAGTCAAGCGCATCTGCCGCGGTGATGACGGCTTCGTTTCCAAGCGTCATCAAATGCGACATGCGAATATCATGACGCTCACCAAATCGTGCGATTTCCATGGCAACTGCACCACTTTGCGACAACACCGCCAAGGGTCCCGGACGCGCTCCAGGCGCAGGCAAACCAAATACAGAAATATTGTTTGCCAAATTCAAGAACCCAACATGGTTGGGTCCCAACAGCATCAAACCGAGTTCTCGAGCCCGAGCCGCAACGCTTTGTTGTAACTCGCGCCCTTCTAGCCCTGCCTCAGCAAAGCCTGAAGACAAGAGCACGATATTGCGAATACCGGCCGCGTGAGCATCCTCAATCGCGTCCATCACGCCCGCGGCAGGGACGTGTATAAAAGCCGTGTCAATGTCCTCTTGCAACTCGACACAGCTTTTTGCAGACGAACGTCCTAAAACAGGAACCCCGCGTCGATTTACCAGATGCAAGGTTGCGCCTTTGAATATCTCTGCATTCTGAACGGTACATTGTGTATAAAGTGTTCTTTCAGCTGCGCCGACTAACACGACAGAGCGTGGCTCAAAGAAGCGCGTCAACTCTTCTTTTGAATAGCTTGTATGCTCAATTTTTTTCTTTTTTTCTTTTTCAGCGCGAACGGTCATCTCTCAGCTCTTTTTGTTATGTTCGGCACCATCACAGCACTAAAGGCTGAGGGCACACTTGATTTAAATATTCAGTCTTTAAGGTCAAAACATGCTGCATATTTTCTAGCGTTTAACGAAAGCCTTGCCGTCTATAGAATTGTGTCATGTAGCAAATCAATTCTTCGTTCAAACTGGCATACTAATCAGAATGCAAAGACAGCTCTGGCGTTTGTAGAAGTTCGTAATTTGGAAAATCATTTCTTAATTCAGACAGACATAGCTCATGATATTTGTTAAAGCCTCCACAATAAATCATGAATACACGGGGCTTGTTTGGAAGGTTGGCGCCGTTGTACCAACTGTTTGTCGTCAAGGCCCCAGGTCGCCGATGGGCATAGCGCAAGACCTCTTTTTGCCAAAATTCTTGCGCCTCAGCTTTGGGGTGCAGTTTGCCGTGATCGTGTGCATCTAACCAAAGCATCGAGTCGACTATGAAGTCAATCTGCTGCTCAGCCAGGGTGGCCATATTTGAAAGTACAGAGGGTGACATCGCGCTTGATGGAAAAAACACATTGGGAAATCCATGCACCATTGTTCCAAGGTAATTCACCGGCCCATCCTTCCAGGTCTCGCGGATTTTTTTACCCTCCAACCCTTCTATCTCTAGCGCAAACACAGCACCCGTAATCGCATCAAAGCCTGTTGCATAAATGATTGCATCAAACTCGAATTTCTCGGTAGTCGTCTGAATGCCGTCTGCTTCAATCTTGACAATCGGGGTCTCTTTTAAAGACAGCAAGCGCACGTGCGGAGAATTGAAAGCCTGCAGGTATTGATCGCTTCTACAAGGTCGCTTGCCACCATAAGGATGATCCCAAGGGACCAACTGTTTAGCTGTCCAAGGGTCGCTCACGACACTCGCCATCTTTTGGCGAATGAATTCTGAGATTGCAGCATTCGACTCTACCAAATGAGCATCTCTAAACGCAAGAGCGATGTACTTTCCGTCCCACGCTCGCTGCAAGGCGTCTTGGCGACCCTGCTCATCAAGCTCGCTAAACCTGTGCTCGCCGATGCCATACACCTGATTTCCGCCAAACGTTGCACGTAGATCTTTACGGACCTGCGACGGCTCGGCTCTTAATGAACTGACTTGCTCGGGGTTCACTGGCCCAGCCTCAGAAGGGATCACAAAATTTGCCGTGCGTTGAAACACATGCACCGTTTTAGCGACCTTCGCGACCTCGGGTATGACCTGCACGCCAGAAGAACCAGTGCCGATGACACCAACTCTGAGCCCTGTCAGATCAATTTTGCGGTCTTTGGGCCAGTCAGACGTAAACAATTTCAAGCCAGCAAAGTCAGCGGCTCCGGGGATGTCAGGCGTCTTGGGTGTGGAAAGTGCACCAATTGCCATAATGACATAACGGGCAACGTACTCTTGGCCGCTCCAGGTCGTCACTCGCCACAGGCCTTCCGCCTCAAGGTACTTTGCGCCGCGGACTTTGGTGTTAAACGTGATTGACTCATTCACTTTGCATTTATCTGCAGCAAACCGCAGGTAGCGCAAAATCTCAGTTTGATCCGCACAGACGTTCGACCAATCCCATTCACGCACGATCTCTGGATGAAAGAAATAGGCATAGTTGTAGGTTGACACGTCACAACGCGCACCAGGGTATGAATTCCAGTACCAAGTGCCACCGACCTCTGGCGCGGCTTCGAAGCCACGCACCGTGAACCCCGATTGTTTGGCTTTCCAGACCGCGTAGATGCCAGCGAAGCCTGCACCCACCACGATCACGTCATAATCGACCTTTGTCTTCTCAAGCGCGCTCGTCATCGCATCCTCTCATTATTGTTTTTGTAAGGTAGCACGTTAGCAACACCTAAGGCAACGAGTCTGTCATACAGAGCTGAGCGATATAGGCTAGGCTAATTATTCGATTGTGACTCCTTGCCCGCGGATTATCTTTAACCAAATGTTTGATTCATCTTGAATTTTGGCGACAAACTCTAAAGGTTGATCTGCGATCACGTCCGACCCCTCTTTGCTGACGCGCTCACGTAAATCAGGTAAGGCCATAATACGAACGAGTTCATGATTCAATTTAGAAACGATTGAAACAGGCATACCTGCAGGCCCAAACATGCCTAGCCACGTATAGGTATCAACACCTTGAAGCCCAATCTCAGCCAAAGTTGGAATGTCTGGTACGGCTTTAGAGCGTTGTTGCCCTGTGAGCGCCACCCCGCGCAGCTTGCCAGCATCCACCAACCTTTGCGAAAACCCGACACTATCACACATCAACTTGACTTCGCCAGATACAACGGCAGTCTGGGCGGGAGAAGCCCCTTTATACGGAACATGAACGATATCTATACCGGCAGTAACACCAAATAGCGCGCAAGCCAGATGGGTCCCGCTACCGAGTCCAACACTAGAATACGTGTATTGACCCGGTTTCTTCTTTGCCAACGCTATAAATTCTTGAATCGTCGCTGCCGGCACTTGCGGATGTATCACTAAATACATTGGATACCGAATCAGCATCGATATTGGTGTGAAGTCTTTGATCGGATCGTAGGGCATCGGATTTCGCGCGAGCGCACCAACTACGTGAGCACTATTCGAAGTGAAAAGCAGGGTATGCCCGTCAGCGACTGAGGCTTGCACAGCACGGGTACCGATCAGGCCAGTACCACCTGCGCGATTCTCAACTAGCACTGGTTGATCCCAGGCTTGTTGAAGCCTCTGCGCAATCGCTCGGGCGTAGGCATCTGTGGGGCCACCCGCAGGAAAGGGAACGACGATTTTGATGGGCTTGTCGGGATAAGTTTGTGTATGAGCACTTGTCGCGGCCAACCCCAAAACGCAAATTACTAAGAGAGAGTAGAGATATCTGCCAGTTACGCACATAAGAACTTCCTTCGTTCAGTCATTCAAATACTTCTTCGCAAGGGTTCGGAGGCTGCGTTTTGTCCGGCAATTCTGCCCGTAGCAAAGCACTCTCCGAGGTTGCCGCCCGCTTGATACTTGTAGGCATAAATCGAACCAAGCTCACCCGCTGAGTACAGCCTTGCAATTGGCTTACCATCAACGTGCATCACTTGTGCTCGCTCATTACGCACAGGGCCACCCTGTGTGTTCAACATCGAAGGCACCAAAGGTAGTGCGTAATACGGGCCCGTATGCAAAGCGCTCATCTGATTGCCAGCGCGTGAGAAATCACTATCTAGCCCAGCTTCACACATCGTATTAAAACGACTGACCGCCTGACTTAAGCTACCTTCTGGTAGCTCAAGGTGCGCGGCCAATTCTTCAATTGAATCGCCACGCTTTATCCAACCCAAGTCAATTTCACGCTGATTGTCCGAACTCCAGAGATAACCGTTTGGCTGAATCACTTCCCAGCCAAAAGCAAAGCCCGCTGCTTTACCGCACAAGCCTCCCGCCCGCCTGACCTGTTCATCAAAAATCAGATACATCGGCACGGGGCATGGATATTGCACAAAGCGCCCATGGCGCATAATTTTTCCGTGCTTGATCGGTGAATACTGCTTGCCGTCTTTGACTAAGAAGTTTGGTGCTTCGCTGACAAAGCGCTGACCATCGCAACCAACGTACAAGTAGCTATTCGCCTTCAAGGCCCCTAGCCTGGCGCACACTGCATAATCGGGAGACTTAAAGGCCAGATTTGGACCCGCCATATTATTCATGTGCCACAGTTGCGCGCCAGCTGACATGGCCATCTTGATACCATCGCCCGTATTATGCGGCGACCCTAGAGGGTAACAGTTCGGCAAATCAGACATGTAGGTTCTGACCATAGTCTGATTATTTTGAAAGCCTCCACAGGCCAGAACGACACCGCGCCGTGCGTATATAGCCTGCTCAGAACCCAGCACATTCGCAATGACTCCAACAACTTCACCGTCTTCGACGATCAGCCGTTCAACTGGCACCTCATAGCGTACCTCAATATTGCAGCGCTCAAAAGCGGGCTCGATCACTTGATTCCAGAGACGAGCCTCACCGTACGGACCACTGCCATGAAGAATAACTTCTACACAATCACTGCCAGGCAAGTCAGGATACTCAATGGACTGAACATGATGCACATCCATCCCCAGCGCTTCGAGCCAGGCACGATTGGCATGCATTTCTTCAGCCCAGACTCTGATCATGTCTGGTGTCAGAAAATCCGTATAGGGCTCGGCCATGGCCTTAAAGTACTGCTGCGCTTTCTCAACAT
>JBAWWV010000055.1:0-16295 GCA_037146575.1 Alcaligenaceae bacterium | reverse complement strand
GAAAAAAGTAAGACCAGAGCAAGGCCCAGCGCCTGCTGCGCTGCATGCTGCGCTGCACCGGTGCCACATTGCTATTCGCTGCGATTGAATGTTGTGACACGATTAGGCCTCGTTTCCACGCTTGTTAACACCACGCAAAATGAATATCGCAGCAATCCCTAATATCGGCAGCATGAACAGCGAGACACTCGCGCCTAAGGGGATGTCGTTACCTTGTATGCCAAGATTAAAGGCCCATGTCGCAAAAACATGCGTTTGATCGACAGGGCCACCTGAAGTCAGGATCCGAACAATATCAAAATTAGAAAAAGTGACGATCAGAGAAAACAAGACCGTGATAGAAATAATATTTCTCATCATTGGTAGCGTGATGTACCAAATTTTTTGCCACCAGTTTGCACCATCAATCGATGCAGCCTCAAACAATTGTTCTGGCACTGACTTAAGCGCCGCCAAATACATAATCAAAAAGAAAGGTGCGCCATACCAAACATTGACGAGAATGACAGAAAACCTTGCCCAGAAAGGATCTCCAAGCCAATTGACTGGACCCATGCCGATACGAACAAAAATCCAATTCAGTGCGCTGTAGGTTGGGTCAAACAACCAAAACCAACCTAGGGTACTCATGGCGGGCGGAATCACCCAAGGGATTAACAACATGCCACGCCACTTGCGCTGGCCTTTAGCAGGTATCGTGTGAACAAAATGTGCCAGCATAAAACCAATGGCAGCCTTAAAGAGCACCGCAGTCACAGCAAACAGGCAAGACTGCTTAACGACCATCCAAAACGTTTCACGCTTGAACAAGAATGCGAAATTGTCCAGGCCAACAAAGCGTTCCATGGATTTATTCAAGGTCGCCAAATACATAGAAAACAACGCTGGGTAAATCACCAGTAACGTCACCAGCACGATCAAGGGTAAGGCCAGAAAAAATGCCACCGTTGACTTGCGCCGAAGAAAAACTTTCAGGGTGGTAGGTCTTCGTACTGCAGAACCCTGCAAACTCGTCACGTCATGTTCCATTGAAATTTTCCAGAATGACCTTCAACCGGATCAGTGAACCATGGTGTGCGCACTCAAGCGCACCACCAGGTCCGTTCAATATGGCATACCGACTTAGAGCTTAGGTTCGCATGAAGCCTTCAAGTTCAGAGGATGCCCAACCGATCGCCTTGGCCACCGAGTCACCGCCCTGTGTGCACTTGGCAATCATCTTGGTCATGGTCGCCTGAGCGTAAATTTGCTGTGCAATCGCAACGGGCGCAGGGGCCGCAGCAATAGACACCACTTCTTCGCCACGTGGTGGATAGTTATAAGCGACACCGACTGGTGGGCCTACCTCAGCCCAGGTTTTGAAGTCACGAAGGCCAGAGTAACCAGGGATATCATAGCCACCGCTGCCAATCACCATTTTCTCGATGCTAGCCCTGTCAGACAAATGCGTGAGTAAGCTTTTTGCGGCAGAGATATTTTTCGACCACTTCCACGTGCCCCAAAAATAAGGCAACCCTGGTGCAAAACGACCTTTTGCCCCCTTGGGCGACGGAAAAGTCCAGCACTGCTCGGCAACTTTTGGATTATCTCTGACTGCCACTGCCCAAGCGCTAGGCGGGTTCATGATCAGCGAACCTTGTCCCGAGATCAGGTACTTGTTATTTGAGGCATCGTCCCAGGCAAAGACGTCAGCCGGGATGACTTTCACCAAGCGCTGCATATACTCGAGCACCTGCTTGGTGGCATCAGAGTTCACGGTAATATTGCCTTTTGCATCGACTAAGATCGCACCAAAGGCTGCAAAGAGTGCGCCGACCCAATCCACCGAGTCAGTTGTCTGGCCGAGTCCTAAACCAAAAGGATTGCCACCTTTGTGGCACTTTTCAGCGGCTGATAAGAAGGCGTCCCAAGTCCATTGATCTTGCAAGGCCTTGTCTGGTTTTCCATCTGCACCTGGATACATTTTGACAATATCTAGACCGGCATGTTTGGCTAAAAGATCCATCCGGCCACAAGGCCCCTTGACTTGACTGCCATTGGTGGCTGGTACGCCAATCCAAGATCCATTGACCTTTCCAAGATACTCTACAACGTCAATCGCTTTGCCGTTCTTTTGTATTGCCGCGTTCACAATGTCGTCAACAGGCACTAAGTTCTTGGCCTGATTGGGTGCATCCCAACTTGTCAATTGAAGAATGTCGTGCCCAGATTTGGCTTGTGCCTCTGCCACTGCGGTGAGTTGCAGTTTGCTACCTTGCGAGGTGATGTAATCAATTTTGACCTCAACCTTTTCTTTTTCTCCCCACTCTTTACAAAGCTTGGTGAGAGAATCGTTGGCGCCCGGAACCCAATGATCCCAAAAGCCAATCGACAGGCTGCCAGCCGCATGGGCTGTTCTAATAAAGGGTGAGGCAATCGACAGGGCTGAGGCAGACGCTGCGCCTGCAATCAGACGCCGACGAGAAAATTTTACGTTTGAAGCCATGAGTGTGTCTCCTGATAGTTGGAAAACGAACGAACATGATGCCGTTACAACACTTCACAAAAATCAAAGCTCATTTATTTAAATAGTTTTAAGCTTGATCTACGGTTGATCTAAATCAACAGCTTTATCGTACGACTGAAGTTGAGAATGTCTGTTAGTGTTATCCCTTAGAAGTACGACAAAACTATTGATTATTTTTTTATGTCGCTCGGGTCACGATGCGAGATTCAAAAAATCTTGAGCGCCGTGAGTGACGTTGCGCATCAACACACAAAATTTATTTAGCTCTCCGTCAAAGAGTGACGTTGCGCACTAACACACGAAATCTATTCAAATCTAAGTCAGATCAAGCTCGGCATAACCACCCGCTGCCACCGCATCACAGCGCGCGCGAAACTCTGGGCCTGAGCCGCTGTAACGTGCAAGCACACGCACCGACTTGCCCTCGACGTTCTTATTGACACCGGTCATCCACGAGTCAACGTCATTGGCTAAGAGACCAACCGAGGCCGCTTTGACGACGTCCATCCATGCCTCAACGCTTTTGGCACTAGCTTCTACGCGCGAGAGCTTTTTTGTTTTCATGTAGGCGAGTAGTTGCGAGACCCACTCAACGTTGTATTCAAGGATGCGGGGAATGTTGCCCAAGGCGCCCATTGGCCCCAGTATCATCAGCAAATTCGGAAATCCTGCGTTTTGAAAGCCATGAAAGGTTTTAGCGCCCGCGGCCCATTGCTCTTTAAGCGATTGGCCTCCTATGCCACGAAGGTCGATCTGATCGTAGGCGCCGGTCAGTGCATCGAAGCCTGTCGCGTAGATGATCATGTCAAACTCAAACTCACGCTCTGTCGTTTTGATCCCCGTTGCGGTGATTCGCTCGATTGGGGTCTCGCGTAGGTCAACCAATTCAACATTGGGCTGGTTATACGCCTCGAAGTAACCACTCTCAAGAGGCAAGCGACGCGTTCCGAAACCATGGTTTTTAGGGATGAGTCTTTCGGCAGTAACTGGGTCTTTGACCCGCTGACGAATTTTTTCAGCAATAAACTCTGACATCCAGGCATTAGTTTGCGGACTTGTTAAGAGATCGCAAAAATTTGCAACAGAAACAGAAAAACCGCGTTCTTTGTAGAGTTTCTCCCAGAGCTCTTTACGTTCTTGCTCTGACACATCTACACCGCGGCGTGGATCAGGATTATGCAGAAATCCAGAAACATTTTCGTGACAACGTTTGAAGATATCTGGGTATGTAGCCTTGATCGTGCGTTGCTGTTCGTCTGTAATGAGGCCGTTATGTAAGGGCGCGCTCCAGTTTGCGGTGCGCTGAAAAACAGTAAGCTGCCCAGCCGTTTTAGCAACCTCTTGAATGGTTTGGATGCCGGTTGCGCCGGTTCCTAATACCGCGACGCGTTTGCCTGCAAAGCTGACGGGTTCGTGCGGCCAGTTTGCCGTGTGGCAAGCGATGCCGGTATAGTCTTTGACACCTGCAATATTTGGCAAGGTCGGCACAGACAACGGCCCAATCGCGGTGATGAGAAACTGCGCAACCATTTTCTCACCGGTATCTAACGTTAGGTGCCAGTCTCTTGATGTTTCGTTCCATTCGGCACTGACCAATTTTCGATTGAAAAGAATGTCGTGGCGTAAGTTGAATTTATCTGCAACGAAACCGGCGTAGCGCAATGTTTCGGGTTGCGGTGCGAAGTGCTCTGTCCAATCCCATTCTTGAAGCAATTCTTTCGAAAAAGAATAACCGTAGCTATAGCTTTCAGAATCAAACCGCGCGCCGGGGTAACGATTCCAGTACCAGGTTCCACCAACATCTCCGCCCGCCTCGATGACCCGCACTGACATGCCAAGCTCTCGAACACGAAGCAACTGGTACATGCCGCCTAGACCAGCCCCGATAATGATCACATCTAGTTTCTGAGGTGGGACGGTACCGTTCTTAGTTGCGTGGTTTGGCTTCATCTTGGCTTATTTTTGCGTGAATGATTGAAGAAAATTTAAGAGCGTATGGGTATGCAAGACACTACTAATCGTAGGCGTTTGATCGCAGCTCACGTCTGTGTGCCAACCTTCACCGTTAGCGCAAGGAGAACCTTCGTCTAATTACCCCAGTACCTCTCGCGCAATCAACATCCGCTGAACTTCAGACGAACCTTCACCGACGCGATAATGACGAATATCGCGATAAAAGCGCTCTACGGGTACACCTCGAATTAATCCAGCGCCACCATGAATTTGCACTGCGCGGTCAGCCACACGACCTACCATTTCAGACGCTGCCAGCTTACACATACTTGCTGCAGCACCAATATTTTCACCCGCTTCAACTCGACGCAGGGTCTCGTACGTTAGCGCGCGAGCCTGCGCCAACTCAGTTGCAGAATCGGCCAACATCCATTGAATCGCTTGACGTTCAGCCAAGGCTTTACCAAAGGTGTGACGCTCTCGCGCATAGGCCGCTGACATTTCAATCAAACGATCCGCAACGCCAATACACGAACAAGCGATCCCCATTCGGCCGCTCACCAACGAGCTCATTGCGATCTTAAAACCTTGGCCAACCTCACCCAGTACCGTCGTGTCTGGAATTTCGCAATCCTCGAATGTGATTTCGCAAATTTTGATAGGATCGGAACCGATCGTGGTGTCGATGCGCGTGATCGTCATTCCTGGCGTACCTTTATCAACTAAGAAGGCTGAGATTCCTCCGCGCGAGCGTTTTTCCGCGTCATTAACCGCCATCACCAGTATGACATCAGCCTGATGTGCGCCACTGATGTAATGTTTACGTCCGTTGAGTCGCCAGCCCGTGGTGATCCTTTCGGCTTTGGTCGCAATCGCCTGCGCATCAGATCCTGCTCCGGGCTCCGTTAACGCAAACGAAGCTAACAAACGTCCAGTGCAAAGCCCTTCCAAATATTTCTCTTGCTGTGCGGGCGTTCCAAATTTCGATATGGCAATTGGGTTCAAGCCACTGGTTGCGTCTAGCATCAACGTAAAATATCGATGTGAACGACTAAGCTCTTCGAGCGCCAAACAGTAAGTCGACAAATCAACGTCGCCGCCACCAAAGTGTGCAGGCATACGCATCCCAAGATAACCTTGTGCACGCATCAGATCCCATGCTCGGTCAGGAACTTCACCCGTGCGATCAATTTCAATCGCAATCGGCTCAAGCACTTCAGTCGTAAAACGACGCATGACAGCACGCAATTCGGCGAGCTCTGTTGTGATTTCTAATTGCATATTTAATCTCTCTCTTGATTAATCCGCTTACAACCGCTGCTCGAACTCTTTTCTTACTTGGTTTTTAGTGCCGCACGATATTTATCTCGCAGTCCATTTTTATAGAGCTTGCCATTGTCTAATCGTGGTAGTTTCTCTGAAAAATCTACGCTACGAGGGCACTTGAAATGAGCGAGGTGTTCTTGACAAAATAAAATCAACTCGCTTGCGAGGCTCGTCGAACCGATTGCTGGTGCATGCAATTCAATGACGGCCTTCACTTCTTCGCCCCACTCTTCGTTTGGCACGCCGATGACACAGACATCTTCTACTGCAGGGTGCGTTAGGAGAACAGCTTCAACTTCTGTGGGGTAAATATTGACTCCCCCTGAAATAATTAAATTCGCACTTCGGTCTGTCAAAAACAACCAGCCCTCTTCATCCAGATAACCGATATCACCTAGCGTGTAATACTCTCCCCGATAGATAGCTCGGGTTTTACTCTCGTCTTTGAAATATTTAAACTGGCCCACCGCCGGGGCTTTTAAATACACGGCGCCCGCTGTATTCTTGGATTGGTCGCGACCATCATCATCGCAGATACGAATGTGATCTGAGGGCGTTGGCTTGCCCACAGTGCCAGGGCGTTTAAACCAGTCAGATGCACTCACAGTGACGCCTCGGCCTTCAGTCGCCGCGTAATACTCTAGCAATATTGGCCCCCACCATTTCATCATCTGAGTTTTTACAGATACTGGGCAAGAGGCTGCGCCATGAATCACAAGCTGAAGCGACGATAAATCGTATTTTGTTTTAACGTCCTCAGGTAAGGAAAGCAATCGGTGAAACATAGTAGGCACCATGAACGTATGCGTGATGCGATGCTGCTCAATGAGACGCAGCACCGTTTCGGTGTCCCAGCGACTCAACAGCACAATACCAACCCCGGCCAATAAGGGCTGCGTCAGCGAGATGCCAAAAGGCGCTGAGTGATACAGCGGGCCCACAGACAAATGTAGTTGCTTAGCACCAGACTGATAGCCTGCTTGAGCAATCGAGTCAAGAGAGCCCAGCAAGTTTGGTAAAGAATATTCGGGTGCGCGGTAGACCCCTTTGGGTTGTCCCGTCGTGCCAGAGGTGTACAGCATTCTGCTGCCGAGTGTCGGGTCTTCAATGTCGCCGGCCGTCTCTGACGCCAGCGCGCTCTCGTAGTCTACAAAGCCTGGGATACTACCGCCAACAGCGAGGCACACCGTTGCGTTAATTGCCAAGCCTTGAGCAGTTTTCGCTTGTTCTGAATAACGAGCCTCTGCAACAAAAGCTCTCGCCTCGCAGTTATCCACAATATAACCAACCTCGTCGCCAGTTAAATGCGTATTGATTAGCGTAATACGTAGGCCTGAGCGTTCAGCTGCAACCGCCACATCGACAAATTCAAGACGATTTGAGCAGAGCAATGCAATGGCATCACCCGCCTTGATGCCGCGTTGGCGCAAAGCTCTCACCAACTGGTTTGCACGCCCATTGAGCATTGCAAATGATGTGACACGCTCGGGCTCGATGACTGCCGGTTGATCACCAGAATGCTCAGCGTAGTAAGCAATACTCATGCCCTGCGCAATAGCTTTCATCCACATGGTAAACCTACTGTTTTTCCATACCAATCGCCAAAACTAACTTTGTGTTTTGTTCAATATCAGATTCAATTTTTTTGACAAAAACTTCGGGGCTCATGCCGCCGGGCTCAGAGCCCGTGGCTGCAAGTAGTTCGATTATGGCGGGCTCTTTCAACACTTTTGCAATTTCAGTCTGTAGCTTCTTAATAATATCTTTTGGAGTGTGCGCTGGCGCCGCTATTGCAAACCACGTGTTAATTTCAAACCCAGGTAAGATTTCGTGCAGCGCAGGTAAATCTGGCGACACGGGTGATCGTCTCGTTGACGAACTGATTGCAATCGGACGCAAAGTACCGGCTTTTATAAATGGATCTGCAGCTGAATAACCAATGAAAGCAAACTGCAGTTGCCCTCCGAGTAAATCTTGCATGACCGGGCTGGCACCTCTGTATGGCACGTGTAAAAACTTGACGTTAGCCATCAAGGCGAGCAACTCGGCGGCCAGATGTGTCGTACTACCTAAACCTGTTGAACCATAGGCTAATTTGCCTGGATTGTTCTGGGCGTAAGCGATTAGTTCTGGAACATTCTTAAATGGTAATGCTGGATTGATTACCAGCACAGTGGTTGGTATTGCAAGAATCGTGATGTGTTCAAAATCTTGAATCGGACGATACGACATGTCTTTTTGTACTGCAGGGCTAATCGCGATGGGTCCTGCATGTGTCAGCAATAAAGTGTAGCCATCCGGTGCGGCATTCTTGGCAACATATTCAGTTCCCACCATGCCATTCGCGCCAGACTTGACGTCAAAGAAAATGGGCTGTCCAAGTGCCTTTGAAACACGATCCATTACTGGGCGAGCGATTGCGTCTGCGGGTCCTCCAGCAGGCCAAGGATTAATAATTCGTATAGGTTTACTGGGGTAGCTTTGGCTTGCTGCTATTGAAACAAATCCAAAACCAGCGAATACAAAAACTAAACGGGTGATGGTACTCATCCACAAAGTTGACATGACGATTCCCTTTTGCTCTTCTGTTTGGAGCCTGTAATGGTCGTGATGCTGCGCTGGGTTAGGTATTTACTGTTTCACATATTGCGGCATATCAAATCTATTCGTAGAGCCAGAGACCATGCAACTCTCGCGATAGGTCACCTCGGTAAACTCATCGCTTGATCGAGGGTAGCATAGAAGTGGCAAGCAAGTATAAGTATTATTAGAAACTTTGCGAGCAAGAAAATAAGCGCGCAGAATCTGTCATCGCGGCTTCAAGTACAGTCTCTAGGCGCGTACGGATTTCAAGTGGTGTTTGGATTTACCCCCGTTTTACAGAGGCACCCATAGCAGTTAATTAAAATAACTGTTTAACCCGTAACACGACCTCAGCGGCTGTAATTCTAAAATATTCATACAACTGCTCAGCCCCACCCGAGGCACCAAAATCCTTCATGCCAACAAAATCTCCGCGCTCGCCGAGATAACGATCCCAACCGAAACGCACCGCGGCTTCAATCGCAACTTTAACCACCTGACTGCCAAGAACCTGTGAGCGATAAGCATGATCTTGCTGATCAAATAACTCGCAGCAAGGCATTGAAATCACTGCCGTCGGAACACCTTCAGCTTGCAACAGCTCTTTCGCTTGCAGAGCGATCGCCACTTCAGAGCCTGTTGCTATAAGAGTGACCGCCCTCTTACCACCCAAGGCCTCTGCAAGGATATAGCCGCCACGTCTTGATAGATTGTCTGCGCTAAGTTCAGTACGCACTCTGGGCAGAGCTTGACGCGCAAAAATCATAGACACCGGACCAGTGCGGTGTTCAAGCGCAATTTCCCAGCACTCAGAAGCCTCGATGGCATCCGCTGGACGCATCACCAACATATTTGGCATCGCACGAAGAGAGGCTAAGATTTCAACAGGTTGATGCGTCGGGCCATTCTTGCCCACTCCGATAGAGTCGTGACTAAACACAAACTTAGCTGGAAGCTTCATCAGGGCCGCCATTCTCATTGCGGGTCGCTCATAATCCGAGAAGGCCAGATATGTGACGGCCAACGGGATGATTCCTCCGTGCGCAGCCATGCCATTCACCATCGCACCCATCACGTGCTCACGGACCCCGCAATGGATATAGGCACCGCTATGATCTTGAGCAGTAAAGGCTTTGAGCCGCCGCTTATGACTAGTGGGGGCCTCTAAATCTGCGCAACCGACCATCCGCTCAGGCAGTATCTCAGCTAACCGGTCATTGATGTCAGCCGAGATCAAAATGCCTCCGGGCGCTGACTCGCCAACCAGTGAGTCACGTTCATAATTACGCAGCACGTCTCGCCAGCCCTCAGGAAGTTCACCCGACAGCACGCGATCGAATTCAAGACGTTCAGTTTGACTCAACGCAGCCAAACGACTCTGCCACGCTTGAAACTCAAGCTCACTTCTATTGCCGGCTTCGCGCCAAACACTTAATACATCCTCAGGAATTTGGAAAGGGGCATGAGGCCACCCAAGTTCTGCTCGCGCAAGATCTGCATCGTCTTTAAATAAGCGTGCACTGTGGCCCCCACGTTGGCCTTGAAGCCTGGCTAAACCACGAGCGATCATTGTTCTGCAGGCGATCAAAGAGGGACGCGGATCAATTTTGGCCATTTCAATCGCGCTTGAAACGGCCTCAAGATCATGGCCATCGACTTCAATCACATGCCAGTGAGCCACACGAAAACGCTCTGCTACATCTTCGCTAATCGAAAGTGTCGTACTACCATCATCGGTGATTTGGTTGTCGTCCCAAAGCAGAATTAGTTTTCCGAGGGCAAGGTGGCCAGCTAAAGAAATCATCTCTTGGCCAACGCCCTCTTGCAGGCAACCATCACCGACAAAAGCATAGGTATGGTGATTGACTAGATCTTGACCAAAGCGAGAACGTAAATACGCTTCAGCGATCGCCATACCAAACGCATTTGCAATCCCTTGGCCCAAAGGACCTGTGGTGACTTCAATGCCATGGCTTTGATTGATCTCGGGATGCCCTTCGCAATGCGACCCTAACTCACGGAAGCGTTTGAGCTGATCCAAAGAGATATGCTCGTATCCCGTCAGGTACAGAAGCGCATACAGCAACATCGATCCATGACCATTCGATAACACCACTCGATCGCGGTCAGGCCACGTTGGCTGATTGGCTACAAATCGTAAATGACGCGTGTATAGGGCCGTTGCGATTTCGGCCATTCCCAACGGAACGCCCTGGTGACCCTCTTGCGCCTGAACAATGGCATCTATCGAAAGAAAACGTATTGCATCGGCAATGTTTAAAGACATTTTTTATAAAAAGAATTAAATATTAAGAAAAATTGCCGTGTCACCAAATCTACCGATCATAAAAATCCGACAGAGATCCAAGGAAAAATTGCAACAAGAATAAGGCCAAAAATCAGGGCCAGCATATACCCCCAGATTGATTTCAATCCTTCACTTGGGTCTACCTTACCGACGGCACAAGCTGCATAGTAACCAACACCCACGGGAGGCATGAAGAGGCCTAACCCCATGGCCAGCACAACCACCATCGCGTAATGAACCTCATGAATCCCGAGACTCTTGGCAATAGGAAATACCAGCGGTCCGAATAAAACCAACGCTGGGATGCCTTCGAGCACACTCCCTAAAATAATGAAGGCAAGCATAGAGAAGGCGATAAAGGCCGGCGCACCTCCGGGTAAGCTGGTCATAAATTTGGCAAGGTCGCTAGAGAATCCCGACTGAGTTAATGACCATGCTACCGAAGTTGCAGCTCCGATGATAAAGAGTATTGCGCCAGATAAGACGGCGGTCTCAACCAGCATGTGCCCAAATCTCTTCAGGTCAAAGTGCCGATAGACCACGGCACCAATGATCAAAGAATAAATGATCCCAATCGTTGAAACTTCTGTCGCCGTTGCAACACCTTCTATGACGGCAGATCTAATCACAAATGGAAGCGCCAGCGCTGGGGAAGCAAACAGTAGCGATTTTCCAATTTCGCCTGCTGAGGCCTTTTTTACGCCAGACAGATCCTCGCCTCTATATTTCCACCAGACCACAGCACATAAAGTCAGCCCGAGAACAACAGCAGGCAATAAGCCACCTGAAAATAATGCGGCAATAGAGACGCCGGTAACAGAGCCGATCGTGATCAACACAATGCTCGGGGGGATCGTTTCAGTTTGTGCACCTGTCGCGGCCAGCAATGCGACTAAATCCCCGGGTTGCGCGCCTCGCTTCTTCATCTCAGGAAAAAGTCCTGGCGCAACTGCGGCCATATCTGCCGTTTTAGATCCAGAGATTCCTGAAACGAGATACATCGCACCAATGAGCACGTATGAGAGCCCACCACGCACATGCCCTAGCAGGGTCGCTAAAAACCCCACCATCGCTCGCGCCATTCCATTTGCCTCAATTTGTAACCCCAAAAAAACAAATAAGGGCACAGCTAACAGTATTAAGTGGCTCATGCCCTCATCAATACGTCCTGCCAGAACAATCGCTGGTGTGGGCGTTGCGATACCAATATAGGTCAATGCAGATAGAGCAAAAACAAAGGCAATAGGAATGCCGAGCGCCACGCCGATTCCAATCATGCCCAAAAAGAAAATCACTAGATTCCAATTTCCCAAACTCAAAAACATTGATCTCGAAAAATATAGGGCAAGCCCAAGTAAACCGGTGATCACTAAGGCGTAAACAACCGACATCACCATCTTTTGTCTGATTGCACGGCAAATTCCAAAGATGAGCATCAACAACATACCGGTGGGCAAAGCAGCAGAGCGCCAGGCGTTAGAAATCTCTAACGCGGGTGTGATGATAATAATTTCGTCTACCGCATACTCGATCGATGGCCACAGGATTAAACCCATAAAAATGAGTGGTACGGCAAGCGCAAGGACCTCTAAGATTGACTTCATTCGAGGCTGCACAAGATTGACAATTGCCGTCATTCTCATGTGCTGCCCCTTTTGGAAGGCTATGACGGCACCTAGAATGGTGAGCCAGACGAAGAAAATAGAGGCCAACTCGTCTGACCAGGTAATCGGAAAACCAATGACATAGCGCGCTACAACACCAACAAACAGGATACCAACTTCAATCAGCAAAATAACTGATGCCAGGTACTGCGTGATTTGTAATAAAGCATTTTCAAATTTCGTGAGTACTGGCATCCAATTATTTTCTGTAGTTTCCACTTCTATATTCCGATATAAAGTTGAAATACAAATTAAAGCTTTGCTGTGTAAGACTCAAGCAGCCCCCACAACTCGTCTCCCATGCGCTTTTTCCACTCAGCATAAAAGCCACTTTGCTGAAGCTTGACTCTAAAGGCGGCCGGATCCACATCAACAAACTGGATGCCCTTGCCAACAAGATCAGATTTAAGGCTGACGTTTAACGCCTCAACGTCAGCGCGCTCTTTAAGAGCCGCTTCATTAATATTTTTGATCACAATATCACGTGCTGTTGCAGGCAGGGCCTCAAGAGACTTTCGATTCGCCACGAACCAGAAACCATCCCACATATGATTTGTATTAGAGATATATTTTCCGACTTCATGCATTTTTGCAAAAAAGATACCCGCCAAAGGATTCTCTAAGCCATCAGCAACTTTTGTCTGCAAAGCTGAATAGGTCTCACCCCACGGAATTGAAACAGGAGAGGCGCCTAGATCCTTAAACATTGAAGTCCATAACGGACTTGGCGGAACACGAATCTTAAAACTCGCAAGATCCGCAGGCGCCTTAATGGGTTTATTCACAGAAAGAGTCTGGCGAAAGCCGTTATCCCACATCTTGTCGAACGCGACTAAATTTGCCTTTGAAAAGGCATTGATCACATACTGCCCAACTTTGCCGTCCATTGCTGCCCACACCCGGGCGTAGTCAGAAAACGCGAAGCCAATGCCATTAATTGAGGCAACAGGAACTAGCGAGGATAAAATTAAACCCGTTTGTAAAAAGAAATCAATGCCCCCTGAACGAAGCTGAGCAAGCATATCCGCATCTGTTCCGAGCTGACTTGCAGGGAAAATTTGAATATTGACCTGCTCATTCGTCTGCTCGCGAATCTTGTCTGCTGCTTCTTTCAGCCTGACATTGACGGGATGATCTGCAGGCATGATATTTGCGCACTTCATCCTAACTGGCGCTTGTCCCAAAACAATTGAGGGCAATGCCAAGCTTGCACCTAACGCTCCAGCGCCGACCAATATTTTTCTACGGTTTAAATTTTTCATGTGCTCCCCTTTTTTTCTCTAAAAGTTATTGTTAGCATCTGGCATATTATTCAAAAAAATCTAATAAAGCCTTCGCAATAAATTCAGGCTGCTCTTCAGTCACCCAGTGACCACTGTTCGGAACTAAACCACCAATCGCGTTTTCGGCCATTCTTTGCACTGACTCAAGAGTCTCCATACCTCTGCCAAAACTTTTGTCGCCTCCAAGTGCTAACACAGGCATCTTGAGTTTGCCATTTGCCTTGATCATCGCCGCGTTATCTTCTGCATCTTGCGGCAAGGCTCTATAGATGCTAAACATCGCCCGCATTGCGCCAGGTTTAACGTAGGTTCTTAGATATTCTTTGCGGTCTTCTTCGCCGATGCAGTTTGGAAGATAACCGTAGTTATCAAATAACCAGTTAATGATTAAATGCTCGCGTCCACCCAAAAACAGCGCCTCAGGAAGATCGGGCGTGCGAAATAATGGATGATGCCAGCGACGTCCATTTTGTGAAAAATCTGCGCCATCCCCAGGAATTGCCACATCAAGAATTGCCATTTTCTTAACAGCCTCAGGGTGCTGCGCTGCCAGCGAAAAGGCAGTTGGGCCGCCCCAGTCGTGCCCCACTAAAAAGAATGAATCAATATTTAACGACTTTAGAAGACGCCAAATATCATCAGACATTGTTTTTTTATCGTAACCAGATACGGGATGGGATGAGTCACCCAGCCCACGTAAATCTGGCGCAATCACTCTAAACTTTTTAGAAAGAGCTGGGATGACATAGCGCCATTCATAAGATGTCTGAGGGATCCCGTGTAACAGCACGAGTGGGAAACCCTCGCCTGCAGAAATGTAATGCAAGATAACATCGCCCAAATCGGCGTGATGATGTGTAACGTCTGTCATTTTTTTCCTCAATAGTTGGCGCGAGGTCTCCAACACATGGTTCATTGTTCTAGCCGTACATTAATGCAGAATTATCATAAGAGTAGGCTCCCTCTTAGCTTTGTTGCACCGCAAAACAAGGGTTTGTACGTATAAAAGTTTGTACTTATGCAGTGCACTCTTTTTTGGTCATCGTTCTATTTGTGCATTTGTTTGTTAGTGAATAATCCGTCATTGACAGAGATCAGTCAAATGAATATAAATATGTTTTCGATGAAATTAATTCATCTATATCTGTGCGCAAACTACCTCCACTCAACTCCCTCCAAGCATTCGAAACTGCCGCTCGCTTAGGATCATTTATCCAGGCAGCGAATGAGTTGCACTTAACGCCATCTGCAATTAGTCATCGGATAAAAATACTTGAAAACTCGATCGGCATTAGTCTTTTCCACAGGATTAACCGAGCAGTTGTCCTGACCGATGCCGGCAAGAGTTTTGCAGAGCAGATTGGAATCGCCTTTGGAAATATTGAATCGGCGGCGCTAGAAATTACGAGGGTTGGTAAAAGCGATCTGATCAATGTCCATGTCGTACCGAGTCTTGCCGCTCAGTGGCTGATGCCACGCATTGCTAGATTTAGCGCTACCTATCCAGATATAGATGTACGTATCACCGCATCCGCCGATCCAGTGAATCTTGAAGAAGGGATTGTTGATCTCGATATTTGCTATGGTTCAGTCCTAAAAAAATCTGGCGTAAAAACTGAACTGTTTCCAGCTGAGCCGATTGTCGCGATGTGCTCTCCACAGTTACTTCAAGGTAAAGATGGTATTCAACACATCAAAGATATTGAACGCCATATGCTGATTCACTCAGAAATCAATAAGTACTCATGGAAAGACTGGCAAAGTGATCACCCAGGAATTAAATTAAACCTTGAGCGAGGCCTGCGGTTTGATCGGTCATTCATGTCAATCTTTGCGGCGGCCGATGGTCTTGGAATTTGTCTAGAAAGCGCGCTGCTGGTAGAAAGGCAATTTGATGCGAAGCGAATCGTGTTTCCGTTTGGCAAAGAAGGCCCGCGCATTCAATGTCACAGCGTTAGCTATCTTTCAACCCGCGAAAGGCTTCCAAAAATACGAATATTTCGCGACTGGCTTATGCAGGCTTTAGCAGAAAGCCCTGGCTTAGTTTAACGAAAGCGACGCTCTCAGTAAGAATCTCACGCCTTAGCGCTTTTGCTGGTCAAGTAGATTAAGCCTAGTGTCACCGCCATAAATATCGCAGTGGCCGAGAATAGCGACCAATGGATACCAATTTGGCTGCCAATTAGACCGACAAAAATACCGCTGAACAAACGCAGCCCGGCCGAGGACATTCCAAACAAGCCCAACACTTTGCCGCGGATCCCATTGGGTGCCTTCATTTGCACGATGGTCTGATTCATGCTGCTAAACGAAAGTTCGCAGAACCCTGCTGCGAACAGACACAACAAGGCAGCTGGGTAATTGTGCGTGAGTGCAAAGCAAGCCAGTGCGACCGCCCAGCCAAGTGCAAAGCTCATCGCAGTTAGCGGGGTGATGCGCATGCCGCGCATGCCGACCTCTAGTACGATGCCCGCAAATAAAGCACCAGCAGCATCTGCTGCTAGCAACATTGCATACGACAGGCCGGGTTCAATACCGCCAAAATCAGTGGCGAACCCTGGCATCTGTGCTTGATAACTACTTCCTACAAAAAACGACGCGGCCCCAGACAAGACGATCATGACCCCAAGCGTTGGGATTTTGCGAACTGCAAGAATGGTATGCCATATGTC
>JBAWWV010000054.1:0-16506 GCA_037146575.1 Alcaligenaceae bacterium | reverse complement strand
AACTGGTGCGTCGTCAACTGATAACCATCTTGCCAAGTCACACTTACCTTATATTGCTGCGAAGGAGGCCGCCCCTTGGCGTGTTCAAGGCGTACTCGATTCGTCTGAATCTGTTGAATGCTGACCTGCCTAAAATCGCAAATAACATCTGGTAATTCGTAGCGCGCTGGATCACCAATTTCGTAGAGGAGTTGTTCTGAACAAACGCCCACACTGATGAGTCCTCCGGTGTTGTCGGGCTTGATAATGTCGAAGCTACCGTCTTGCATCACCTCAAGCACTGGGTAGCCGATATTGGCCCAATCTGGTACGTCTTGCCAATCAGTAAACAGACCACCAGTCGCTTGGGCGCCACACTCGATCATATGACCCGCGAGGCTTCCCTGAGCCAGACGATCCCAATCGTCCCAAGCCCAGCCGAACTCATACGCCAAAGCGCCCAAAGTCACGGCGCTATCCACACAACGGCCAGTCACCACAATCTGAGCACCTTTTGCCAGGGCGAAAGCAATTGGTTGCGCACCGAGATAAGCGTTTGCAGACAACACTTTTGCAGGCAGCGTCTTTCCGCCCTGCATATCTGTCACCCCTTGTTCTCGCAAATTTTCTATGCGTGGCGACACATCATCGCCCAAGACAACCGCTACCGTCGGCGCGAGACCTAATTCGCGGGCACACAGCCTGATCGCCTGAGCACAGGCTTCAGGATTCAACCCACCCGCATTGGCAATGAGTTTGATATTTTTATCTAGACATTGCTGCAGGTAAGGTTTGATCACACCCGTCACAAAGTCAGTCGCATAACCAAACTCAGGGTTTTTCATTCGAGCGCGCTGCAAGATCGCCATGGTCGTTTCAGCTAGATAATCAAAAACGATGTAGTCTAACTTAGGAACACTCAATAGCTGTGGCATCGAGATCGACGAATCCCCCCAGAAGCCACTGGCACCACCGATACGTATGACTTTTTCTCTCATGCGGGTTCCTTAAGCGCAGCGCTCTCGTTGACCTTGATACGTACAAGAATACGGCCAGCCATCACTTGATCGCCTTCATTGCACAAGAGTTCTTCTATCAAACCATCCGTTTCAGCGTAAAGGGTGTGCTCCATTTTCATGGATTCAATCGCGATGAGTGGAGCACCGACCTTGATTGTTTGACCCACTGCTGCCGACACGTTTGCAACTCTGCCGGCAAGAGGTGCGCGAACGATACCAGCGTTAGCAGATACCGCAAGCGCTTTGGGTTGATGGCTATGGGTCAGATCACACGCGCAATAAAAAATACCCTCGTACTGCAACCATAAACGACCCTGGGCATCTGTCTCAAACCGAACTCGCTGACGCTTATGATTCAGCTCAAATACAAGTGTCGAGCCACTGGTCGAAACCTGATGAACAACGATCGCATCTTTGTGATTGTCTACCCTCAAACTGACGGCACCCTTGGGCCCACTTGTCTCCACGAACCAAAGTTTGGGAATGGCGTCATCCACAGCGACTTTTGCGATATGGCTCAGACCCAACGCGTTCGTCCAACGATTGCCTGTGGTCGTCTTGGTAAAAATCATAGCCGCCGCGAGTTCAACTGCCTGCGGGGATGCACCACGAGCCAGCGACGAACTGTCAAAATGATCATCGATAAAAGTGGTGGAGGCTTGTCCAGCTTGAAAACGAGGATGTTCTAGACAGGTTTTCAAGAAAGGTAAGTTATGGCGAAGCCCAAGTAAAACAGTTTGATGACAGGCGCTGAGTAAGTTCTTCATACAAGCCTCGCGCGTGTCACCGTGCACCATGATCTTGGCTAGCATTGAGTCGTAAAAGGCGGATACCTCCAAGCCAGTCTTCAACGCAGCGTCAGTGCGCCCATTGATTGCGGGCTCCCACGCCAGCACTCGACCCGTTTGCGGTAAGAAACCCGCCGCCGTGTCCTCTGCGCAAAGTCGAACTTCCATGGCATGTCCTACCCATTTCACTTCATTTTGCTTTAATGGTAGAGGCTTGCCCATGGCAACACTCAATTGCCACTGAACCAGATCCAGCCCGGTCAATAACTCGGTGACACCGTGCTCGACTTGCAAACGTGTATTCATCTCCATGAACCAGAACTGACCATCGTCTCCCAAAAGAAACTCGATTGTTCCGGCGCCAACGTATTGAATGGCACGACCAGCAGCGACTGCCGTCTCGCCCATTTGAGTTCTCAACGCATCGCTGACTGCGGGCGACGGCGACTCTTCTATCAGCTTTTGGTGTCGACGTTGAACCGAACAGTCGCGCTCGCCTAAGTGAATCACATTGCCGTGTTGATCGCCGAATATCTGTACCTCAATGTGTCGAGCATTTAATATGGCGCGTTCAAGAATCAGTTGGTCTGAGCCAAATGAGGTCAAGGCCTCAGACCTCGCAGATTGCAACGCCTGCAAGACCTCGAGCTGATTACGAACCAAACGCATCCCCCTACCACCACCACCTGCGGCAGCTTTGATCATCAGCGGAAAACCAATATTTTGCGCCTGAGCCAGCAGCGTTTGATCATCCTGTGCAAGGCCCTCATAGCCTGGGATACACGGCACCCCGCTCGCACGCATGATTTTTTTTGCCTCAGCCTTGTTACCCATCGACTGAATTGCTTCGGCCGAGGGGCCAACAAATATTAGGCCTGCCGCAACGACTGCGTGAGCGAAGTCTGCATTTTCGGCTAAGAAACCGTAACCAGGATGAACAGCTTGGGCGCCACTTGTCTTGGCCGCCTCAAGGATTTTAGGAATAGACAGATAGGAGTCGCTCGCAGCGCTTGCCCCTAAGCAAATGGCTTGATCGGCATACTCAACATGTGGGCTATCGCGATCGGCGTCCGAATACACCGCAACCACTCGCAGACCTGACAGACGCGCACTACGCATGATGCGCAGCGCGATTTCACCGCGATTGGCCACTAACAGCGTATTCAATCTAAGCCCCATGCCCTGCGACTCTACGTTCGTTTTCATCAGGCAGGGCGTTTGGGCAAAATACCCATATTTTTGCAAATGATCTGTAGCATCACTTCGTCAGCGCCACCACCAATTGAGATCAAGCGCAAATCACGAAAGGCGCGTGACACTGAGTTGTCTAACGTAAAGCCCATGCCACCCCAGTACTGCAAGCAAGCATCCGTCACTTCACGACAGAGACGGCCCACTTTCAACTTAGCCATCGAGGCGAGTTGAGTCATATCCTCACCTGCCATGTAAGTGTCAGCAGCACGGTAGACTAAAGAGCGAAGTAATTCGACTTCGGTCCTGAGCTCTGCCATCCGAAAATGCACAACTTGGTTGTCTAGGATCGGTCTGCCGAAAGCCACCCGGTTACGTGTGTATTCAATGGTTTCATCGATGCATACATTCAGGGCAGACACCCGTCGAGCAGCCGCCGACAAGCGTTCTTCCTGAAACTGCATCATCTGATAGATGAAGCCCTTACCTTCCTCGCCGATCAGGTTGCGTTGGGGAACACGCACTTCATCAAAGAAAATCTGTGCCGTGTCAGACGACCACATACCGATCTTCTCTATTTTTTGAATCGTGACCCCTTGTGCTCGCTTTCCATTGTGTTTGAGTGGAACGCAAATTAACGATTTGTTTCTATGGGGCGCATCGTTTGAGGTATTGACCAGCAAACACACCCAATCGGCCTGTGTACCATTTGTGATCCACATTTTTGATCCGTTGATCACATAATCATCACCGTCCTTACGTGCGTATGTTTTGATCGACGCGACATCCGAACCGGCACCCGCCTCAGAGACGCCAATCGATACGACGTTTTCGCCTGAAATCGCAGGAGCCAAAAAGTTTGTCTTTAAATAATCTGAACCAAATTGCGCTAAGGCGGGTGTTGCCATATCAGTTTGAACGGCAAGGGCCATACTGACCCCCTGCGCGGCGATGTGACCGATGGCTTCACAAAAGGCGATTTCATATGAATAGTCGAGCCCAAGACCGCCGTATTGCACCGACTTGTGCACGCCCAAGTACCCGAGCTTGCCCATTTTGCCGAAGAGTTCATGTGCGGGGAAGATACCCGCACGCTCCCACTCATCAACATGAGGATTAATTTCTTTATCGATGAATTGCCGTACGCTATCTTGTAGTGCGATATGCTCACCTGTGTAAAGCATCATGACTCCTTTATTTTTCGTTAAAAACGGGCAACCCCATACTGAATACGGTGAGGCTCGCGGTATTGGGCTTCTCGGCAAGTCGCTAACGTCAAGGCAAGTACCTGACGGGTATCCCGTGGATCGATCAGCCCGTCGTCAAGCATCAGACTGCTTGTATGGATAGCGCCCGCTTGTCGATCAAAATTATCAATAATCATTTCTTTCTGTTGAGCGATCGCAGTGAGATCTGGCTCAACCCCTCGACGCGCCGCCACCCCAAGCGCGACAATCTCCATGGTGTCAGCGGCTTGCTGCCCGCCCATCACCGCGGTTTTGGCATTAGGCCAACTAAAGACAAAGCGCGGCCCAAAAGCTCTGCCACACATGCCATAGTGACCCGCACCATATGAGGACGCACACAACACCGTGATCTGCGGCACGCGTGCATTGGACAAGGCCTGAATCATTTTTGAGCCATGCTTGATCATTCCCGCCTCTTCCGAGGCTCTACCAACGATAAAACCTGTGGTGTTCTGAAGGTAGACGATCGACGTGCCAGCCTGATCGCATAGTTGAATAAATTGTGCAGCCTTGGTGGCTCCGTGCGGATCAATCGGGCCATTGTTACTAATAAAGGCAACGGCATGGCCTTCGATAAATGCCTGAATACAGAGCGTTGCTGAGCCATAACTCGAACGAAACTCTGTAAACACAGAACCATCTACCAACCGTGCAATCACCTCGTGCATATCTACCGGTGTGCGAGTCGTGATGGGCATAATGCCTGCAAGCTCGTCAGCGTCAAACAGTGGCTCGGCGAAGCCAGGTTGTGTTTGACTAGGTTGGTTGCGATTCCAGTCGAGGTTTCTCACGATGTCACGCGTTAAAGACACGGCATGCGCATCGTCGTCGGCCACAAAATCTGCTAACCCGGATAGCGTGGCGTGCATGTCTGCACCCCCTAACTCTTCTTCAGTGGCAATTTCACCTGTGGCGGCTTTCAACAGCGGCGGTCCAGCTAAAAATGCGCGCGCACGACCACGCACCATGACAACGTAATCAGACAAACCAGGTAAATAGGCACCGCCTGCGGTTGACGAGCCGTGTACCGCCGAGATGACCGGTAGGCCCGCTGAAGATAACCTAGCCAAATTACGAAACATGCCACCACTATTGACGAATCTCTCGACTCGATAACTGAGCAGATTTGCACCCGCGCTTTCAACCAGTTGGATAAAGGGTAGTTTATTCTCGAGCGCGATTTCTTGACAGCGTATGACCTTACGACCAGTCATATTTTGCATGGCCCCGGCTTCGATAGCCGAATCGTTTACGACAATCATGACACGCACGCCCTGAACAAAACCGATTCCAGCTATCACAGCACTACCAGGGATGCTAGTTTGAGGATCAGGATTTTCGATACCGCAATAGCCCGTCAGGCCCATCAACTCAAGAAACGGTGCACCTGGGTCAAGAAGCCTCGCCAATCTGTCTCGGGGTAACAACTGGCCGCGCTTAGCAAAACGATCGCCAGAACGTTGCGACGCTGCCACCGTTCGTTGCTGAAGACCTCTGACCTCAGCGATCAGCTTTAGCATCGCTGCATACTGCTCAAGATATGCAGCTGAGTACGTATCGACGCAGGTTGAGAAAGCTTGCATAGGTATACGATCTGTCTCTAGAATTTTTTAGTGTATTTGTATTAGAATGTAATACGCTTGAATTATTTAGTCAATCTCCAATTCGGTGGCAATTACGAACGCTATGAATAAAAAGAAAGCGACGCTTTCAAAGGCTCGGGCAGCGGGGTCCATTGACGCGCCAAGCCCTCAAACGCGCTCTCTTGAAACGAAATTAGAACTATTGCTGGCTGCCGAAAAACTTTTTGCGTTGAATGGTCTGTTAGGGGTGTCGATTCGGCAAATCGTGTCTGAAGCCAACCAGCGAAATGTATCAACCGTTCACTATCACTTTGGCTCCCGAGATGCTTTGATCTACGCAATCTGCAAACACCGAATGTTCGACATCGAGCAAGATCGAGCAAACCGCCTGGCGCAATATTTACAATTTCCTGGTTCGCCGCACGACCGCGTGGTTGCGCTTCTTAGCGTATTTATCTGGCCCAGTGCACAACCAATTATTACCCGCCATGGTCATAGCTATTTCAGACGTTTCCTCGCCCATAGTTTCGTCAGTGACACCGTCGATCTGCCAGGTTTCATTAAAGGTCGCTTCGACACCGGTATGCGTCAAATTGCTGGCTTACTACGACAAGATCTCAAACATCTGTCTGAGGCCAGTTTTCATATTCGGTGGGCATTGATGATCCGTTCAGTCACCTATCTGCTCGCAAACCTTGAAGCGCGCGCTGAGGCAACTTCCAAAGCCAAAGCAACGGCCATTATTCAGAGTGGCGTGCAAAATATCGCAGTCAGCTTTGCAGGAATGTTGCAAGCGCCCGAAAACCCTTCAAACGTTGAGCACTCAACGTCTCGTCAAAAAGCCGCAACAAAAAAGAAAAGGAGTTCAAAATGAATTCGACTGTGTTGCATGCACCGCTTAAAGAAGAAACCGTAGCAGGTTGTTTATTGTTGACCTTCAATCAACCCGACATTCGCAACCCACTTGGGCCAGAGGTCATCACGGCATTAACAAAGGCCATCGATCACGCCCAAAGCGACCCGAACGTTCGCGCAGTTGTCTTCAGAGGGCACGGAGCAGTGTTTAGTGCCGGAGGTAATCTTGGCAACTTTCAAGAACGGCTTGCTGCGCCCTTGAATACCGATGGAACAGATCCAATCGCCAAGAGTAATCGCACGTTCGGCGACTTTTTAGAAAAATTAAGAAAATTCTCGAAACCTGTGGTCGTGGCAGCTCATGGCGCAGCAATGGGCGGTGGCGTGGGCTTGGTCTGCGCCGCAGACATCGCTATTGCTTGTGAAGATACAAAATTTTGTTTCACTGAAACAAAATTGGGTTTAGTGCCAGCACAAATCCTTCCGTTTGTCGTAGAAAGAATCGGTTCAAAATCGGCAAGAAGGTTGATGCTTACGGCCGAGAAGTTCTCAGCGCAAGACGCCCTGCGCATTGGACTCGTTGATTTCGTAGAACCAAACATGGAAGCCATGCGAGACCGTCTAGTCGACATCTTGAACAGCATAGGAATCTGCGCCCCGAACGCAGTCATGGCAACCAAGCGCTTGTCCTATCGCAACGACTGGGAGACCTCTGAACAAGGATTGACCGTTCTACTTGACGATTGCGCAAACGCTTTTGCTAAAGCCATGCGTGACGAAGCTTCTGAAGGGCTAACCGCTTTACGTGAAAAACGTCTCCCCTCCTGGGCTTACCGTTTTCCTCGAGAAGCGCTTGATCAGTGGTGACCACCTCGGTCTAGCACCATTCAAGAATTACCCAAAGCAATAATCACTACCGGCAACGTATGTCGCCCGCAGGCGTATCATGGTGACTTAGGCAGCTAGTCGAGGCATTCTTGCCGCGGCTGCATTGCTCTCTGCAGCAAAGGGATGTGTTGATGGCGACCGCTCTCAGCAACCAACCAGATGATTCGTCGCTTTCAAGAACTCGCCCGTGTCTTAAGCTCGATCGATACTCTATCGCTCTCGACTGCTGAGCGATGGAAATCCACACTGGGCGCGCTCCTGGGCGTTGCGTTCTGCGGCCTCATCCTTTACAGCATGCCCGTCGCGTCGCACTGGCTGATCGCACCACTTGGCGCGAGCGCTGTTGTGGTCTTCACCTTGCCGCACAGCCCGGTCGCGCAACCTTGGCCGATCGTGGGCAGTTATTTTTTTAGCGGAGTTGCTGCCTTGCTCAGTATGGCTTTGATCCCTCAGCCGCAGGTGTCAGCAGCGGTCGCAGTCGCCGCGACGATCTGGTTAATGGCAAGATTCAACTGTATTCATCCTTCCGGAGGGGCCATCGCGCTCTTTATTGTGCTCGATGGCCCCTATGCAGCCGAGCGAATTGGCCCAACTCTTGGGCTGGTCGCACTCAACGGCGTCGCAATCTTGGCTGCAGCTTTATTGGTCAACAATTTCATACTGGGCCGCAGCTATCCGTATCGTCAAAAACAAGCAGAACGGAACATTCATCTGACCGAAGATAGCAATCCCCTTGAGCGCTCGGGGCTCACGCACCCTGACCTTCAAAGCGCAATGAAAAAGCTCGGCACGTTTGTCGACGTACAAGAGGCCGAGCTCGTTCAGATCTATAGCCTAGCGATTGAGCATGCCTTTGACAGAAATGTCGGTCTGACTTGTGGAGAAATTATGTCACGCGACGTGGTGACGGTAAATTTTGGTACAAATCTTGAAGATGCCTGGAACCATCTACGTCAACACAAAATCAAAGCATTGCCAGTCGTCGATAGTTTTAATACCTTGCTTGGCATTCTCACGGTTGCAGATTTTTTGCGTCAAATTGATGCAACCACGACAGCGGGCGTTGCCGTGCGCATACAGGGATTACTCAAAAGAACGCCCGGGCCAAATTCTGAAAAAGCAGAGGTCGTCGGTCAACTCATGTCTTCTGAGGTCTATGCAGCAAAGCCCGACACGCAGATTTCTGAGATTCTGCGCCAGATCACCGGGAAAAGTATCCGACACGTTCCAATTGTCGACGAGAAGCGCAGGGTGCTAGGGATTGTCACTCAGTCAGACTTACTCGGAGCCTTATATCAACGACTTGCACTTTCAGTGACACATCACTAAAGATTGCATTAAGATATCTCAGTAAGACTGTTTATGGGCAAACGGTACGTAAAAATCATAATTTAGAGACAAGCAAAATGACAAACAAATTTCGCACGATCCTTGGGCATCTTGCCATCACACTGATAGGGCTGACGAGCCTTGCCGCTCAAGCACAAACAATCCCCGTCGGCATACCCAGCAGAATCGAAGTCCATGGTCTGGCTAGCACCACGCTCACCACAGACGAATTTTTACTTGGCAATGCCCAAGGTAAGCCGGTTATGCTGGGTGGCGAACTTAGACTTCCGGTAAGTACCAATGCGAAATTTCCTGCGGTCATACTTGTGCACGGCAGTGGCGGCATCGGCGGTGCGATGGACATGTGGATTCACAACTTAAACCAAGCAGGTATCGCTACCTTTGTGATCGACACGTTCAGCGGCCGAGGTATCGTCAGCACGGTACAAGACCAAACCCAGCTTGGCAGCCTGTCAATGATGGTCGACGCTTACAAAGCCTTAGAGCGACTCGCTGTGCACCCACGCATCGAGGCTAAACATATTTATGTCATGGGTTTCTCAAAAGGTGCAGTCGCTTCGATTTTTTCTGCCTCGACGCGCTTTAAGAAAATGTATGGCGGGCAAGCGCAGTTTGCGGGCCACATCGGTCTTTACACCCCTTGCAATATGCGCTTCATCGGCGACACAGACCTTACTGGCGCACCGATGCGCTTATTTCATGGCATCACGGATGACTATGTCAACATCATCCCCTGCCGTGGCTTTGTTGAAGAGCTCAAGAAAAAAGGTGTTGACGTAACCTTGACTGAGTTTGCGAACAGCGATCATTCTTACGATGGCCCACTCACACCTAATCGTCTTGCGATACCCAAAGCCCAAAGTACCCGTCAATGCAAGTTCATTGAAGATAAACCGGGCAACATTGTCAACGCAGAATCGAAAGCTGCATTCAGCTACACCGACCCTTGCATCGTAATGGGTGCGCATGTCGGCTACAACCCTGAATCGACCAAACAAACTATTCAGGCGGTGATTAGTTTCATTAAATAGGGTTACTAATTATCATTCTATGAAAGTGTCTTGAGTTCAGTCTAGGTCGTAGTATGAAACATCCCGATCTAGACAAAAAAATAAACAAAACAAAGGATAGACAAATGAAACCATTCTCAACACTTGTATCGAAGCTAACAGCTTTTGTCTCATTTACACTCATGCTATCGACATTCCAAGCCATGGCTCAACAAGAAGGTGTCTATACAATTCCTCAGTACAAGTTTGAAGACGGCAAAACCCTTGATAACGTCAAAATTGCGTATGTCACTTACGGCAAGCTAAACGATAAAAAATCGAATGCCGTCTTACTTACCCCTGGCACTAGCAGCGGCAGGCATTGGGCTGACGATTTTGTCGGACCCGGCAAAATGTATGACACCGACAAATATTTTTTTATTGGTGTCGATGCAGTCGGTGGAGGCCTGTCTACCAAGCCCAAAGATGGCTTGGGGATGGATTTTCCGCGCTACTCAATCCGCGACCTCGTTCATACACAACATTTGATGGTGCGTGATGGACTCGGTCTAAATAGTTTGCTGGCCGTCGCTGGCCCGTCAATGGGTTCATTTCAAGGTGTTGAGTGGGGTATCAATTACCCAAATTTCATGAAGGGTCTCGTGTTAATCGTACCAGCGGGTCGTAGTGATCAGCACTTTCATACCATCGTTGATGCCTCGATTGCGATGATGACTCTAGACCCAGCCTACAAAGACGGCAAGTACACTGATAATCCAGTTGAAGGCATCAAACGCGCTGGCATGATTTATTTTCCGTGGCTGTTCAGCGACGAGTATTTAGCGACCCTGAAAGCCCCAGAACCTTACCAAACCGCGTTAATGGCTTTCGGCACAGGCTGGTCTAAGGATTGGGATGCCAATGGACTCATTATTCGCTATATGGCTTCAAGAAATTTCGATGCCTCAGCACCCTTTGGCGGTGACATGAAAGCTGCGCTCGCTAAAGTCAAGGCAAAGACCTTGTTGCTTCCGAGTCAGACCGACAGAACCATACCCGCCTATCTTTCAAGAGAACTTTTAGCTGGGATTAAAGATGCAACCTACGTAGAGATTCCTTCGATCAGAGGGCATTTAGGCGGTGCGCGGCCACTAAAAGGATCAGCAGAAGAGGCTTATCTGACGAATCACATTAAGCCATTTCTGGACAGCTTGGCTCAATAGATTCTTGGTACAGCACCCTCACAAAAGACAACGTTAAGCCCAGTCCGGCTCTTTCCAAACCACATCATTGTCGATTGGCCAGACCGGTCTTGGCAAGGCTTTAAACGTTAAGCGTTTCAAGTTAGGCGTAGTTAATCCTGGACTATCGACATCGATAATTTGTGCATCAGTAAAGAACTCATCAAAGCCAGCGCGATAGTGACCGCGACTTTTTACGATCAGACATTGAATCTTTGAAATGTCGAGCCCGTGCATTTCAAGCATCACGGGTTCGGCTAATTGACGCCGCAAACTGCCAACAACTACCTGCAAGCCTGAATCGACTAGCTCGAGCAAGACACTCAGGCCGAGTGAAAACTTGCGATCTTTCATGATGCCGCGTCGACCCGTTTGAAAGCCATCGCGTAAACAAATGATTTTTGCGCGCGCGGCAAAACGTTTTGAATGCTCGTGCTCGGTTGCGTTGAAGACTGCATCAAACACAGCGCCTTCACCCAGTGCATGCGCCTGTGCCGCCAACTCAGGGGCAATAAACACCCCAAGCACCACACCTTGGATACGTGCCTCATGAAACGCCTGCAACATCCACGCTGTACTGCCCCGCCCGCCTCCACCTGGATTGTCAGCCACATCGGCAAACAACATCGGCGCCAGCCCAGTACGAGCAAGTTTAACGGCCTGCTCAACCTCAATGGTCTCCGCGACATAGCGCGCGCGATCGGCCCAAGCCGCACGTGCTACGGTTAAGGCTGCTGCACGCGCCGCGGTCAAATCACCACGTGAGGTCACTGTAATCGTCATGCCACACTTAGGCACATCTGCAAATACAAAACCGCCGGCCACCGAGACGTTTGCAATCGGCCCTTCAGAAGGCTTTTGCATCAGCGAGTAAGCAAGCTTCAACAAATCGGCATAAGGGCCGCGTGCAGACAGCAACGTCACTGAAGGTGGTGTGATTGGCATACGAATAAAAGCCTTCACCGTTTTCATACCGCCAAACATTTCGTTCAACAGGTCGGCGGCTTCGGCGCCACGCTCGCGTTGATCGACGTGCGGATTGGTACGATACGCCACCAAAGCATCTAGCGCATCAACGGTTTGAGGTGACACATTGCAATGTAAATCGTGCGTTGCGATCACAGGGATATCAGGGCCGACTATGCCACGGATCATGGTCATCATCACGCCTTCGGTATCGTCTTCGTGATCGGCAGTCGAGGCGCCATGATTACAAACATACACAGCATCAACCGGTAAGGCGGCGCGCAGCGAAGCTTCAGCTTTTTGCATGAATTCGCCCCAGACCTCGTCACTGGTTGGCCCGCCTGGTGGGGCACCCACTACGATTAAGGGAACCGGTGTCCAGTCACCGTAAGAATCCATGCGTTCATAAAACCCACGAATTTCACCTGGTAACTGACTGGCCTGACGCGCCAGTTCAGTGATACGTGCGCCTTCTTCCCAACAGCTTTTTTCAAAATCTTCGCGTACCGACAAAGGTGCGAAACGATTGGATTCAAGTACAAAACCAACGATGGCGACACGTGGCGGAGTTTTAGACATGAGTTTATCTCGATTATTATTATTGAGAAAAAAATTGAGCAAGGGTGCAGTGCAGGCAGAAGACGTGAACGGCTCAGCCTTTCCGGAACGTATAAAACAGAGGCATTTCAGGTTGAAAATCACGCCACTGTTTGCGCAGTGCCGTCACACCGTACACCGCACCTAACGGGATGTACGGCACGTCTTCAAACACCTGCAGTTGAATATCGCGCGCAATTTTCTTTTGCGCCTCAAGATCAGCGGCTTCGAACCAGGCGAGTCGTAACTGCTCAAGGCGCTCGCTGGTAGGCCAGCCAAACCACGCTTGTTTACCGTTACCACGCAAGGCAAGGTGTCCGGCTGGATCAAGGTTGTTAGGCCCCGTGATCGCGGTAAACGCAACGTGCCAGCCGCCCGCGGCAGGCGGCTCTTGGCTATTGCGGCGCTGAACGGTTGTTCCCCAATCCATCGACACCAGATCCACCTTGATTCCAACACGTTTAAACAGATCAGCACTCACCAAGGCAGCAGCGTGATGCGCCGGAAAATCAACAGGGTCCAACATCACAATCGGTTCGCCCTTGTAGCCAGCTTCTTTAATCATCGCTCGTGCACGACCCAGGTCGCGCTTACTTTTAAGTTTCTCCATCCCGGCATCACTATCCAAAGGCGAGCCCGGCACAAAGACCCCGCAACGATCGCTCCAGTATTCAGGAAAGTCTGCCCCGTTAATCGCGGTCATGTATTCAGTTTGATCAATGACCGACAAAATCGCTTGCCGCATCAAGGGATTGTTAAACGGTGCATGCAACTGATTGAAACGCATCACCGAAATCGCCGGCAAGGTACGCTTAAGCAGAGTAATAGACGGGTCTTTGCGCAATATCGGCAAAAAATCATTATCAATGGTTTCGATGCCATCAATCTCACCCGTCTGCAAGGCGGCAATCGCGGTCGCACGATCGGGCACGATCATCCATTTCACTTGATCGACATGCACAATCTTGGGCCCAGCGGTGAACGACGGCACAAAGCTGTCAGTGCGCGGCACATAGTCTTGAAATTTATCGTAAACAATTTGCGAACCCGACACCCACTGATCAGCCATAAATTTCAACGGGCCACTACCGACCATCTCTTTGACGGGCGTGCCTTCAGGGCTATTCGCTAAGCGCTCTGGCATGATCGCGGCCATACTGCCCTGTTGGCGCGCTAAGGCCTGCAAGATCAACGGAAATGGTTTTGAGAGTTTGAACTGAATGGTTTTATCGTTGAGCGCCGTCAGCGACTCAGTGGCCTGCATCAACGAGGCCCCCATCAGATCTCGCTTGGCCCAGCGCAGCAAACTCGCCCGCACATCTGAAGCCAGCACGGGGGTGCCATCATGAAACTTCAACCCGTCACGCAACGTAATCTTCCAGAGCAGCCCGTCATTTTCAACAACGTGACCAGCCGCCATTTGTGGCGAGGCGTTGTACTGCGCATCCAGACCGTAGAGGGTATCAAAGACTAATTGTGCATGGATGTTGGTGATGAACGTGGTCGTAAACAGCGGATCAAGCAGGGTGAGATCTGCGTGCGGCACCCAACGAAAAATCGATTTAGGTGTTTGCGCACGTACCCAAGCAGGTGCAGCGCCCAACGCGGCAGCACCCGATGCTATCTGTAAGAAACTTCGACGCTTCATGCTAGTACTCTCCACCAATACGATGCCGTGCAACAAAATGCCCCTCGCCAACTTGCACCAATGGTAAGACGATAGGTTCGTCGCCAATATTTCTGGCGGGGCTCGGGATTTCAGAAATCTCAAGACTTGTCGTGCGCCGTACATTTGGATCGGCCACGGGCACTGCCGACATTAATTTTTTTGTGTACGGGTGCTGTGGGTTTTCAAAAATCGCGCGCCTTGGACCAATTTCAACAATCTGACCAAGGTACATCACGGCCACCCTATGGCTGACTCGCTCAACAATCGCCATATCGTGCGAGATAAACAAATACGAAACACCTAAATCTTTTTGTAGATCAAGCAATAGATTGACGATATGTGCGCGAATCGACACGTCCAACGCCGAGACCGACTCATCGGCGATTAAAACCCTTGGGTTCACCGACAAAGCGCGCGCAATACAAATTCGCTGACGCTGCCCACCCGAAAACTCGTGCGGCCAGCGCTGCGCCATCGCAGCATCCAAGCCAACGCGTTCCATCAGCTCGGCGACCTTGCGATCAGCCTCTATGCCTTGCGCTAAGCCTTGTATCAGTAGAGGCTCTTTGATGCACTCACCGACGCGCATGCGTGGGTTTAATGAGGCAAAGGGGTCTTGAAACACAAACTGCAAATTACGACGCAGCGCCTTCAGTGAATTGGCATTTGTTGTATTCACCGGTGTGCCGTCAAACTCAATCGTACCTCTTGTGATTTTTGCTAAGCCTACCAACGAGCGACCTGTAGTGGTCTTGCCACAACCTGATTCGCCCACTAATGAAAGTGTCTCGCCTTCGTGCAGATCAAAGCTCACTTGCTCGACTGCATGGATACGTTTTTTAACGAATCCAAAAATTCCGCTACGCACATCGAAGCGCGTCACTAGATTCTTAACGCTTAATACGACGCGGTCGGTTTGAGTGCGGCTCTCAGAATTGCTTTCAGAATCGCTCTCGGGATTGCTTTGGATATTGCTCTGAGTGTCGCCCTGTCTCGCACCTACTGCCGGCGAGGGCTCAGCTGGGGTGTTATTCGCCGCAGCGCCGGCTAGCGCAGCCGGATTAACGTCATTTGCCGATCGATTCAGCACCAAATCAAACCGCGCAGGCTGATCGGTGCCATGCATCGCACCCAACTTGGGCACTGCAGCCAATAGCGTTTGGGTATACGGATGCTGAGGATTTGCAAATAGCGGAATCACAGCATTCTCTTCAACCACCTCACCGTGGCGCATCACCATCACGCGATTAGCGATCTCTGCCACCACTCCCATGTCGTGAGTGATAAAAATCACCCCCATATCCATCTCTTTTTGCAATTCGCGAATCAGCTGCAAAATTTGCGCCTGAATCGTGACATCAAGCGCTGTGGTGGGCTCATCTGCAATCAGTAACGCCGGCTGACAAGACAGTGCCATCGCAATCATGACACGCTGTCGCATCCCACCCGAAAGTTCGTGCGGATAGCGACCTAAAATCGCGCTCGAATCTGAAATGCGGACTTGATCAAGAATGCGTTTGGCTGCAGCCACGGCTTGTTCATGATTTAAGTCTTGATGCAACTGAATCGCTTCGACAATCTGCGAGCCGACCGTAAACACCGGGTTCAAGGACGTCATGGGCTCTTGAAAAATCATTCCCAGATCAGCGCCCCGCATGCTGCGCATGACGTCTTCAGAGGCGGCCCGCAAATCGATCTGCGTGCCATCAGCGCGATGAAACAGCATTTCACCTTGGTGGATGTGACCTCCACCAAACTCAACCAAACGCATAATGGACAACGAAGTGACCGATTTACCAGAACCTGATTCACCCACAATCGCGAGTGTTTCTCCACGATCCACGTGCAGACTGAGGCCCTTGACCGCGTGTACTGCGTTTGCACCTCGACCAAACGAGACCGATAAATTTCTGATGTCCAGTACGCGCCGTTGAGACGTTAGCCCATTATCTATCATGGCCTAAATCCTCTTTGCCATACGTGGATCGATCGCGTCGCGCAGGCCATCGCCCAGCATGTTGATCGACAAAATCGTGATGGATAAGAACAAAGCAGGAAACGCAATCAAGTGCGGTTTGATCTGCCAGAGTGCACGACCCTCTGCCATGATGTTCCCCCAAGAGGGAATCGAAGGTGGCACACCG
>JBAWWV010000053.1:0-16625 GCA_037146575.1 Alcaligenaceae bacterium | reverse complement strand
GGCACGCGCCTGGGGTTTGAGGATATGGGTGCATTGCTTGGACTGCCCGCCCGAGACAAATTCACAGGTTCGGTTGAGCGCGTGATTAAAACGATCAGAACCTATTGCCAGGGCGGTCAAATAAAACAGTCCTGCGATCACTTTTTTGGGCAATACCTTCTTGCGTCAACCATTCGCAATGGGGATGCACATTTGAAAAATTTTGGTCTGATTTATGACGAAATTAAAAGTGCAGCTCTTGCCCCAACCTATGACATGCTCAGCATGTCGGTTTATGCACCCCAGCTATCTAACTCGAATGATGCCGACGATGGCCTCGCGCTTAACTTTGAAGGCTCAAAGCGTTGGTTAACGCCAAAGACGATCACAGCGCTCGCTAATCAATGTCTTGTCGGTACGAAACGACGCAAAGGGTGGGAAACTCAAATTGCGGTCGCACTGATCGAGACCGCCAAAAAAGTCGTCGAGTTTTTGAATACCTATCCGCAGGACGATTTTGCAAAGATGGCACAACGTATGCTTGAGCTTTGGACGATCGGTCTAGAGGCATTCGACCTTGAGGCTGCAAAACAAATTAGAGATCATGTGGCACTTGTACCTGCTTCAAAACGTCCGCTCTGGCAGGCTGACAAATAATCGATGACCTCGGGCGTTGGCAGAACATCTGCAAACTGACGATCCATATCAAACAGTGAAATCGCGTGTGAAATTGGGATGCGATCAAAGACCGCCTCTTGCGGCACGATCGCGCGATAGTTGTACGAGGCACAATCAAAGACGGTTGCACGAATGCAGTTACTTGTTGCGCCACCCACAACGATCACCGTATCGATCCCACGATCGATGAGATAGCCCAAAAGTGGCGTGCCATGAAAACCGCTCGGCTTCTTTTTTACAAAAACAAGATCTCGCGTTGTGGGGACGAGCAGTGGTGAAAGCTCTGCCCCCAAGCTCGCCGCCAGACACCATCTATCTGACTGCAATAAATCCCTCTTGCGACGGTAGACCCCCATATCGATTCCAGTGGGATCTATCTCAAACCTCGTAAAGATACAAGGGACTTCAGCTTGTTGGGCGGTACGCACAACCTGCGCAATGTGGCGCATCGCTTCGCGCCCGACTTCGCCACAGCTTGAAGGCCATTTTTTTTCGTCCTCTGCTTCGCCCACCATATAGCGCTGTGCATCGATCACCAAGACAGCTGGCTGTTGCCCAAACCCCATTCGGCGGCCGAATTTTCCGCGCGCAAGTACCGCCTTATCCTCTTCTGTTAAAAATTTATCCCAAAGCATACTCATTAGTTTTCTACCTTCAGCGCTTGCGCCTTTTGCATGTTGGCTAAACGATCCCACGCGATATCTTTTGATAGCTGATGGGCTACCGATAACAACCGAGCCTCTGCGAAAGGTCGCCCCACCAGTTGAGCACCAATCGGCATCCCTACACGATCGACGCCAATGGGCATGGTGAGTGAGGGAAGCCCTAAATAATTAAAGGGACGAACGAGCGGAGTCAAGGCAGTCACCACTCCAAACACCTTGCCAGGGGTTTCCACATCCGCTTCTTCGCGCGTTGGGACTGGTATCGGCATGGTCGGGCAAACCAACACGTCTAGCTCTTGCATCGTGCCATGCAAAAACTCATGAAGTATTTTTGCACGCATCTGAAGAGCTTCTAAATAACGTACCGCCGGTACGTGTAAACCTGGCTCTGTTCTAGAAAATACAGCTTGTGAATAGAGATCGCGTCGCTCGCGCATCCACTGGCCATGTAAGGTTGCTGCCTCAACTTTTGAAAAGATATCCGCCATGGCATAACACGTAGCAATCTCTTTAGACTGAACCCGACCGACGTCGCCGTATCTTTTTTGAATCACTTCGATGAATGACTCGAAGACCCGATTAATGTCTGGGTGATAGGCAACAATACCTTCTAAAACGGCCCAACGACTTGCTTGTCCTGCGGTCTCGATGATCGAAAGATAGTTGGGCACTGGTGCCTCAAGGCTCGAGGCATCTCTCGAATCCCAGCCTGCTAAAACCTGTAACAATATGGCGCAGTCTTGGGCCGAGCGCGCGATAGGACCCACACAATCCAGCGAGAACGCTCGAGGAAAGCAACCGGCTCGAGACACACGGCCATAAGTGCCCTTCATGCCAAACAACCCATTCATCGACGCGGGCAAGCGGGTTGAACCTCCGGTGTCAGAGCCAAGCGCGCCGTAAATGACCCCAGCGCCAACCGCCGCACCCGAACCGCTCGACGAACCACCAGAAATACGATCCGAGTCCCAGCTGTTACGACAATCACCGAAGTGCGGATTCTGCCCAGTTGGCCCGGCCACCATTTCATTCATATTCAGCGGACCCAAATCTACAGCGCCGGCTTGGCCTAGCCGCTGTAGTGCAGTGGCGGTCACGCGACCTAGCTCAGCGCCAGTCACTTTTGACCCAACCGTCATGGGCAGCCCCTCTCGCTCGAAGCAGTCTTTGTGTGCCAAAGGAATACCATGTAGCGGCCCTCGCCAATTTCCTGACGCAGCCTCGAGGTCGAGCTGTTTTGCCTGCGCGATCGCGCTGTCTGCCCAGATGTCGATAAACGCATTGAGCAACGGTTGGGTCTTTACGGCGCGGTCAAGTGCGTGTCGGGTTAACTGTTCAGCACTTAACTCTTTGCGCCTTAAACGCGCCCCAACTTCTGTGATTGACGCCTCGAGAATATCCGAAGACGGATTCAACGGTAATTGTGTCATCTTCAGCTCATCCGATTCGTGTCATCGGCCTCAGCCAACAGCAGCATCGCAAAATCTTGCGGGTGATCCCCACTTTGAATACGGCCTGCCGCACCGCGACGCACAGCCTCATTCAGGCGTAAGACTTCTGCAGAAATTTGCTTAATGTCAGAGCGAGACACGATACCGTGCAAGAGTTCACTGGTTTGCTTCAACGCCGCTTGTATTGCCTCTAAATCAGACTGATGCCCGCGATCACTCATCGTGAATCTCCCATTAATGTACGATCATTCATTGCGAATCCTCACGCAACGAACCTTGCCTACTGCACGCCCGCACGCTTAGCAATCGCTCGCCACTGCTCTAGGTCTTTTACTAACAATTGTTGAAAGAACTCTGGCGTACTAGTCGCAGGTGATGCGCCCACTGTTTTTAAAAAGTCTGCGAACGCCGGATCTGTGACGAGCTTATTCACCTCAGCATTCATCTTTTGTAAGATCGCCGCTGGAATACCGGCCGGTGCGAACAGACCCCACCAAATATCCACCTCAAACTGCGTCCCTGTCGCCTCGATCACGGTTGGAATATTTGGATAGTCTGGCTCACGCTTCGCGCCGGTGAACGCAAGCTTTGGCAAACCATCGGCCGCATTACCCTTGATCGATGCAATCGTGGTGATAATCATATCCAGTCGCCCCGCCAAAAGATCTAGCTGAGCTGGTGCGATTCCCTTGTAGGGGACTGCAGTCATTTTGATATCAAAGGTGTCGTTAAAGAGCTCGGTCGCCATTTGCGTGCTGTCACCCAAACCAGCACTACCAAAGTTCATTTTGCGAGGATTCGCCTTTGCGTAAGCGATCAGTTCTTTGAGGTCTTTGACTGGAAACTCTTTACTGGTAAGGACGACAAAGGGCGAGCGTGCGACTTGCGCCACCCCCATGAACGCTTTGGGCGGATCATAGGGAGTTTGCTGAACAGCCGCCGACGTCGCGAGCGAGCTTGAAATGAATAAGAAGGTATATCCGTCTGGCTTTGAGATCGCTACCGCTTGTGACCCAATCGTGCCTGCTCCGCCCCCTTTATTCTCAACCACAACAGTTTGACCAAAGGCTTTGCTCAGACCGTCAGCTAAGCGTCTAGCGATGACATCATTACTGCCACCGGGGGGAAACGGCACCACCATATGAATCGGAGATACGGGCCAGGCCGGATTCGCAAAAACGCTGGCAGACGCGCTTAATAATGCAACGATCGCGATACAACCTTGTAAAAAAAAATGACGAATCATGACTGGAATCCTATTAGTTTGATAACAGCGACAGAGTCTCTATAGGCAGATAACTTAACACACCACATCACAACTATTTTTGCATGATAGCGCCTTATAACAAACGGTAACGTCGACTCTATAAAAGTCGATGTCCATGCTGTTCAATCAGGGCGTCTTTATTCAGAAATCATGTGTACTTTTCACTGTTTTACCGCTACTGTAACCTCTACATTAAGAGCTAGCGAAAGCCCACAGAAATCTGCCTGACGAGCAAACGTGCTGTCGCCCCTAGCGGTTATGGTTTGCTGCCAATTGTTAACCTCACCCCCATTGTTCAACGGACTCACCATGTATCGACGCCCAGCCTTTGCAGATTTACCCAGACCCAATGGTGAAACGCTTCCCTTAGCGTGGGGGCTTGAAAAAGAAAATGTTGGAATGCTGGCGGCAATTAGCGCTGAATATGCAGCTTTGGCAGCCAAATTGGTTCGAAGCGGTGAGCGGGTGAATCTGGATTTGCCCCTGCACTTACCACTTGGGGCCGTGCCTGCGCATTCGCACCGTGTTCGCGAAGCGCCCATTCATGAGCTTGTGACTGACACCTACGAAGGCTTACTGATACGCGATGACTGCGTGACGTTTCACCCGCAGGCCTCTTCGCAATGGGATAGCCTAGCGCACGTTGGCGACCCAGTACACGGGTTTTATGACGGCGCACAAAGCAAAGATATCCATTTGGGCGATGGCTCCCGTAACGGGGTTGATCGCTACGCGGATTTTGGAATTTTTACCCGCGGTATCTATATTGATCTACCTGAGTTTTACACAAATAACCAACGCCCCTGGTCTGCACTAGGCTCTCAAGTGTGCAGCGCCAAGGATTTACGACTGGCACTTGAGCAAAGTGAACTCAAACCACAATTGGGTGACGTGCTGTGTGTGCGCACGGGTTGGCTTGAGACCTTTAACCAGGCAAGCCCTGAAGACAAGACAACCATCTTTCAAGGACGCGATTATTCAGGTTTGGCAGGCGACGAGTCGATGTGGCAATTCTTATGGGATTCGGGCTTTGCGGCCGTTGCAAGCGATTCAGTCACTGTCGAGGCTTGGCCTTTACAACAAGGCAAGCCTAGCCTGCACCTTGCCATCGCACGCCTTGGACTCGTTCTGGGCGAAATGTTTGATCTCGACGCCCTACGTGCTGCGGTGCACAAGCACAAACGAAATACGTTTCTGTTCACCTCTAAGCCCTTAAACCTACGCGGTGCGATTGGCTCACCTCCAAACGCCATGGCGGTTTTTTAGTGACCTCTCACCTCCCTGAAGTGTATGCTTATGGGCAGATCACCGCGGCTCTATCAAATAATTTTGAGCAGCCTAGGGTCCAGATATCAGTCTCGAAAGGCCGCTGCTGGGTATCGCAATCGTTGACCACGGTCGATACTATTTTCGCGTATTTTTAAAACTATAATTTTAGGAAAATCATGACTAGTCGCCGTAACTTTCTCACGATTGCCGCCGCTTCCGTCGCCGCCCCGTTTGTGGTGAATGCGCAAGCCGTCACAACCCTTCGCATGGGTCACGTCACCGCAGCGGGTTCCGTGTTTGACATGGGCGCTAAAAAATTTGCTGAGCTGTTTGAGCAAAAAACAAACGGCACTTTTAAGGTCAATGTGTTTCCTGGTGGCCAACTTGGCCAAGAACGCGAAGCCATGGAAGGTATGCCTTTGGGCATTGTCGATTTACACCTCTACGGCACATCGACCTTAACCGCTGTCGCTCCAGAAATTGGTGACTGTGATTTGCCTTTTCTTTACACCTCTAAAGCGCATGCCGATCAGTGTCTTGAAAGTGCCATCGGTGATCACTGGCTGAAACTCTTAGAGCCTCGCGGCATCATCGGCTTAGGTTGGGGTGCAGGTGGCTTTCGCTCGTGCTTGAACGCAAAGAAGGCCATTGCCACCAAAGAGGGTTTCTCTGGCATGAAGTTTCGCGTCGCCGGAGGCCCTGTCTTTATCGGCATGTTCAAAGCGCTGGGGGCGAGCGCCATTCAAATGAACTGGGGCGAAGTCTACACCGCCGTGCAACAAGGCGTGATTGACGGGCTTGAATGTCCGCCAAACGTCATGTTGAGTTCTAAATTGAACGAGGTCGCAAAATTTGTCACCTTAGATGAGCATACCTATTCAGCCTTAGTCTTCGGCATGTCTGCCCCCGCCTTCAAAAAACTTAACGCAGAGCAAAAAAAGGCGGCAACGGATTCGGGTGTACAGGCTGGGCGCTATATGCGCGAGCTGGCCGCAAAGCTTGATGCTGACGCATCAGCCGAATTGACTGCCAAAGGCGTCAAAGTCGACACGATTGATAAGGCGCCTTTGATTGCTGCGATGGGTCCTGTCTACAAAGATCTCGCTAAGAATCAAAAGATCATTGAGCAAATTCGGGCTATTAAAGCTTAACGCCGTCATTCCAGACATCAAAGCTTAACGCCGCAATGCTAATCGCCGCTCTTGTTATTTCTTTTATCGCCTTCGTGGCCATTGGGATCCCCATTGCCTTCGCGATGGGGGCCGCCTCAGTCACCTTCTTACTGCTCGAAGGGCGCCTGCCTCTCGCACTGATCGCACAGCGACTGTTTGCCGGTATCGATTCATTTCCTTTGATGGCGGTGCCTTTCTTTATTTTTGCCGGACTCTTAATGGATTCTGGTGGAATTTCGGCTCGCTTAGTGACCCTTGCACGTGTATTAATTGGACACGTACGAGGTGGTCTGGCGATGGTTGTCATGCTTGCCGAAATGTTTTTCTCAGGCATCTCAGGTTCGACCACCGCAGATATTTCAGCGATTGGCTCAACGATGATTCCGGCGATGCGACGTGCTGGGTACGCGCCTGAACGTGCTGCAGCAATTGTGGCCGCAGCTTCCTCAATGGGAGTGCTGATTCCGCCATGCATCATGATGGTGGTGCTCGGTAGCCTTGTCAATATTTCGATCGGACGCTTATTTATCGCAGGATTTTTGCCTTCGGCCGTGATGGTGATTGGTTTAATGGGCTTGATCACCTATCAGGCGCGTCGCGGGATCTTACCCCCGAGCGAAGTGCGGGCACCACCAAGTGCCGTCTATGCCGCGTTCAAAGACAGCGCACTCGCATTGCTGTTGCCTGTCATCATTTTCGGTGGGATTTTGTTAGGCATCGCAACCCCCACAGAAATTGCAGCCATCGGCGCAGTCTATGCTTTGGTCGTGAGTTTATTCATTTATCGTGAAGTGTCTTGGCGCGGTCTGCATGAGATCTGCGAGCAAACTATTATTTTGACGGGTGCTGCGCTCTTGCTCATTGGTTTAGCCATGACGTTTTCATGGATCTTAGCCAGCCAGCAAACACCTGCTGCAATTGCGCACCTTATGTCTGTCATCGGAGGTGGTTCTGTCGGGTTTCTGTTGCTCAGCATTATTATCTTTTTAATCGCAGGCGTATTTTTAGAAGGTCTGCCGGCACTGATTATTTTGATGCCGATTCTCTTGCCTGTCGCAGAGCGAGTCGGCGTAGATCCCCTTCATTTTGGCATTCTTGCGATTGGTACGGTTGGTGTCGGAATTTTTTTACCGCCCATCGGAATTGGCTTGCTCTTATCGGCCGGTATTGCCCGTTGCAGCATGCGCAGTGTGACTAAAGTGTTTATGCCTTACCTACTCGTGCTGATTCTTTCATTGGTCATCATTGCGTTGATACCGGCAATCACCCTGGTCCTGCCAAAGCTCTTAATGGATTGACGATGCAAATTTTTACAAAAATAGCGGCTCTGCTTTACCGTCTGACGAGTGCCATCGCGATCACCGCGCTCATCGCCATGACCTTAATTGTTTGTGCAAATATTTTTGCGCGCAGCGTGTTTAATGCCAGCTTTTCCTGGAGCGAAGAAGTCGCGCGCTTTCTGATGATCTGGGCTGCTCTCTGTGGTGCAGCCATGGCGGTACGCAGAGGGGCACATTTCAGAATGGATTTGTCCGCACAGTTTGGCGTCTCACTGAAATGGCTCGATCAATTGCCCTCTTACGCAGCGGTCGGCATCGGCCTGCTCTTATTCTGGCAAGGATTCATCCTTGTGGATCTTGCCTCAATGCAACTCGCAACGGGCACTCAAATCCCAATGAGTATCCCTTACCTCTGTTTACCGATCTCTGGTTTCTTAATGATGATCTTTGGCGTTGAAGCGTTACTTGGTTTAAGCCCAGCAAAGCCTCAAACAGCACACTGATTGGCCGCGCTTGTTTCGAGGCCGAGCCAAGCGTAAACCCTAACCCCGCTCAAGATATTGCATAATTGCATTGACGCTAGTCAAATAGGGTCGTAAAACCGATAAGCATTATTCAGGCACAACGAACCCACAGCAATCTTTTGATACTGAAACGGTTCAAGCTGTGTCAAGAATAAATAAAAATATACGCCGACGAGCGAATAAAGGGACAAATCATGTTGACGGCATTTATCAAAAAAAATATTAACGGGCGGTTGTTAGCTCTTCTTGCAGCGGTCGTTGCAGGCATGGCACTCACCCCTAGCCTCACGCAGGCACAGGGCTATCCAGACCGTCCGGTCAAGTGGCTTGTGCCGTATGGCCCAGGCGGTGGCACGGATATCGTGGCGCGGATTGTGACCCAAAATATGTCGGGCAACCTTAAGCAGCCGTTTATTGTTGAAAATCGTGGGGGCGGCAACACCATCATTGCGACCCAGGCCTTAAGCAAATTGCAGCCCGATGGCTATTCTGCGATGCAAACTGCAGATCAGCTTGCAGCCAATACGTCGTTATACAAAGAGTTACCTTACGTCGCCAATCAAGACTTTGAATTCGTGAGTTCTTTAGTCAAGACGCCATTAGTTCTGTTGGCTCGCAATGATTTACCAGTCAATACAATGAAAGAGTTGGTTGCCTACATTCAGAAAAATGAAAAGAAAATGAGTTACGGCAGTTGGGGCAACGGCAGCATGAATCACCTGACGATGGAGGCACTGGCCGGCGAACTTAAAGCGTCGCCGTTGCACGTACCTTATGCTGGTGCACCGTTGGCGATTAACGCCCTACTTGGTGGTTTCATTGATTTGCTCTTTACTGACCTTGGCTCTGCCCTGCCCCAAGTCCAGGCGGGCAAACTCAAACCACTTGCGGTTTCGACCGCCACGCGGATTACTCAACTTCCAGACCTGCCCACCATTGCAGAATCTGGCTTTCCAGGTTTCGATTTGTATAGCTATCAAGGCGTGATCCTGCCAAAAGGAACACCTGCGGAGCTTGTGGCTAAGTTATCGGCAGCGATAAAAGTTGCCTTAGACAACCCGACCATTGCCAACGACTTGAATTCGCGAGGCTATATCCCTAGCCCCAGCACACCTGCTCAATTTAAAGCTCAGTTTATTAAAAGTGAAAAAGACTTAGGTGAGATTATTCGAAGCCGAAATATCACGCTTGATAAGTAAACTCTAAACGTCTAAATACAATCGATCCTGATTCATCTACATGCCGGAGACACACATGAATGCTGCTGAAGCCGCTCTAAGACCGAAAGTGCCAGAAGGTTGGCTAGACCCTCAAAAGTTACCCGCTCACTTAAAATCAACACTAGTTGATCCAGCCAAGATGGAGTGGGTACCCTCTAAATTTCCTGGCATCAGTTCGAAGGTATTGTTTGCTGATCCTGCCTCGGGTGTATCGAGCATTTTATTCAAGATGGAACCCGGCGCGATTGTGCCCCTGCATGAGCACGCAGCGCTTGAGCAAACCTGGATTATTGAAGGCAGCCTGGTCGACTTAGATGGCGCAGCTTCAGCGGGCCAGTTTGTTTGGCGTCCGGGTGGCAACGTTCACCAAGCCTACTCACCGAATGGTGCTGTTTTATTAGGGATGTTTATGAAACCTAATATCTTTGCCAATGGCACAGAGTTTTATGTTGAATAGGTTCGCACGCTCGTAGCCTAAGTGACGCTCGGAAGTTTATTTCTGACGAGTTAGAGATTGCAGCATCTTGTCTGAATCACTCTGCAAGATACTGCGGTCTCATTAGGATTTGAACAGCGGTGTGACGGGCAACACTGCAATATCTTTTCAGTCAATGGGTGCGCTCGCCAGTTTTGCAGCCTCTACCCCCGCAATGGTATCGCCCATTGATTTGCCAAAAACCGTAAACCAGTGACATCGTTAGCCTCGCTGGAACACAAAGAGACGCCCCATGTACAAACGCCTCATGTCATACGTCGTAGCATGCGTCCTAGCATTCGCCTCAGCCGCAACCTATGCGCAATACCCAGACAAACCGATACGTCTCATCATCCCATTTCCGGCGGGTTCGGTCACCGACACGCTCACACGAGTGATCGCACCAAAAATCTCGCAACGCTTGGGCCAAAACGTCATCGTCGAAAACAAGTCTGGAGCAAACGGTGCCATTGCTGGCCAGTTTATTGCACGCGCGGCACCCGACGGCTACACCTTGATGATGGGCACGAATAGCCCCTTAGCGGGCGTACCCTTTTTAATGAAAGACCCACCGTACAACGTGCTGACCGATTTCACATCGATCGGATTTATTGGCAACTTCACGCATTTTCTGTTGGTCAATCAAGAGCTGCCCGTGAAGAACCTAAACGAGCTTCTTGCCTATGCGCGTGCCAATCCGGGCAAACTCAACTTTGGGTCTGGGCACACTGCGGCATTGATTTACGGCACCCAGCTTAAAACCCTGGGCAAAGTCGACATCGTGCAGGTTTCTTATAAAGGGGAGCCCGAACAAACTGCCGACTTGCTAGCTAATCGCATACAACTGGCCTTTACCTCACCGGCCACGTCAACTGGGTTCATTAAAGACAACAGGTTACGGGCGTTAGGCGTTGTACTCGATAAACGCAGCCCCATCTTCCCAGATGTGCCGACGATGACAGAGGCAGGATTACCAAATTTCACCAACATTAGTTGGATGGCGCTTGTAGGCCCCGCGAAACTTCCAAGGCCGATCGTTGATTTGCTCAACCGAGAACTCAATGCGGTACTGCAAATGCCTGATGTGCGCGAGCAACTAGGACGCCAGTCGATGGAAAGCGCTAGTGGGTCGCCCGAAGATCTAGATGCGATTTTGAAAGATCAACTCGTGGTTTGGCGCAAGGCTTTGGACAGCGCAGGCATTAAACCCGAATGAAAGCGGCCTTTGAGTTTGTTATGACAGGCTGCTCACACCTACCCAATTTAGAAAATCCACAATCTTATATGGCGCTCTTATCCAAGCGTTTATGAAAATAGTTAACTCAGCGGAGTACAAATCGTTATGGAACAGATCATCAAATTTCTTTTGCAAAACTTTGGCCTAACCTTCTTTGTTATCGGTTTAATTTTTTCAGTTTATTCAATTTTGATGGCACGTAAAAAATTAAATAAACCGTCTGCTGCTGAAAATCTGATTAAGTGGTTTGTATTTTTCTCGATTGGTGTCAGTTGCCTTTATAACGGCATTATGCACACAGTATTTTCAGAAGCAATCGCCAAATTTATTGGCTGGCCTGATAGCCCATTTCAGCAAGAGGTTGGCTTTGCTAGTTTCGGATTTTCTTTGATTGGATTTATTGCGTTTAAAGGATCATGGCAAACCAAACTATGTGCAATTGCTGGACCTTCGTGCTTTTTACTTGGTGCGGCAGGAGGCCACATATACCAGATGATCACTGCAGGAAACTTCGCCCCAGGTAATGCGGGTGTCGTCTTCTATATGGATATATTGTTACCTATTGTCGGCTGGGTATTGCTTTATCTTAGTAGGCACTCCGTTACTGGCGACAAATCATGACCTAGAACATTATGATGATTATCGAGGGAATATTTAGGATTGTTTTGATAGATCGTCACCCTAAACACTCCGGGTAGAAGTGAGGCGATTTTCCACTCAGTGCGAATTTGCATCTAATACGTTTGACATGAGAAATATTTAGTGCCAGAATCGTCAGAAATACGATTTTGCTTAAAACTGATAATAATTATTAAGAGCAGATGGGTGAAAGTTGCACTTTCACTTGGTGACAAAAAGAATCAGGATTTATCGTCAAAGGCGTTGACTTGTTGTGCGGGTTTCTACGGCCTCGCTAGCCAGCGATAGCTTGGGGTCCCGAGGGATCCGCTAAGGTTATCTCCCGAGATGAACATGCCTTTGTTTTAAGCAGCATATCAACAGCGTTTGAGGAAAACTCGGTGAGAATATTCACAAATGTACTGTGTGGTTGCGGACTGCTTTTGGCAGCAGCCCTCCCGGTTAAGTCGCAGACTTTTCCAACGAAACCCATCCAGATTATCGTCTCGGCGCCCGCAGGCGGTGCCTTGGACATTCTGACGCGGAGCGTAGGTCAAAAATTACAAGAGCGCTTAGGGCAATCGGTCATTGTGGAGAATCGCGCAGGGGCTGGGGGCAGTCTGGCAACAGCCCTTGGCGCGAAAGCGCCCGCCGATGGCTACACGCTGACTTTGGTCTATTCAAGTCATTCTATTAACCCTCATCTATATGCTAGCCTTCCATACAACACGCTTAAAGATTTTTCTCCGGTGGTACTGATGGCCTCGTTGCCGATGGGTTTGTTTGTGAATCCCTCGGTTCCGGTAAAAAGTGTGAGTGAGTTTGTTGCCCTTGCAAAAGAAAACCCTAAAAAAATTAATTATGGCTCTTCGGGAAATGGTAGCGTTTCTCATTTACTCGGCGCGATGTTTTCATCGGCAACAGCCACCGAGCTAATCCACGTTCCTTATAGAGGTAGTGTACCGGCGAAGACAGACTTGCTCGCGGGACGCGTGCAAGCAATGTTTGCAGATGTAGACGTCGTGCAGCAAAATATAAAAAATGGTCAGTTGCGCGCGCTAGCATTAGCGACAGAGAGCCGATTACCAGGGTATGAAGATATTCCCACCTTTGCCGAGGCTGGGGTGAAGGGATTGGTCGTTGCATCCCAAGTTGGCTTGATCGTTCCAGCGGCTACTCCGCCAGATATCGTCTACAAACTTAATCGCGAAATCGTTGCAATCCTGAAAGATCCGGAAATGTCGCAACGTGTGAGAGATCGCGGAATGACCGTCGTGGCTAGCACTCCAGAGGAATACTCCAAGGTCATACAGGCAGACCACGATCGCTTTGGGGAAATCATCCGCAAAGCAAATATCAAAATGGACTAGCAACAGCACGACCATATTTATATTTTCTGTGTTGGTGGCAGCCAATACTGATTTGTGATTTCATTAAGAGTCCAACTAGGAAAGTGCCGCGCATGACCAACAAGCATTCAAACTTTGATGTCGTCATCGTCGGCGGAGGGGGCAGCGGACTAGCCGCCGCAATTGAGGCGGCTAATGCCGGAGCCCACGTTACCCTTCTGGAGCGAGGGAGCACCCTACGGGGCAGCACGGGCATGTCTGTTGGGTCAATCACTTCTAGCCAAACCGATCTTCAAGTGCGGGCTGGTGTGACAGATACTACAGACGAGCACTATGCAGATATGGAAGTTCTCGCACAGACTCGTAATGCACCTGATAATCTCGAGCTGCGCCACATATTGATCGACGAAGTGCCTGATGCCGTGCGATGGCTAACCTCGATGGGTATTATTTTCTTTGGTCCGTTGCCCGAACCGCCGCACAAGAAGCCACGAATGCACAACGTTCTTCCAAGCTCGCGCGCCTATATTTACTATTTGTCCCGTGAGTGTCGCCGCTTGGGTGTGAATTTCGTACTAAACGCACGTGTGACTTCGCTGATCAGCGAGAATGGCAAGGTTGTCGGTGTTTCGGCTAAGGTGAACGGCACAGAGCAGATTTTTCGCGCAAAGAAGGGCGTCATTCTTGCTAGTGGTGACTACAACGGCGGAGGCATACTGCGGAAAACGCTTGGAGGTATTGACGATAGCATTATCGGAATGAACACAAATAGTGGCGATGGGCAGGATATGGGGGTTAGTGCAGGAAGTGAGGTTCTCAATGGTCACGTACTTCGCGGGCCGCTGCTGCGCTTACGCCCCAAATCACGCAGTCACCCAATCGAAAAACTTCCGCCCTGGAGATGGTTGGCGTATTTTTTGCGATTTTCACTTGAGCACTTACCCCCGTGGCTGCTCCGCCCGTTCATTATGTCTTTCGTAACATCCTGGATTTCACCTGATAAGAACCTATATCGCCAAGGAGCAATTCTGGTAAACCGTCAGGGAATGCGATTTACTGAAGAGATGGGGGCACCAGCGCGAGATGTGAGCGCTCAGACTGAACAATCGGCATTCATCGTGATGGGGGCGGAGGTAGTCAAAAAATTTCAACGGTGGCCATATTTCGTATCGACTGCACCCGGCGTGGCTTACGCCTATCTTCAAGACTACCGGCGAACAAGGAAAGATGTCTTTTTTGAGGCGGATAGTCTCGACCAGCTCGCACACATGATCGGAATTGATCCTAAGCGCCTACGCGAAACAATCACAGATTACAACAGCAAGCTGGCTACCGGCCAGTTGAAAGACCGCGCTAATGATATTGCTCCAATTCATTTGCCACCCTTTTGTGCGCTCGGTCCTGTCGAGAGCTTCATCATCATTACTGATGGCGGCCTGAGAGTTAACGCGCAACACGAGGTACTGCGTAGCGATCAAACGGTTATAGAGGGATTGTACGCAGTCGGATCTGCCGGACAAGGGGGACTGTTATTAGAAGGGCACGGCCATCATCTAGCTTGGGCATTTGTATCGGGGCGTCGAGCGGGAAGGTTTGCCGGTAGTCGACGTTGAGCGTCGTCGATGCTCGTTGGTAGGCCGCAGATAGCGCTCCGAGCCATTGTGCACTTGAGATTCGACCGCGGTTGATGTTTTTTCTTAGAGGGATGAAAATGGATAAGTTAGAACGCCGGGGGTTGTTGATGTTCTTGGTGGAAATAGACCCCGAGTACGAAGAAGAATTTAATCGTTGGTACAACGAAGAGCACCTCCCCGAGCGAGCGAGCTGTCCAGGCTTTCAAAGCGCTAGGCGCTTTAAGGCCACTGACGGATCGTCTAGGTACCTCGCGCTGTATGACCTTGATAACCCAAAGGTCCTTGATGGAGCTGACTATCGCGCGATTCAAGGACCAACAGAATGGACACAAAGGATTCGAAATTGCTACAAAAAAGTTGATCGTCATGTATTTATTGAAATTTTTGAAGGCGATTAAGCTAGCCTATTGATCTCTCTTCAAAAGTCAGGTTCCTCAAATTTCGATGCATTCGTTTGAGCGAAATAATATGGAGATACAGGCTTGGACTAAGCCATCGTCAGGGCAAATTTGAAAATCTAAAAGAGCAGAAACATTGCAACTTTTTGCGTCGTTGTAAATTCGAACACACTAACTCGATGCCTGATCCAACCAGTTTGACAGGGGCCGCGGAAGCAAAGTTTTGGTGCTGAGTGCCGTAGTGCTGGGACTCATTCCTGTGAGGTCGAATGCATAAGCAGGTCGGTCACGAATTGCGAGCCTGGACGAGCACCAGACTTGCCGCGCAAATCAGTCCACGTTTTTAGCCCCTCCCCCGGCTAGTCACTGTTTGCAGTGTTTGGCTCTGGGTAGTGATAGAGCTGCATAATAAGCTCACCGACCTCACGCTCGAGTGCTTCTAGCAATGGCAGACGAGAACCACCTGTGCGCAGATAGTGGCCTGCAGCACCGCCTTTGAGAATACTGCCCTGGGTATACCAAGCCGCGGCATGGTGCGTACCGACCGTATCGAAAGGCTCAAGCGGATCACCCACCTCAAACCCTCTACCCAGCGTTGCGTTCGGTCGATACGGCATAATTTTGCTATGTACCCAACAATAGGGGCCCTCAAACTGTTCGTGTTTGATGGCGGGTAGGGTTTCACCAAAAATGACAGTCTGCTCAAGATCAATCAGATCGACGTTCTTAGACATCAAAACACTGCAGTGATAAGACCCCTGTCTTCTGGGGTTAAGATCAAGTGGGTAGCACTTGCCGGAGCGGGTAATCAGAAAATCTAAACCGAAGAGCCCTCTAAAACCTTGCGTCGACAAGTAATTGCCAACGGTTGTGGTCATCTCTAAAACCATAGAACGATGCAGCTCGCTCATACTTGAGGGATAGATATTGCCAAGATACTGATGGCCACGCAAAATTTGGTCAGTCAGGCACACCACTAGGGTATTGTTTTCACCTAGCACCATGGCGCAGGCATTTGGTGCGTTGACAATATCTGTTAATAATCTTGCCGCGATAAAGTGACTGCTTTTGTTGTGCGGGCGTACGGCTTCATAAAATGAGGCCAACTCGTGACTTGTTTGTATGATGCGGCTATCACTCCCTGCCGAAGAAAACGTCGCTGACAGAAAAACTGGATATTCAGTATGCTTGGCCAGCATCTCGTCATAGTTGGCGTACACCCAAGTATGATTGGTTGGGAGACCCAAGTGGCGAAACACGTTTACATGTTCAGCTTTATCGTCAAATCTCTCTGCAACCCGTGGATCTGGACCAAGAATTTTTACCTTCGGATGCTCGAAAGTTAATCCGACGCTAGTCAGACTCAGTACAAAGACTTGGGCTTGTTTGACGAGCAACTTAGCAATGAG
>JBAWWV010000052.1:0-17086 GCA_037146575.1 Alcaligenaceae bacterium | reverse complement strand
CCCAGTTCGCCAGTGCGGCTAAGGTCGATATCGTGCACGTGCCCTATCGTGGGCAGGGGCCGGCCATGACAGCATTGTTGGCAGGCGACGTTGATCTTTTTTTTAATCAAAGCGCACCAGCAATCGCCTCGATTAAAGGCGGGTTAAATATTGGTTTGGCAGTTACCACACCTACCGCCCTTGAAGCTCTACCCAACGTGCCCCCGATGTCGCAGGCCTGCGCGCTACCCGGTTTTGAGAGCAGCACTTGGTATGGGTTACTTGCACCCGCCAAGTTACCAACGGCGATCACCGCCAAAATGAGCGGAGCAGTCACACAGGTCATTTCCACCCCGGCCTTCAGGGCTTGGCTCAACGAGACCCAGGGCATCACACCTGCGCAAGATCCTAGCCCTGCCGCGTTTGCCAAGATTCATCATGCAGATGTCGCAAAGTGGGCTGAAATCGTGCGTATTTCTGGGGCGCAGGTTGACTAACTGATCTGAGGGTCTATTCACGCTTAAGTTGTCCTTATGACCGAGTCGATTCAATGAATTCCGCAGCCTTTCGTGGCTGAAATTTGCTTTACTATCCTTTATTGATATTTTTTGTCGTTTTCATCATGAATCGATTCGCGTTGTCTTGCTGGCTGGCGGGTGCTTGCCTGACCCTGTCAGGGTGTATGGTTGGGCCAGATTATGTGCGACCCGTCAATAAGGTCCAAGACCAATTTAGTCAGCCCAAGCAAACTGAGTTTACCGAGGCACTTGGCGCTGACAGCACTCAACGCATCAACCCGGTTGCCTGGTGGGCAAGCTTTAAAGATCCGACGCTCAACCGTTTGCTTGCTCGCGCAGCCAGCGATAACCTGACCCTTCAGCGCGCCGCCGTGCGAATTGCTCAAGCGCGGGCACAACTCGGGGTCACCGAGGCGACATTGCTGCCCACGGTTAGTTTGAGTGGATCAGGCTCGCGTAACGACCAGCCCAACGCGCTGACGCAATATCTCAACACGTCTTCAATTTCGAACACCCGCAATTTAATGATTCAGGCCAACTGGGAAATCGATTTCTGGGGTAAGTATCGCCGTGGTATTGAAAGCACGTTGTCCTCTTATATTTCTACAACGGCTGCATTTTATGCAGCAGATGTTTCGCTTGCCTCTGACGTTGCGAACACTTATATCAATATTCGTAACTACGAAGGCCTGATTCAGGTTGCGAAAACAAACTTGACGTTGCAGGCCGAAAGCTTGCGCATCGCCGGCTCGCGTTACAAAAATGGCTCGACCTCGCTGCTTGATTTAAGTCAGGCTGAATCTCAATACGAGCAAACGAAATCCCAGATTCCAACCTTGATTGCCTCGCTCAAGATGTACCAATACGCGATGAGCGTATTGCTTGGTGAGTCGCCTGATTACTACGAGCAAAACTTTAAGACTAGCGCGCAACCGCTCGTGGCACCTGCCGCGTTGCAAGTTGGCATCCCAAAAGATTTGCTCAGACGTCGCCCCGATATTCTGCAAGCTGAATACTCGGCGGCCGCACAATCGGCACTAATTGGTGTCAACGAGGCGGCGCTGTATCCAAGCTTTTCCTTAAGCGGCTTATTTGGTTTTCAAACGACTGTGACTAACAACAGTAACCAGTCAAATCTGTTTTCTTGGGATAACAGAAATACCTCGATCGCCGGAGGCTTTCTGTTTCCGTTGTTTTACCGCGGAGCGATCACCGACCAGATCCGTGTACAGTATGCCGTATTTCAGCAAAGTATTCTGACCTACCAAAATCTGGTGCTACAGGCGCAAAAAGAGGTCCAAGACTCGCTCGTTACCATTTCAACCACGCGAAGTTCAGCTGCCGATCTTAAAAAATCGGTGATTGCTGCCGAGCAAGCCGCAAAACTTGCGCTTGACCGTTATAAGGCTGGGCAGGTTGACTACAACACTGTGATCATTGCACAGCAGCAACTTTTGCTGGTGCAAAGCACCTTGGTGCAAACCAATACAAATAATTTACTTGGCTACGTCTCAGCGTTTAAATCGTTAGGCGGGGGGTGGTCTGGCGACTTGCTGACGCCTGCACTGCCTGACGCCATAGTGGCCGAGATGAAGACACGTACCAACTGGGGCAATGCCCTAAACCACCAACCCGATCCACGTTTAGTTCAGTCTAGTGAGACCATTCAATGAGCCCCTTCATGCGTACGCCGCTCATGCGAACCGCAGCCCTGACCCTTACTTTGCTAACCGGCCTGGCCTTAGTCGGCTGTGAAAAAAAACCAACCGTTGCGGCTGCACCGGTCAAAGTGACGACTGCCAAACCTGTATCTCAAGACGTTCGAAGCTATGAGATTTTTGATGGTGTGATTTCGCCGCTGTTGACGGTGAATCTTGAGGCGAGGGTGCCGGGGTATCTCAGCAAAATTACTTTTGAAGACGGTGCCTTTGTTAAAAAAGATCAGCTACTGTTTGTGATTGAGCAAGATCAGTACATTCAACAGGTCAATTTGACTCAGGCGATTTATACCGAAGCCAAAATCGAGTTGGCACGTCAAAAGGCTTTGTTAAAAGACAATGCCACTTCGCAAGCTTCGGTTGACAAAGCCTTGTCGGCTTTTTTGCAATCTGAAGCGAACTTAAAGCTTGCGCAGCTTAATTTGACCTACACCGAGGTGCGTGCGCCCTTTGACGGTTTGATGGGGCGCCATTTGATTGACGTGGGCAACTACTTGGGTAGTAGCCCCTCAGGAGTCAAGCTGGCAACGATTCAAAAAATTAATCCGATCTATGTTTATTTTTATATCAACGAGCGTGACCTGCTGAAGTATCAAAAACGCTACGTCAACCAAGATAACCGTAAGTCACTGGTCAATGCCTTGCCGGTGTACGTGCAATTGCAAGGAGAGACAGGTTTTTCGCACAAGGGCACCCTTGACTATTCGGCGAACCTGCTCAGTACCAGTACTGGTTCGTTGCAGTTGCGTGCTGAATTACCCAATGATAAGTTTGAGCTTGTGCCGGGCTTGTATGGCAAAGTGCTGGCCGAGTACGGCGAGTCGCGCAAGGCTGTCTTGATTCCCTCACGTACGGTCCAAACTGATCAACAAGGTGATTATATTTTTGTGATGGATGACAATAAGAAGGTCGAACGTCGCGCGATCAAGACTGGACAGCGTTTCGCTTCATTGATTGAAATCGCTCAGGGTCTAAAAGATTCTGAAACGTTTGTGCTGAATGGCTTCATCAATATCAGCAATGGACAGACCGTCAATCCTGAGATGGCGACAGTCGCACCCCTACCTGCACGTTAATACAGTCAGGCAACCGGACACACCATGCTTTCAAAATACTTTATCGAACGCCCAGTGCTGGGCAACGTGATTGCTTTAATCACGATGCTAATTGGTGCGGTTTCTATTTTTGGTTTGCCGATTGCGCAATACCCACCGATGACGCCGCCGACGGTGCAGGTGACGACGAACTGGCCTGGCGGCAGTGCTGCATTGGTGCAACAGTTGGTGGCAAGCAACATCGAGAATCAGGTGAACGGCGTGGAAAACATGCTGTACATGGAATCGGATTCGACAAATGATGGCCGGTATACCTTGACGGTGACGTTTCAAGTCGGAACCGATCCAAACATTGCTCAGGTGAATGTGCAAAATCGCGTTGCCATTGCCTTGCCGTCTCTGCCCCAAGCTGTTCAACGTCAGGGCGTGACAACCAAGGTGCAGTCCACTGCGATTTTGCAGTTTGTAACGCTGACGTCTAGTAACCCTGCCCATGACGCACTATTTTTAAGTAACTTCGCCAATCTTCAAATGCAAAATCGGTTGGCGCGTTTGCAAGGCGTTGCCGCGGCCAATGTCTTTGGTGTCGGCAATTACAGCATGCGCATTTGGTTAGATCCTGCGCAGTTAAATATGCGTAACCTGACGCCCTCGGATATCAGTGCGGCGATTAGTCGCCAAAACGTGATGCTGGCCGCGGGCCAACTCGGTGCGCCGCCGGTGCCGAATGGTCAAGATTTTCAGTTGACACTGAACGTCACAAGCTCGATGGATACGCCAGAGCAATTTGAGCAGATTCTGATTAAAGTTGACGAGCAGGGCGAGATGACCCGGCTGCGCGATGTCGCACGTATTGAGATGGGCAGTCAGAATTACAGCCAATTCTTTCGCCTAGACGATCGGGCTGCGGGTGGCATCGCAATCTATCAACTGCCTTCGGCTAATGCGATTGCGACAGCCCAGGCAGTGCGTGCCGAGATGGAAAAAATCTCAAAGAATTTTCCAAAAGAAATTAAATGGGAAATCCCCTTTGACACGACAATGTTTGTGACAGCCTCAATCAACGAGGTTTATCACACCTTGTTCGAGGCAGGTGTTTTGGTGTTGTTGGTCATTCTGCTGTTCTTGCAAGACTGGCGCGCAACCCTGGTGCCGGCAACGACGGTGCCTGTGACCTTGATTGGTGCGTTTGCCTGCATGGCAGGTATGGGTTTTTCGATTAATTTGTTGACGCTGTTTGCGATTGTATTGTGTATTGGAATCGTGGTCGACGATGCCATTGTGGTGGTCGAAGGCGTGGCTAAAAAGGTTGAACATGGCCAAACCCCGCGCGAGGGGGCAATTAATGCCATGACCGAGTTGATGGGCCCGATCATTGGCATTACCTTGGTGCTGATGGCCGTATTTTTGCCAGCCTCGTTTATCGCCGGTATCACTGGTCAGATGTATCGACAGTTTGCGCTTGTCATTGCAGCCACTGCGCTGATCAGCGGTATCAACGCCGTGACACTTAAGCCAACGCAGGCTGCACAATTTATTCGGATTAAACCGGCGAACCAAAAAAAGAATTGGTTCTATGCTGGCTTTGATCGCTACTTTGAAAAAATTTCAAACTGGTACGCACACCTTTTGCAGGGGCTGATGAATAATCGGAAAACTGCTTCGGTAGTAGGGGGCTTACTGATTGTCGGTGCGATTATTGGTTTGATTAAATTGCCCACGGGCTTTATTCCAAACGAAGATCAGGGCTATCTGGTTGTCGCGACTTCGTTGCCTGATGCATCGTCGCTTGAACGCACTCAGCTAGGTATGCAGCAGGTCGTTAGCGCGATCGAAAAAGTGCCGGGCGTTGATCGAATCGTCTCGATCGGAGGGGTCAATGCGCTTAACAACAATGCGTCGCAGTCTAACGCTGGTGTGATGTATGTCATTTTGAAGCCTTGGGATGCGCGTGGCAAAGGCCAAGACTTAAAGACCATTTATCAGGCAATGAGTGTGGCGCTGCGTGAGATTCAAGACGTGAAGGGGCAAGTGTTGCTGCCTCCGGCAATTCCTGGTTTGGGCTTGTCTGGTGGTTTTCAAATGCAACTGATGCTGACCGATGGCAGCAACAACTTTAAAAAGCTTGAGGATGCGACTGAAAACTTTTTAGCGGCTGCACGCGAGTTGCCTGAGATTGCTGCGATTTTTACGCCTTTCAGAAATAACGTGCCACAACTGACACTCAGTTTTAATACCTCGCGCGCCGAGACCTTGGGTGTGTCGATAGGCGATGCGTACGATGTGTTGCAAAACTCAATCGGCTCATCGTACGTCAATCAGTTTTTTAAATACGGTCAAACTTACCAGGTGTTTATGCAGGCCGATGGTAAAAGTCGAGTGACAGCTGATCAAATCAGTCGTTTGTATGTCAAGAGCAAAGCTCGTGAGATGGTGCCACTCGGTTCCTTTATCGATATTGTCGAAAGCACAGGGCCGGCGATTGCTTCGCAATACAACTTGTATCCAACTGCCGCGATTCTTGGTGCTGGGGGCGGGGACTTTAGCTCTGGCCAAGTGATTGATGCGCTTGAGAAACTCGCAAAAACGAATCTTCCGGCTTCAGTGACCTTTGAATGGACGGCAATGTCCTACCAAGAGAAGCTTGTTGGCAGCACTGTGGTCTACGTTTTTGCATTGTCGATTTTGCTCGTGTATTTGGTGTTGGCCGCCCAGTACGAGTCTTGGGTCGCACCGATTCCGGTGATCCTCGCAGTGCCGCTGGCCTTAGTGGGCACCGTGATCGCCTTGTTTTTTACGGGGCTCGCAAACAATATTTATGTGCAGATTGGTTTAGTGCTGATGATTGCGCTCGCCTCCAAAAATGCAATTTTGATTGTTGAGGTTGCGCTTGAGGCCAAACGCGAGGGCTTAAGCTTGGTTGATGCTGCGCTCAAGGCTTCACACGAGCGATTTCGTCCAATTGTGATGACGTCTATTGCGTTTATCTTGGGCGTGGTGCCCTTGTTGACGGCCACCGGTGCAGGTGCGGCGGCGCGGGTATCGATCGGCATCACAGTGTTTAGCGGCATGATCGCCTCGACTTGCCTTGCTGTTGCGCTAGTGCCGATCTTTTTTGTGCAGATTGAAGGTTTTTTTGCCAAAAAAGAAGATAAGGCTTAGCGCAGACAGGTTACCCACAAGCGGCAACGTTCCCTGGAGAAAGAGATGAATCAAGCGGTTAAAGCAGCGCAGTCGGTCGGTCTGGTGGGGCTCGGAGTGATGGGTCGCGGGGTAGCTGCTAATCTGCTCAAAAAGGGTTTTGCAGTGATCGGGCGTGACGTCAACCCTGAGGCCTTGACTTGGCTCGAGTCGATCGGTGGGCGTGCGACGAGTGCGACGTATTCAATCGCAGAGCACTGCGATGTGGTGATCAGTTTTGTCGTCAATGACAAACAAACTGAAGAGATGTTATTTGGTGCAGATGGCTTGGCGGGGCAACTCAAACCGGGTTCAGTTCTGATCACTTGCAGCACAATGGCGCCAAAATATGTGCGCGACCTAGCCCAACGGCTTGCCGCACTCAACATTCACCTGGTGGATGCACCCGTGACTGGGGGCAAAGTCGGAGCCGCAAACGGTACCTTGACAATTATGGTGGCAGGCGAGCCTAGCGTTTGCGCCAGAGTCAAACCAATCCTTGCAACCTTTGGCAGTAAGATTTTTATCTTGGGCGACGAGCAAGGCATGGGAAGCCAGATGAAGGTCGTGAATCAGTTGTTATGCGGCGTGCATATCGCAGCGGCTGGTGAGGCTTTGGCCATGGCTAAGCGCGCAGGTCTGCCACTAGATACCACGCTTGAAATCTTAAAAAGCGGCGCAGCCTCTAGCTGGATGTTGGGCGACCGGGGCAATCGCATGATCACAGAGTCGTTCGATGATGTGACCTCGGCGATTGATATTTTTGTTAAAGATTTAGGCCTGGTGCTTGATGCTGCCCGTGAGCAAACGTTTGCGGCATCGATGGCCCATGCTGCATTCTTGCAATTTACAACGTCAAGTAGTCATGGCTTAGGTCGTTTAGATGACGCGGCCGTGATCAAGAACTACACTGAATAAGCAAAGTTAGCGACTAAACGCTAGGCTCGATGAGTACCGAGCTATGTGCAACAACAATTTAACAACATAGAGACCTCAAACATGGCACGCATTCCTTACGCAAACTTAACTAATCCAGAAGCGAAACCGCTGGTCGACCGCATTGTTGCCGAGCGCGGTGGTGTATTGCATTTGTATCAAATGTTGTTGCACAGCCCGCCAGTCGCAAGTGGTTGGTTGAACTACTTGACAGCGATCCGTCAACAAAGCACCTTACAAGGTGGTTTGCGTGAGCTTGTGATCATGCGCATCGCGGTGCTAAATGGCGCCCCTTACGAAGCCGAGCAGCACGCTCCGATTGCCTTGCGCGAAGGTGTGTCGCAAGTGCAACTTGATGACTTAGGCAACTGGCAACAATCAAAAAACTACGATCCGACTCAGCGAGCTGTTTTGGCTTATACCGATGCCATGACCAAAGATGTTCATGTCTCGCCTGAGGTCTTTGCAGCGGTTAAAGCCGTGTTAACAGATCGCTTGTTGGTAGAGTTGACCGCAACCGTAGGGGCTTACAACATGGTGTCTCGCTTTTTAGAGGCCTTGCAGATCCATTCGCATGACCAGCGATAAAAGCAAATTTATAAAGACAGATCAAGTATTGCTTTATTTAGTTAAGAGAAAGATAAAGAAAGTATTAGGCATTTGATTAAATTTTTATGACTTGATCTTTGTCTGGGAAAATGGTGTTAAGGTACGCGTCTACTCCAATTAGCGAATTTTGCAGCTAAAAAATGCAAAATTTGTTGTTTGGGATGATCGAATTTGAATATTTTCGGTTGATGCACTGCTTTAACAGGATAATTTATGCCTACGATCAAGTCGAACGACATTGAAGTCAATGCGATTGAAGTCACGCCTAAACCCGTTGATGAACTACAGCGCGCGAAGGTTGAGTCCGCCATCAATTACAGTATGTTGTTGTCAGGTGGTGTCGGTATTGTGCCGATCCCTGTGGTTGACTTTGTTGGTGTGACTGCCATTCAGTTAGCTCTGATCAAGCAATTAAGTTCGCTCTATGGTGTTGAATACGCTGATAGTGCGACTAAACGCACGATTAGTGCCTTAATCGGTGGTGCTGTACCCGCCTTTGGTTCGATGACTGTCGCGAGCTGGGCCAAGATGATCCCGGTAGTGGGTTCTGTCTTAGGGGGGTCAGCCATGATGCTACTTTCAGGTGCGTCGACTTACGCGGTCGGCCATGTGTTCGCGAACCACTTTGAGCGGGGCGGCACGATTCTTGATATTGAAGCGAATCAGGTTAAAGAACAGTTTAAGGGCTACTACGAAATTGGTAAGGCTACGCTGTCACGTAAAAAAGCTGCTGCAGAACGTACCGCAGCATCGGTCGCTCCAACCGAAACTGCTCGGGCAGCCTAAGTCAATTGACGGCAGAGGTTATAGGGTTAAGCTTGAGCGAGCCAGTCGGCTCGCTGCGCTTTGATCTGAATTGGGTTAGCGTGCTCGGGTTTGAAAGCCAACGCCATTAGGTGATGCTCGGTAGGTTGCCCTTGCCAAAAACGCCAAGCGTCGACAGTATCGGCTTGGGCATCAAGTCTGAGCAAGTGTGCTGGCGTTGTAGCGGTTGCAAGCTTAAACGCAAACGAGTCAAGCGCGATTGACAGGCCCATTCCAACAGCTTTAATGTACGACTCTTTCAGCGTCCAAAACTCAAGCATTTGTGTACTGCGGTCATTCTCACTTGCCTGTGCCACTGCGTGACATTCTTCGGGTGAAAGCCATCGTAAAAATCGATCTAATTGAGCAGGGTCTTGGATCGATTCAGGTTCGATGTACCAAATTAAGATTTCTTGATTGTCCATGCGCCTGACGACATTAGTCGGCTGCAATATTAGCGCTGCGGGCTAGTTCTTGATAGCGTAAGGTTTGTTGTGTCAGATATTGTTTAAATTGTTCGGGCGTTGGGCTTGCACCAAGTTCAACGCCCTTGGTCATAAATTGCTTGACCAAGTCGGGTGACTGCAAGATTTTTGTTAATTCAGTATGCAGACGGGTGATGATCGGGGCAGGGGTACCAGCGGGTGCAAACAAGCCGTTAAACGTTGAGTCTTCAAAACCGGTTAAGCCTGATTCATCTAGGGTGGGCACATTTGGCAAAATCGCAGAACGTGTTTTGCTAGTCACACCAATCGCAGCGATTTTTCCACTCAAGATATATTGGGCTGAGGTACTGACCTGATCGAACATAAACGGAACTTGTCCACCTAACAGGTCAACCATTGATTGTGCGTTACCTTTATAAGGCACATGTAGGTATGACACCCCTGCTGCACTGCTAAACAGTTCGGCCGCGATATGACCCGTTGAGCCGTTGCCTGAAGAGGCATAGGCATAAAACTTTGGTTGCGCCTTTGCCAGGGCGATAAAGTCTTTTAGATTACGCGCTGCGATTTTGTCAGGATTGACGACCAAGACCATCGGGATTTGGCAGGTGACAGTAATCGGGATAAAGTCTTTAAGCGGATCGTAGCCGGCATTTTTTAACAACACGGGTGCCGTGACAAAAGTTGTTGAATGGGCCAGAAGGGTATAGCCATCTGGTGCGGATTTGGCTACAAAGTTCGTGCCCAGTAAGCTACTGGCGCCAGGTTTATTTTCGACGATGACTTGTTGCCCTAGCGATTTTGTTAAAGCTTCGGCAATCGAGCGGGCAACAATATCGACTGTACCGCCGGGTGCAACGGGCACGATAATTTTGATTGAGCGATTTGGATAATTTGCGCTGTCTTGCGCTTGAGTTGCGAGAGGCACCGACAAAACGAGCGCTACTAATAGAACGCTTAAGCGCCTGTAATAAGATCGAAAGGTTTTCATCGTGAGCGTCTCTAGGTGGATCTTGTTGGTTTTTAGAAGAAGGTCTTCAAGTCTGTTCGGCAAAAAGCGTTAGCGTACGGCTCGGCAATATCATTTTTCCTATCTTCAGAAATCTGCGATGTTTTTAAGAATCGTATGACCTGCTGGGCCGTCAACAACACATCAAAACGCATAAAGTCGTGCTGGGCCGTCAACATCGCTTTAAAAATCATAGAGCCGTGCTGGATTATCGACAAGAATCTTTTTTGTACGTTCAGCACTGCCGGCCCAACGCACAACACGCTGGAGGGCGGCTTGATTGTCTTCGTGATGAAAGTGCTCAATGACCTCAGGTTTGCGCACCTGACCTTTGGGCGGAAACGGGTGAGGCCAGTCAGTGCCCCAAACGATGCGCTCAGGATTGGCTTCAATAAGCGCTTGTGCAAACGGATCTAAATCAGCGTAACCGACGGCTTCTGATACGCGATAGGCGGCCGAAATTTTTACATAGACTTTGCCTGAACGCACCAGCGAAAGTAACGCATCAAAGCCTGGTTGCTTAAGGCCTGCCGCGGCATTGAGTCGACCAAAGTGATCGATGACGACGGTGGTAGCTGCTTGCATAATAGTGTCGTGCATGCCGTCAATGACGCCTAAATTGGTATACATCTGGATATGCCAACCAAAGGGCGCCACTTGTTTAGACGTGCGCAGCAACTGTTGTTGGCCGACGCGCGGGTCGTTTTGCCCCACAGTTTCAAGATTCAAGCGCGTGCCGCGCACGCCCGCCTGATGCATGTCAGTCAGCGCTGCGTTTGAAGTGTGGTCATCAATCACGGCCACGCCACGTGAGCTCGCGCCGATCGTGCGCAAGGCCCACAGCAAGCAACTGTTGTCGGCCGCATAAGGGCTAGGGTGCACAACGACAACACGCTCGACACCAAGCGAGCGATGCAAGGCGTGCAACTCTTCTATTGAGGCCTCGTCGGGCGTATAGTGCCGTGTGGGTGAAAACGGAAATTGCGCCTGCGGCGCAAACACATGTGTGTGGCAGTCGCAAATGCCAGACAAGCCGAGGGGCGCAGGTGAGTTTGTTTGAAGCATGATGGTGATTAGTTCCGTTACCTAGGCAAATCGTCGTTCAGCAGGGCAAGATTCGTGAGCCTCGAGCACCGCTGTTCAGCAGCCGAATCAAGACGCGTAATGCGGAAATCCGCCCGGCTCGGCTTCAAGCAGGCGCAGCATGGCATGCCATTCAAGTTCACCATAAGGTCGGCGAACATTGGGCTGATAAAGATGTGCTGATTTTTCAAGAATTTCGTTGCGGGGCAGGCTCAGTTGCGTACCCGCAGCCATGGCGTCGACTTGCGCACGACAAGACATTTCAAGTTGATACATCAGGTTAAACGCTTGTTGTACCGACGCACCGCTAGTGAGTAAGCCGTGGTTGCGCAAAATCATTGCGTTGTGATCACCCAAGTCGCGCACCAGTAATTCGCGTTCGGCTAGATCGACTGCGGGGCCTTCAAAGTCGTGATACGCCAGATGATTGTTGAACCGGCTCGCGGTTTGGGTCATGGGCAACAGACCACAACTCATCGAGGATACCGCCATGCCGGCACGGGTGTGGGTGTGAATGACTGCAGCGACATCAGGCCGTGCAGTGTGGATACAGCCATGAATCACGTAGCCCGACACGTTGATGCCATAGTCGGTATCTGGCTTACGAACGATCTCACCTTCGACGGTGATGCGCACCAAACTTGAGGCGGTAATTTCTTTGTAGAGCAAACCATAGAGATTGATGAGCAGATCTTCAGTGCCTGGGATACGCGCCGTGATGTGGTTGTAGATCATGTCAGTCATGCCGTACTTATCCATCAAGCGATAGCAGGCTGCGAGGGTGACACGGGTCTCCCATTCTTCGGGGCTGACTTTGCCTTTTAGGGGCTCGAACTGGGTTGAAAATTTTTGACTCATGTTGGTCTCCTAGGCGATTTGGTCGATATTATCAGGGCGCGGCTCAAACGTCATGCTGTAACGCGATCGAGCTTCCGCTTGGCGATAGCCGTAGGCGACTAGTTTAAGGCGACAACCTTCTACGTTTGTGGCGCCACTACGAGGTCAGCCTCAGGGATTGGCAGCCCGCGTTGAAAGAGCTGGATATTGCGAAACATGTGGCCGACAAGGTTGGGTAGGTTGTCATAGACCCCGCCCGCTGAGTGTGGTGTCGCCACGACTTGATCCATGTGAAATAACGGATTCTCTCCGCTTGGAGGCTCTGCCTCAAAGGTGTCTAGGCCGGCCCCCGAAAGCTGCCCTTGCTGCAGGGCCTGAATTAAAGCTGGCTCGTCGATGAGTTCACCGCGCGCGGTATTAATCAGGATCGCACCTCGTTTCATTTTGGCAAAGACGTCAGCGTTGAAACGTTGACGGGTTTGCTCAGAGAGCGGGGCATGCAAACTTAAGATGTCGCTGTTTGCCACGAGCGTGTCAAAGTCGACGTAACGTGCCTCCAGTCGGTCTTCGATGTCAGAGGCTACTCGAGTTCTGGAGTGATACATCACGTCAACATCAAAGCCTTTCAAACGCTTGGCCACCTGCTGGGCAATGCCACCAAAACCAAATAACCCCACTGTTTTGCCGTCTAGTTTGCTGCACACGGTGCGCAGCTCAGCAGCGATCCACTGACCTTGGCCTAAGCTGCGGTGCGCCAAGGGCAAGCGTCGCGACACGGCTAACATCAAGAGGAGTGTGTGTTCAGACACGGGGATCGAAGTTGCGCCAGAGGTGATTGAAACAAGCACATTGCGCTCTTGGGCTGCAACCAGATCAATCTTGTCTACTCCGATGCCCCATTTCTGGATCATTTTCAGACGTGGCGCCTGGCGAATGACATCGCCCTCGATGAAGGTGCCGGCGATCATGACAACGTCAGCGTCGGCCAAGAGTTTGATTTGTTCTGCTTTGCTTGAGGTTTGCGCAAAGGCGATCGTGCAATTGGCTGGCATAAGCTTGCGTACAGCCTCAAGCGTGACTTGCGCCATTGGCGTTAAAAAAGCGATGTGTACAGGCGTTAATTGATCTGTAGTCATGATAGGTTTATCACGCGACGCTCTGCACTTCGCCGCGCTCAACCAACAGCACTTTGATATCTTTTTTAACAATCTTTCCGTAACCTGATTTGGGCATCACATCCCAGAAAAAGATCTGGCGCGGCCAACGGTATTTGGCACAACGGCCTTCAAGGTATCCAAGCAACTCAGCGCTATCAACGGCCGCGTACTCTGGTCGCTTCACAATCACGGCAATGCCGATCTCGCCCCACTTGGCGTCTGGCATACCAACAATGGCAACTTCGGCCACAGCAGGGTGTGTGAGCAGCACTTCTTCAACTTCGCGCGGATAAACGTTTGAGCCGCCCGAGATGTACATATCGGATTCTCGACCCGTGATGTAAAGCAAGCCACGCGCATCCATCTTGCCCAGGTCGCCGGTATGAAACCAGCCGCCGCGTAGTGCTTTTTCAGTGGCCTCGGGGTTGCCGTGATAGCCGGCAAAGACGCCGGGGCCGCGACAACAGATTTCGCCAATTTCACCAGTGGCAACACGTTCGAGGTTGTCGTTCAGAATGGCGACTTCCATACCAATGCGAGGGCGACCACACGAACCAATGTTGGCGTTGGGATCCTGATCGTTAGCGCTGTGCATGTCAGTAGGCAACACGGTAATGTTGCCCGTCACTTCGCCTAAGCCAAAATATTGCACAAGCACGTTACCCAGTTTTTCGAGCGCGCGCTTTTGATCGGCGCGGTACATCGGAGCACCAGCGTAAAGCATATAGCGCAACGAGCTGTGATCGTACTGATCAACGGCCGGGTGTTCGACCAACATTTTCACAATCGTTGGTACAGTAAAGAGATTAGTGACGCGATGTCGTTCAACCAGTTGCCAAAATAATTCTGGATCAAACTTTTCGCTTGACATAAGAATAGCGGCGGCGCCGCGCGCCACGTTGAGCAGCGCATGAATACCGGCGCCGTGCGACAGCGGTGCAACGACAATTGAGCAGTCGCGTTCAGTGGTGCTAGGGATGATTTCGGCCAAGTGATTGGTGACGACAAAGGCCATTTGCCCGTGTGTCAGAATGCCGGCCTTCGGTTTGCCGGTCGTGCCTGAGGTATAAAAAAACCAAAGCGGGTCGTCGTAGTGAACGGTTTCTTCTTGGCTGACCACGCCTAAGTGCTGCGCGATCATGGCCTCATACGATAGTTCGCCTGCACGTGGCTGGCCGATCACAATGATGTGTTTAAGCGTTGTAGATTCGGCCTTGACGGCGTCAGTGTGGCCGGCAAAGATGTCTTCAACAATCATTGCCACGGCACCACTTGAAGCCCCTAAATAGGCGACTTCGGGTGGCGTCAGACGAAAGTTAGTGGGTACCCAAACGCAACCCAACTTAAAGGCGGTCCAGCAGTTTTCAAAAGTCTGAATATTATTGCGCGATTGCAACAGGATTCGATCGCCTTTTTTCAGGCCCAAAGCGCGTAAAGCCGCCACCATCGCGTCAACGCGCGCGTTGATCGCAGACCAAGTCCAGCTTTGTTCGCCTTGAATTAACGCGGTGTGCTCAGGGTAGAGCGTGGCGGTATGCGTGAGCAACCGCCCCAAGTTCATGGCTTGCGCTGCGTTCACGTTGCTTCCAGCACGCTCAGATAGTTGGCAACTGCTGCGCCACCCATATTAAAGACTGCACCGGTATGTGCGCCTTTAATTTGCATATCACCGGCTTGGCCTGACAGTTGCATCGCAGCCATGACATGTTGTGACACGCCGGTTGCACCAATCGGATGCCCGCGCGACTTCAAGCCCCCCGAGGGGTTAACGGGAAGCTTACCCTCTTTGCAGGTAATGCCCTCGAGAATGACTCGCGCACCCTGGCCGTGTGGTGCTAAACCCATTGCCTCGTACTCAAGCATTTCGGCAATCGTGAAGCAATCGTGCGTTTCGACAAATTGCAGATCATCGAGCGTACGTTGGGCGTTCGCCAAGCCTTTTTGCCAGGCCAAAGCCGCGCCTTCAAAACGTGTTGGATCGCGACGTGAAAGCGGCAGAAATTCGTTGATATGCGTGCGCGAGCGCCAGCGCACGGCGGGCACCTTGGCACCTGGCAGAGGCTCGCTTGAGAGCACCAGCGCTGCGGCACCGTCGGACACAAGTGAGCAGTCTGAACGCTTTAAAGGACCTGCAACAAAAGGATTTTTTTCAGAAGGATTGCGGCAGAAATCAAACCCTAAATCGCGACGCATATGCGCGTAGGGGTTATGCACGCCGTTTGAATGATTTTTTGCAGAGATGGCGGCAAGCGCATCAGACTGGTCGCCAAAGCGCTCGAAATAGCCGCTGGCAATTTGACCAAACACCCCAGCAAAGCCACCTTCAGTGTGGCCTTCTTCTTGCACAAACGAGGCTTTGAGCAAGATCTCGCCAATCTCTTTGTTGGGCAGCGTATTCATTTTCTCGATGCCCAGCACCAGAACACGTTTGAAGCGTCCTGCGGCCAGTGCATCGAGTGCAGACCAGATCGCGGCTGAGCCCGTGGCACAGGCGTTTTCCATGCGCACGGCTGGCGTGTGACGAAACTCGGGGATTGCCACGCCCATGAGCGAGGCAGTGAAATCTTGCTGTACAAACCCAGCATTAAAGTGACCCACGAAAATGCCATCGATATCGCTGGGAGTCAGACCCGCGCTGGCGATGGCGGGCAGGGCAGCATCACGAATCAATTGCACAAAATCTAGGTTGTCGAGTTTGCCAAAGGGGGTGTGGCCCCAGCCGACGATATAAGGTTGATTCATGAGCGTGTCCTGTGTATGTAAAAATAAATAATTAAATTGAGCCGTCTTGGTGCTTGCGCAAGGTTGGAATGCCAACGCCTGAGGCATCAAAGCCGCCATCGACCGCCAGACATTGCCCGTTGATGAAGGCGGCTTCTGGACTACACAAAAATCCAACGGCATTGGCGATTTCTTCAGGCGTACCATAGCGATTCATCGGGATCGTGTCATAGTAGTCAGAACGAATCGCCACGCTATGCACAAGCTTTGACATTTCAGTATCAACTGGACCCGGCGCCACCACGTTGGCACGAATGCCAATTGTGCCTAGTTCGACTGCTTGCTGTTTTGTCAGATGAATAATGGCGGCCTTGCTGGTGCCGTAGGCCACGCGCAGGGTACTGGCGCGTAAGCCTGAAATCGAGGCGATGTTGACGATCGAGCCATTGCGGTTTTTCTTCATGACTTCAATGCAAGCCTGTGAGCACAAAAACGCACCGTCAAGGTTGGTGCCCAGCACATAGCGAAACTCTTCAAAGGTGGTTTCGCCAATCGGTTTGAACACCGCGACGCCGGCATTGTTCACCAGCGCGTCGATGCGACCAAACTTTTGTTCAACCTGAGCAATCGCAGACTGTACCTGTGCCGGAATCGAGACATCGCACTGCAACGCCAATACTCGGGCGCTGTCATTCAGTGCCTGTTCGGTTTGCTTGAGCGTGGCGGTTTCGGTGTCAAGCAGGGCAACCTTATAACCGTGCGCAAGAAACCACTTGACGCATGCTAACCCGATGCCTCTTGCCCCACCGGTGACAACGGCCACGGGCGTAAATGAAGGTGATTGGGTGGGCGCAGCGGTGTTGGTCGAGGCAGAGGTCAAAGCAGACTCCAGAGTCAGGGTGGTTTCGCGCCGGTGTGTTGTCTCGCGCTGGCGCGTCAAACTAAAAAATTGGCTGATGAAGCGCTGTGTCGAGCGATTCAAGTCAAACTGTAACAAAATGTCAGTTAAGCGGGGTGAATAGCATCTAATACTA
>JBAWWV010000051.1:0-17172 GCA_037146575.1 Alcaligenaceae bacterium | reverse complement strand
ACAGAGATTGATTCATGGCAATGCAAAAACTTACTGGCCGTCAGGCCTTCATCAAATTGTTGCTCGATGAGGGCGTCACCCATATGTTTGGTAACCCCGGCACAACCGAGCTTGCCATCATGGAGGCGGTGCCGCAGTTTCCTGAGTTGAAGTATGTGTTGGGGCTGCAAGAGTCGATTGTAGTTGGGATGGCGGATGGGTTTGCGCGTGCGTCGAACAAACTTGTCGCCTGTAACTTGCATTGCGCGCCTGGCTTAGGACACGCGATGGGGGCGATTTATTCGGCTAAGTTTTCGGGTTCGCCGATCATCATTACGGCGGGTCAGTACGAGGTGGGCTATGGCTTGCAAGAGCCTTTGTTATACGAGCCTTTGGTGCCGATGGTGGCGCCTTTGGTGAAGTGGGCCTTTGAAGTGACCCGACTTGAAGACTTGCCGCGTATCGTGCGCCGTGCCGCAAAGATTGCTCGCACGCCACCGATGGGCCCGGTCTTTATTAGTTTGCCAGGCTCGGTACTCGACGAAGAAACAGAAATTGAATTTGGTTTTCCTACCGTCATCGACGCAGCCGTGCGCCCAGGCGATGCCTCGCTTAAGGCGCTGGCGCAACGTTTGCTGGCGGCAAAAAATCCTGTGATTGTTGCTGGCCGTGAAGTTGCCAATGCTGGCATCTTTGAGCAGGCTTGCGAGTTGGCCGAGTTGCTAGGTGCTGCTGTATACCAAGAGTCTGTTGGTTATAACGCGCGCTACCCCACCTCGCATCCAACCTGTATGGGAGACTTGTCGCGCAACCAGAAAAAAGTACGTTCGATTCTTGAGCAGTACGATTTCTTGCTATGCCTCGGCGCTGATTTGCTTCGGATGTCGCCGATGAGCACGGTCGAGCCCTTGCCACCCGAAATGCCGGTGATGCACATCACCGAGCGTGAGTGGGAGCTAGGCAAAAACTATTCAACAGAAACAGCCGTGCGTGCGGATGTGAAAGAAACATTGTTGGCATTGTTGCCGGTATTGCGTGCGGAGCGCAGTGCCGAATACGCGAAGGCTGCGAGCGCGCGTGTGAAGGCCTTGAGCGCCAATAATTGGTCCGCCAAGCGTGACAATGCCCGTGCAGAGTTTTCGACAGCGGCAACAGCTAATCCTATTGATCAGCGCTATCTGGTGAGTCAATTGGTTGATGTCCTGCCTAAAGATGCAATCGTTGTGGATGAAACCCTGACGGCTTCACCAGCGATTGCCGCGGTGCTGCCGATGGATAATCCTAAAGCGTATTACGGTCTTGCCAGCGGTGGCTTGGGATTTGGCATGGCGGGTGCGGTGGGCGTGAGTCTGGCGCAACCCGGGCGCCCCATCGTGGCCACCATCGGCGATGGTAGCGCCATGTACAGTATTCAGTCGCTCTGGACCGCGGCGCATCTGCGTCTGCCGATCACTTACGTCATCATCAATAACCGCAGTTATCGCATTATTAAAGAACGTCTACTTGCAATGCGCGGGACCGATGCGTTTGTGGCGATGGATATGAATGATCCGCCAATCGACTTTGCCGGCTTAGCTAAAAACATGGGGATGTCATCGCAAACCGTGACGGATCCAGCGCAGTTATCGGCCGTGCTGAAGGCCGCGATGGCAAGTGGTGTGCCTAATCTGGTTGAAGTGATTGTGTCTAAAGGATTTGGCGAATAGACCACGCGAGCCTGAGCCTGCAGGGTCAGCCAGCTCAGGCAGTCTTTGCCCAATAAGCCGATTCGACGAAGAAGCCGGCCGGGACTGACCTTTGCGACTCAACTCAGACAGTAGCCGCAATCGCTCTGTGCAAGCGCCACCGCTTGCGCGAGTTTTTTTTGATCGCTCGCCTGCAAAACATAGAGCAAATCGCCCGCACTGACTTCTGCACCTAAGCCACATGCTAGATCAACGCCGGCGAATTGGTCTGCGGGGGCGCCAGCGCAACGCCCAAGCCCTGAAATCACAAAGCCATCAATCGCCTGTACGCGGCCGCTGTGCTGCGCACGAACTTCGTGCTTGACGACACCTGACGACGCGAGCGATGGCTGCGCACCCTGAGCGGCAATGATTTTTTTCATGGCGTCGTTTGCTGCGCCACTGTTCAGTAGTTCAAGAGCGCGGGCACGGCCGTTGGCAACACTTCCCACAGCAGGATCAAGTGCCAGGATTTGGCTGGCAAAGAATAAAGATTTTTCTAACAAATCTGTCGGCGCATTAGGATCGCGCTCAAGCACTTGCAGCACATCGCGTGCTTCGAGCGCGGGGCCAATGCCACGCCCGATCGGCGCTTGGCCGTCTGTGGCAAAGGCCTTGACGACTAGCCCTAAGGCCGCACCGACCATCTCAAAAAGCTGTGCAAGTTCGTTTGCCGCAGCTTGAGTTTTGACCTTACCAGCACTTGAGTACGGAATATCAATCACAACGTGGGTTGCCCCAGCCGAATATTTTTTTGACAAAATCGAAGCCACCGACCAGCGTCGCGTATCAAGCGCCAAGGGGCGCGTGAGCGCATTCATCACGTCATCAATGACCGAATGATTCAGTTTGCCATTCCAGGCGATGCAGGCGTTGGTCTGGGCCACGCACCGCTTAAGTTGTTCGGGGGTCAGGTCGACCTTTGCAAGAACCTCCATGGCATCTGCACTGCCTGCCGCAGAGGTGATGGCACGCGACGATGTTTTTGGGATCAGCAGGCCGTGCGCGGCAATAATCGGGATGACAAGCATTGTGACGCGACTGCCAGGGATGCCGCCAAGCGAATGCTTATCGACCACCATGTCGCGGCCCCACGAAATGCGTGGCATCAATTCGCTGCGGCAGCGCGCGACCGCAATGAGTTCAGCGTCTGACAAATGTTCTGTGCAGGCGATGAGAAAAGCTTCGAGCACAGCACCAGAGTATTGCTTTTGGTGAATCGCGGTTAGCAAAGGCCGGTATTCGGCTTCAGTCAGTGCAAGACCCGTAATTTTTTTGTACAACGAGGCCAAAGGTGCGGGAGTTTGCCCAAGCTGTGTATAGAGCGTCGCCAAAAAACGGCTAACGCCGATAGCAGGCGTTTGATCGTTGGTCACGCGTAGCACTCGCGTGCCTTCAGGGTAGGGCTCGGTTTTGCGCGCCAAGCGCTTGGCCACATCGGCGGCAGATTCTCGGCCTCGCTGCGCCAGACGCTGCGCCAAGATCTCTGGCGAAGCGCCGATTTCAACTACAACTAAATTTGGAACGCGCTCGTTGACTTGCGCGACCATCGTACGCGAGCCGTTGGCAATCACATGTTGCCCAGCTGCCAGGGCATCAAGCAAGGTGTTTGGCAGGCCGTACGATAAGTTATGCGCTTGCCAAGTGATTAAAAACTTACCCTGCTGCTCAAGCAAAGTGAACTCAGCCTGGGTGCATGCTTGGTGGGCTTCGCCCCCCGATTCAGTCGCGCGCGTGATGGTGCGTGTCGCAAAAATAAATTGGGCAGGGTCGAGCTGCTGCCGTGCCCCATCGATGAGGCTATCTTTGCCAGCCCCGCTGGGGCCGACGATAAAAAAGAAGCTGCCGGTTGCCACCCAACGCCTGCTTATTCGTCTAAGCCGATATCGACCGCTGGCGCGGCCTGAGTGATTTTGCTGGTCGAGATGTAATCCACGCCAGTCAGCGCAACGTTACGAATCGTGGCAATGCTGATCCCGCCCGAGGCTTCAATTTTTGCCCGACCGGCAACATATTTCACCGCCGTGGTCATGTCAGCAATCGACATGTTATCTAGCATGATGACATCGGCACCCGCGGCTAAAGATTCCTCGACTTGCTCAAAGCGGTCGCACTCGACTTCAATCTTGGTGAGAACCGGTAGCTTGAGTTTGGCGCGTGCCACCGCTTTGCCGATACTGCCTGCCACCGCAATGTGGTTGTCTTTGAGCATGACACCGTTATCGAGCCCGAGGCGGTGATTCAGGCCACCACCGCAGGCGACCGCATGCTTTTCAAGCATACGCAGGCCAGGTGTGGTTTTGCGTGTGTCGATCAACCGCGCACCCGTGCCAGCGATTTCTGCGTTGTAGCGGGCCGTTTCAGTGGCGATGCCACACAGGCGTTGCAAAATATTCAAGGCGGGGCGTTCAGCAGTCAAAATGCTGCGTGCAGGGCCAGACACAGTCAAAATTCTAGTGCCTTTTTCAACCTTGTCGCCGTCTTTGGTAAGTTTGGTGACGGACAGCGCAGCATCGTAGCGACTGAAAATTCGGGCGGCCACATCGATACCGGCGATATACATCGGTTCGCGGGCATTCATATGAAACGTGCCGACGGCCTCTTCGTCAATCATGAGTTGTGCGGTGAGGTCACAAGAGCCGATATCTTCGGTCAACCAAAGATCGATTAAACGATCGGTCTGAAAAACGTCATACATATCGGGTGACCTCGCAGGCGGTGGATGAAGAAAATTAAGCAAAACATAAAATGTAGTGTTTGCTACATTTTTAATGTAATTTAAATCAACCAATTATGCAAGGGCAAAATTTAAATCTGCTGTCCGGCTCAAGGCGCGCCTCGCTCGCTTAGGCTGTTGGCGTGCCTGAAACCTGCGAGTTGATATGAGCGGCACTCAGTGCAGCTCGGCCAATCAACGCATTTGCGTGCTGCCGTTCACATCCATGATCGCACCCGACACAAAACTTGCAGCCGGCGAGCACAGGTAGGTCAGCATGCTCGCGATCTCTTCGGGTTCGCCCAAGCGCTGCATGGGGTATTCGCTGCCCTGATAGCCTTGACCGGTGGTCATGCCCGTATCAATCGGCCCAGGCGCCACACCGTTCACGCAGACATGATGAGGCGCAGCGCGCTGCGCAAACCAGCGCACTAAGGCGTGAACGCCGCCCTTAGAGGCGCTGTAATGCGGGCCAGCACGTAACCCGCCGGTCCAGCCTGCAATCGAGCCACAGAGCGCGATCCGCCCGTGCTTGCGCTCGATCATGCCAGGTAACACCGCGCGCACCAGATTAATTGGACCTAAGACGTTGACCTGCATCACGCGCATAAATGCGGCTTCATTCCAATCCGGCGCCATCCAGTCGTCTTCAAAGGGGCAGATACCTGCAGTGTCAGCCAGCGCGGTAAACGGTTTGTGTCGACGCACTAAACTTTCAACCGCGTCGCGCTGTGTGACGTCGCAGGCTTCGACGGCGACTGAGCCTTTGAGCGTGTGCGCCAGCGCTTCGAGTTTGGCGACCGGGCCGATATCCGTCAAGACAAGTGACGCACCAAGTTGACTGCACAGCCGCGCGGTCGCGCTCCCGATTCCACCTGCAGCTCCGGTAATCCAGAGGTGAGTGCCGGTCATGTCAAAGGCCTGTGAGGCGTTGATTTTTGAAAGATGCATAGCAGTCTCCTAAGTCGTTGATAGCCTCCCCGCAGTAAGAGACGGGGAGGAGGGTAAACCGACAGATCACCTTGTTTAAAAGGACTGGCGGCTGTTAAACCGACAGATAACGTTGTTTGATATCGGCGTTGTCGTTGAGTTCGTGGATGGTGCCGCAAAAGACATCGACGCCTTTGTCGATCACCACCGCGCGATCTGCCAGACCTAAGCAAAAGTGAAGATTTTGTTCAGCCAGCACGATTGTTTTGCCAAGCTTGTGCAAGGCTTCGATCAAGTCGCCAATTTTTTGAACCATGATGGGGGCTAACCCCTCGCTAGGCTCGTCGAGTAGCAACACATCGGGGTTGCCCATCAGGGCGCGACCCACGGTGAGCATTTGTTGTTCGCCGCCGGATAATTGTCCGCCTAAGCGGTCTTTGAGCGGTGCGAGCAAGGGCAGGGTGTCATAGACACGTTCAAGGCTCCAGTCGTCTTCGCCGTTGGCACCGCGTTTGATTGCGATGGTGAGATTGTCATCAACACTCAGGTCAGGAAAAATCTGTCGATCTTCTGGCACATAGCCAATGCCGGCTCGCGCAATTAAATGGGCCGAACGACCTGTAATGCGTTTGCCGTGCAGTTCAACATTACCCATTTTGGTTGGATTGACACCGGCAATGGTTTTCATGGTGGTGCTCTTGCCTGCGCCGTTGCGACCTAGTAATGCAAGTGTTTCGCCGCGTTTGACTTCAAACGACAATTTAAACAGCGCCTGACTTAAACCATAAAAAACGTCGATCTCTTGCACTTTCAGCACGTAGTCGCTCATGCTTGCACCTCGCGGGGTTTGCCCAAGTAGGCCTCAATCACAGCTGGATTGTTTCGGATTTGTTCGGCATTACCTTCAGCCAATACCTTGCCGTAAGACAGCACATGGATATGCTGCGACACTCTGAACACAATCTCCATGTCGTGTTCAATCAGCACAACGGTTAAGCCGCCTTTTTTCCAAAGACCATAGACCGTCTCGATCATTTGCTCACGCTCTTCAGGGCCCATGCCGGCGACGGGTTCGTCGAGCAGTAGCACCTTTGGCTTGAGTACCAGGGCAAGCGCCATATCCAGTAGTTTTTGATCGCCGTGCGATAGGTTGCCACTAATGAGGTGCGATTTGGTGTGCAAACCTAATTGTTCCATCACCTCAAAGGCTCGATCTCGTGTTTGCGCCAACGGAAACCGTCCGTGCATTTGTGCAGAGCGACCCAAAGGTGACATCAGAGCGCCGCGCAATGATTCTTCAACCGTCAGCGTTTTAAATAATTTCGCGACCTGAAAGGCACGGCCAATCCCTTTGTGAACGATCACGCTACTCGGCAGGCCAACGATATCTTCGCCGTCTAACAAGATGCGACCTGAGTCGGGCTTAAGAGCGCCCGAGATCAGGTTAAAGAAGGTCGTTTTACCCGCGCCGTTGGGGCCGATCACAGCGCTGAGTGACTCGGTCTTGAAGTGAATCGACACATCAGAGGTTGCCACTACGCCACCAAAGGCTTTGCAAAGATTTTCGATCTTAAGCATTAGCGGCCCCCAGTGGTGGTTTGTGCGGGAGGCACACCACCGTATGTCTGCCAGGTCGATCCGGCCAGCCAGCCCGCGTCCACGGGCAAGTTGATACCGGTGATGGCCTTAGCGGCAGGCGACAACAAGAAGCCCACTGAGTCTGCAATTTCGTCTGGAGTGACCATGCGACCCATAGCGGCTTGCGACGTGAGATCTTCAGGGTTGCGGTCGCCTCGATCGATCGCGGCTTGTAACGCTTCGGTTAACACGTAGCCAGGTGAAATTGCGTTCACGCGTACGCCGGCACGACCCCACTCAGCAGCCAGACATGCCGTCATTGAGGCAACGGCCGCTTTGGCAGGTGCATAGGCGTGCAAGGGTACCGAGCGAAGTGACGTAATCGACGCAATGTTGACAATCGCACCCGCGCCAAGCTCGGCCATTCGAGAACCAAACACTGCGCAGGCTAGATAGGTACCACGCTGATCGACAGCAACGACGCGATCCCACTCTGTCATGGTGAGTTTGTTGGGTGGCAGGCGATGTTGCAAAATGCCGGCGCTGTTGACCAAGGCCGAGATTGGGCCGTGCTTGGCCTCGATCATTGCGGCGACATCTCGAACCGCTTGCTCGCTTGTGACGTCACATGCGTAGGCATGCACGCCCATCGCTTTCATTTTTTCTTCAGACCACGTGCCAGGTAAATCGAGCGAAATGACCAAGTCGCCGCGCTTCGCTAAATGCCTGACGCAAGCCGCACCGATGCCACTTGACCCACCCGTTACGACGCTGAGATATTGTTTGGTCATGATTGCACGCGCTTCTTGGTGAGGGTGTTAAAGAGTTGCCCGACAAAATCTGTGATGCCGCGCTTAAAGCCTAAGGCAAAGATCAGCACGATTACGCCTAACGCTAAGCCGTGATATTCGGTGGTGCGCGTGATGATATCGTTGAATACGTTTAATAAGCCCGCGCCAATAATTGGGCCCAAGAAGACGTTGATGCCGCCCATCATGATCATAAAAACGGCTTCGCCCGACATCGTCCAGTAACTGAACTCTGGGTAAGCGCCTGATACAAATAAGGCCATCAGCGAGCCGCCGATACTGGCAAAGGCACCCGCCAAAATAAAGGCATACAGGCGAATACGCCACACATCGATGCCTAAGAAGCGCGCGCGATCAGCGTTGTCGCGCACCATCCGCAGGGTATAGCCAAAGGGCGACTGTAAAACATAGCGCATGACCAGCAGGCTCACCACACCGATGATGACGCAAAACCAGTAAAGCGTATTGGGATCTGCCACATTGATGCCGCCCCAAAATGGTCTGCGTGGGATGCCACCCATTAAGCCTTGGTCGCCGCCGGTCAGAGAAGTCCAGGTGATGATCACGCTGTGGATGAGCATCTGAAAGGCGAGTGTCAAAAATGAGAAATAAATTTCTTTGAGTTTGACGCAAATCATGCCAATCACGAGTGCAAGCAGCGAGCAAAAAACAATCGCACCCAACAGCGCCACCGGAATCGAGACCTCGGTACGCTGCATCAAGAGCCCGAACGCGTACGCGCCGCCACCAAAAAACATGGCGTGGCCAAAAGACACCATGCCGCCGTAGCCCACCAAAATATTCAGTGAGGTCGCAAACACGCCTAAGGCTGCGAGGCGTATCACGAAGTCAAGCGTGACTCGGCCAGGCGAAAACAGTGGCAGCACGGCTAAAAAAGCCAGAGCAGCCAGGCCAATCAGCAATTCTTTTTTGAAGTCATTGTTCATGAGCGAGTCTCCTGCAACACCAGGCACTCAGTCGCGCTCTGTGCATGTTTTGATTGGCTGTGAACACTCATGGACGCGGCTCCTTACCCAATAGGCCACTTGGCTTGAGAATTAAGATGAGTGCCATCGCCAAAAACATGGTGCCTTCAACGAATAGTGGAAATCCAATCGAACCAAACGAGCGCACCAAACCAATCAACAAGGCGCCAACGAGTGCGCCACTGACTGACCCCATCCCACCAATGACTGTCACAATGAATGACTCGATCAAAATCGAGAATCCCATCCCGGGTGACATTGAGCGCACCGGAGCGGCAAGCGCGCCCGCCAAGCCTGCAAGCGCCCCGCCAAAGGCAAACACGCCGGCGTAGATCCAAGTCGTGTTTAACCCTAAGACTGAAGTCATCGTCGGGTTATGAGCCGCCGCGCGTACCACCTTGCCGATTCGGGTGCGTGTGAGTACATACCACATGACCAATGCGATCACCGCCGCGGCACAAATCATGAATACATAAAACACTGGCACGATGCCATCAAAGATAAACAAGGGAGGCGCCTGAAACGCAGCGGGCATGCCCATCGACTGAAACTCTGCGCCCCAAATAATTTTGACCGCATCGTCCATGATCAGAATCAAGGCGTAGCACACCAGCAATTGCAGCAAAACCTCTGCTTGATACACGCGTCGCATAAAAAAGCGCTCGAAAATCAGACTGAACAAACCGACGCCTCCGCCAGCAATCACTGCGGACAGCAGGTAGCTGTCGGTGATGCGGTAGGCCGACAGAGCCATATAGGCGCCCAGCATATACAGCGAGCCGTGCGCAAAATTAATCACGCCAAGCACGCCAAAGATTAGGGTCAAGCCAGCCGCGACTAAAAAGAGCAGCGAGCCGACAATCAAACCCGTACTGGTTTGAGTGACGATGCATGACATTGAGGTCACGCATTCATATAAGGCGATGGGATCCACGAAGGTCTCCGAGAGGGGGAACACGGTTGATACAGCCGCAACAGACTGAACGGTGCAGACGGGTGCGGGTAGGACAAGAAAAAACGGCTTGTATAAAAAAGGCCTCTGCTTGAACGTTCAGGCAGAGGCCTTTAGACCTCAATGCAAGACTTTAAGGTGGTTTATGCCCAGCCTTTACGTTTCTTCCACTCGGCTTCGAGTTCGTAGATTGTGTTCCAGTTGCCGTTGACCTGGTTGGTCATGTAGGGTTCTTTGTTTGTCAGTGCGCCATAGCCGATCGCATAGTTCACGACGGTGTTGTCTTCAGCGCGCATCGTCAGCGTGCCGTCCGCACCAAAGGGCGAATCAATTTTCATGCCACGCATCGCCTCAGCAACTTTTTTGCCGTCAGAGCTATTGGCTTTTTTCATCGCTGCAGTTAAGAACTGAATGCCTGCAGCATTCTGCCATGACCAGTTCAACGCTAATTCTTTGTATTTCGCAAAGTACGCGTCAGACCAAGCCGCATTGGCAGGCGTGTTCGGAAAGCTTTTGAGGTAACGGTTGCCCGAGTGCATGTTAGGTGGCACGCTCTTGACTGTTGTCAGCACAGCATACTCAGCCAAGTTAGGCGAGAAGAATTGCTTGTCTTTGAACAAGGCATAAATACCGGCTTGGTCAATAAACGAAATCATGTCGCCACCCCACAAGCATGAATACACAGCTTGTGGCTTGCCTTGTAGCAAGCGGGTAATGTTTTCGCTGTAGTCAGCCTGAAATAGTTTTGGCCAAACTTCGCCAACCACTTCAATGTCTTTGTTGAAGTGCTTCAGGTATTCAAAGAACTCAGCGGTGGTGTCGCGACCGTATGCGTAGTCGGGTGAAATGCTCATCCAACGATTAAGCTTAAGGTCTTTGGCTTTTTGCGCACTGTAGGCGCCGCCCGTGATCGCGTCGTGGATGCCCTGGCGTGCCATACGAAAGGCGGTTGGCACACGTAGTTTTGGATCGGCAGTCAGTGACGAGGTCTCTGAACAGGTGTGCACAACCATGACACCCAAGTCTTTTGCCACTTCGTGTACGGCAAAGGCGCCTGACGATGCTTCTGCGTCCCAGATGATTTCACACCCGTCACTGGTGACCAGTTCACGTGCCACGCGGGCCGCTTCTTGAGGCTGGCCTTTTGAATCGCGTACAACCATTTCGATCATGCGTCCGCCCAAACCACCAGCAGCATTAAATTTATCAACTTCGAGCATGACAGCGTTGCGCGACGATAGGCCTAACATGGCCACGCGGCCCGACAAAATAGTGGGCATGCCGATTTTGATTGGTTTGTTTTGCGCCAGGGAAATCGCAGGCAAGCCCATGGCGGCCAGGCCGGCGGCACCTTGCAAAAGCTTACGGCGCGAGGCCTGAACAGCGGTCTTTTTAATCGTATGGCTCATGTTGGCTCCAAGTTTTTAAATGCAACGCCCGACTTTAATGCAAGTTAGCCCGCCGCGATATAAGGGAAAATGAGGATATCGGTCGATGCCTGCCCCAGGGTTCTGGCCTGAGTTTGCATACATTTTAGGAATCGAGCCCGCCTGCACCCTAATGCTAGGGCAAATAGTTCGATAATTCGATCAGATTGTCATCTGGGTCGCGCAAATAGACCGACCTAATTTTGCCGACCGCGCCGGTGCGCTCAACCGGCCCGAGCTCAATCGTGACGCCCGCGGCGTTCAGCTCGTTGACGATGTCATCGACGGGTGTCACCGCGATGAAGCACAGGTCGCCTGAACCAGCGGTTGGGGTCTTGGCTTTTGGGTCGAACATGTTGTCAACCTGGTGCAAATTGATTTTTTGTTGCCCAAATCTTAGGGCTTTGCGATCGCCCAAAAAGGTGATGACCTCAAAGCCCAAAACGCGACCATAAAAATCGCAGGTGCGCTCGAGGCTTGCGACGGTTAAAACAAGATGATCCAGATGATCGATTTTCATAAAGTTTCAGGTCTCAGAGATAAAGGTTTGGATTGGGCTAGACTAGGCGCTAGATTAAACCAAGCAAGGGCGCGACGCATGTCAACAGAAATGTCTTTTCCAGTGGTGGGCTGTAGCGGTTCAGTTCATCGCGACGCAGCACAATATCACCAACGCTGGTTTGTAGTCGATGCAAAAGATTGCTTGCTCAGTGCCGCGCAATGCCCAGGGCTTGCTGGTGTCACCACAGATATTCGTATGGGGTACTTGGTATTGCGTGCACCTGGCATGCTGCGTATGGACATCCCAATGGATGTGATCGAAGACGATGACAGCGTACGTAAAACGGCGCAGGTCGCGAAACAAACGGTTGATGTGGTCGATGAGGGTGAAGTGGCTGCCGCTTGGTTCACCCATGTGACGGGTCAGCCGAGTCGGCTGGTTAAAGTGCACCCTGAGGCAAAGCCGGTAATTTGGCCCGCTAAGTAAACGCACGCAAAGCGAGTTACCTCTTGGCAAACTCGCTCTGGCCTGTTTTTTGTGTGTTCGTCAGCGACCCAAGAGCCCTCAGACGAGCGGTACATGGGCATCTGCGCTGATCTGTCAGCGATTAAGCCGGCAAGCGTGTGAGCACGTGATATTTGTTTAGTAGCGTCTCGGCGCTTTCTTTAAATTCAGGATGCACTTCAATGCAATCGACCGGGCACACGACCTTGCACTGAGGCTCGTCGTGATGCCCAACGCACTCAGTACACGAGCTTGGATTGATCACGTAAATCTCTGCGCCCATCGAGATGGCATCATTGGGACATTGTGGCTCGCACACATCGCAGTTGATACATTCGTCGGTGATACGCAGTGCCATTTTTCTTAGCTACCCAGCGGGGGCGTAATGCCCAGTTCGCGGCGCTCTTTTGCTTTGGCTTGAAGCCAGCGATCGACCGACGGAAACACAAACTTACTGACATCTCCCCCAAGTTCGGCGATTTCGCGCACGATGGTGCCCGAGATGAATTGATATTGATCCGACGGCGTCATGAACAAGGTCTCGACTTCGGGTAACAGATGACGGTTCATGCCGGCCATTTGAAACTCGTACTCAAAGTCAGACACGGCGCGCAAGCCGCGCACGATGACGCGGCCTTCTTGTTCGCGTACAAAATCTTTTAACAAGCCGGCAAAACTCGCTACCTTGACGTTGGGATAGTGCCCCAAGACCTCGCGCGCAATCTCAACGCGCTCGTCAACCGAAAAGAAAGGTTTTTTGTTGCGACTGTGCGCAACGCCGACCACGACACAGTCAAATAAACTCGCCGCGCGACGCACTAAATCTTCGTGACCGCGGGTCAAGGGGTCGAAGGTACCAGGATAGATAGCAGTGATCATTTTTGCAATGCAGCAATTTGAAAGAGGTGATAGTGTACGGCCCCCGCGCGGTCTTGGCGCAACAAGCTGTACTCCGAGGGCATAATTATTGGTTTTTCAGCCTCAATATATACAAGTCCGTGGGGTTCTAACAAATCCCCTAGCTTGGGCCACAAGAAATCAAGCCAATCTTGGCCAAAAGGCGGGTCAAGAAAGATTAAATCAAAACGAGCAGCCTCAAGGCGGTCTAAAACTACCTTTGCATCGCCAGCGTGAATCCGCACCATCTCGGCCCCGATTTTGTCGCGCAAGGCCCGCAGCGCCACGAGCGCTTTGGGGTGTTGTTCAACCATTTGCACGTGTGCCACGCCCCGCGACGCGGCCTCAAAACCCAACGCACCGGTACCGGCAAACAAATCCAGCACGCGTTTATCCGAAAACTCGCCACCCCAAAAAAAACTCAGCCAGTTAAATAATGTTTCACGCACTCGGTCAGGCGTGGGTCGCAAACCCTCTGCCTCGACCACCTCGATTGGTGTGCGGCGATACTGACCAGCGACGATCCGAATATACTTCTTCACTATGTTTCGCTTCTTCAAGAAAAAAACCGACCCGATCGACCCAATTGCCGCTGAGCAGCAACCTGACTCAGCGCTAGGGCAACCCGCGCCTGAGGCCCTTAACACAGGCCCGGGCGTGGGGATCAATCAGGTGTCCCCGCCCAACGGCGATCCACAACTTGCCGCTGAAGGCCTTCAGAGCGCTGATCAGGCAGCCCCTGCAGTCGAGGACGCTGAGCCAGAGGCTCCACGTGTGGGTTTATTGAGTCGATGGTTCAAGCGTAACCCAGAGCCGCCCCCGAGTGGTGGTGACGTAGAGTCAAAGCCTGAGGATTCGGCTGATGACGAGGCGGTGGCGACAGCCCCTGAGGCGGCTGAGGGGGATGACCTCATCGGTGACGCTTGGAAAGGCGACCCCCTGGACGAGCAGGCAGAAGAGTCAGACGAGGCAGAAAAGTCAGAAGAGGCAGAACAAAAATCATCATGGCTAGCCAAGCTGCGTGGTGGCTTGGCTAAAACTGGCAAAAGTATTGGCGGGATTTTTGTTGGCGTGCGCGTCGATGAGGAATTGTTCGAAGAGCTCGAAACCGCCCTGATTATGGCGGATACAGGCGTCGAGGCGACCGAGCAGTTGTTGACGGCTCTAAGGCTGAGGGTCAAGCAAGAGCGAATCGAAGACGCGGCAGACGTCAAGCAGGCATTGCGTGACGTCTTGACTGAGCACCTGCAAGTGCTCGAAAAACCTTTTGAAGTGGGTCGCGTCAAACCTTTGGTTGTGATGATGACAGGTGTCAATGGCGCGGGTAAAACCACGTCGATCGGCAAACTCGCATTTTGTTTACAAAAAGAAGGTGCGCGCGTGTTGCTTGCCGCGGGCGACACCTTCAGAGCCGCCGCGCGTCAACAACTCGTTGAATGGGGTTCGCGTAACAACGTTGACGTGATTGCCCAAGACGGTGGTGACCCCGCGGCCGTGGCGTTTGATGCTGTCAATGCCGGGCGTGCACGTGGCATGGATGTGGTGATGGTTGATACTGCAGGGCGTTTGCCCACGCAGTTGCACCTCATGGACGAACTTAAAAAAATTCGTCGAGTGATTGCCAAAGCTGATCCCACTGCACCACACGAAGTCTTATTGGTAGTCGATGGTAATCAAGGTCAAAACGTGTTGTCTCAGATTCGTGCGTTTGATGCGGCGGTTGGCTTAACAGGGTTGATCGTGACCAAGCTCGATGGCACCGCAAAGGGTGGCACCCTTGCCGCAGTGGCTGCGGGTGCTCAAGGCGTACGACCGATTCCGGTGTACTGGATCGGAGTAGGTGAGCGGATTGAAGACCTCCAACCGTTTGTGGCGGCCGAGTTTGCTGCCGCGGTAGTCGGTCAATAACCAACCTAAGACAGACCTGGCTCAGTCTCGCTGCAGTCGTCGGTCAGTCACCAACCTAAGACAGATTAGGCTCAGTCTCCCAGCAAAATCGAGTGTTCAGTCGAACACTCGGGTGCTCGGGGTATTAACGCCAAAACGTCTCTGTGCGTGAAAGTTGCTTAAATGCCGCGCAGGCGTCTTGTGTCAACGCGTCCAGCCGCGAGGTAATCCAACCGCAGGCAAACCAAGCGCTAGGTTGTGAATCGCGCAGAACGATAAAACGATCTCGCGCGACGGCTAAGTCGTTCATCTCACCCAAAATATCTTGCACAGCTGCGAGTTGTTTGCGGTACGTTTTGAGTCGAGCCGTCGGTAACAGTGACTCAGTAAATTGCAAGGCGTAACGCAATTTTTTTCCAAGCTTTCTGAGTTCGTGTCGCGGTTCGATCTCAAGCTGATCAAATTGCAAACCGTCTTGCAACAAACGCCGATGCCACTTTTTTAGCTTTTTAACGAGCGCGTCTTTTAGCGTTAAAGGCTTTTGAACTTTGATGATTGTTGCCGCAGTCACTTCTGCTGCGACGGGTTGTGCTGCCAGTGCGGCAACTTGTGTAGCAACCTGTTCAATCGACTCGGTTGGGGCGTTCTGTTCTTGTGCGACGGTTACCGCCGGCAACACCGTCCACGCCAACATGTCGAGCAACCAACTTTGAAAGGGACGACTGAGCGTGACATTCTCGGTGTCTGTGGGCGTTTGTCCGTCATCGAGTATCAACGGGGGTTGCCCCGCGGCACTGAGTACCGGAAGTAAGGTCTCTTTCAGCACATCGTCGTCGCGCGTGCCACCAAGCTTGGCAAAATGCAGCTTGATCTCTGCGCGAAGTTCTTCAGAGGGCAGCGTTGCAATCCCGTTAAAAAACGACCACGCCGAGCGCAAGCGGCGAATACCCACCCGCAACTGATGTACGTGGTCGGCACCACCCGCCTGGTAAATATCGGCGGTGTCGACTTCGGCCAAGACGGCCGCATTGCGAATGATTTGATCCAGACATTCGGCGCTGACCGCTGCAAGCGCCGCCTGAGCATGAATCTTTGGATGCAGTGAAATATTTTCAGCAGTGCGTGCAGCCCAAAATTGCGCGATCGCTTGGCGTCGAGATGATTCTTGGCGTTCTTGCTTTTGTTCACCGATTGTTTTTAACTCGGTATTGAGCAACGCTAAGCGATCGCCGCGTTCAGACTTGCTGCGCGCATCTAAGATCAGACCGTGCGCCTGCTGCCATTTTTTTCCCAAAGCGAAAACCGCAGCAAGCTGACCGCGTTTCAGTTCGAATTCGATTTCAGAAATGGGTAGTTCGACTGAGCCTGCGCGTAGCAATCCCGTATCAAGCGCAATTTCGACTACGCCTAGGTCGGTGCGCGTTTGCCTGAAGATGCGCTGTACATCGGTCTCGTAACAAATCGAAAGCGCCTGCGCGTGTTTAGCGAGCACGGCTGCAAAAGGTTCGGCCGCGTAGACACTCAGATCAAGGTCAGGTGATGGACGATCATGATTGATTTCAATACGCGAGAGTGAGTTCTCGCCCGGCATTTTGAGCGTTTGCACCCACTGCTCACCCTCGCGCCGCAAGCGCAACGCAATTTTGGCGCGCACCAAATCGCGGTCAGGCGTATCAAAATAAAAAGCTTGCAAACGCATACGCGTGACGCGCCCGCGCAACAGGTCTTTTTCAACGCCTGCGCGCGCTTCTTTTGGTACGTGTAGCTTAAGTTCTTGTTCTGCCATGGTTCGCTTTACGGTGAGAGTCGCGACGCATTGTAGATACCCATGCGGTCAAAAATGATAACGTGTCATAAATCTGAAAGAAAGAAACCTGAACGAAGAGTTTATTTAGAACAAGCGTGGGCGCATTTGATCTAGATCATAGAATTCACATTTTACGTGCGAGCATTAGCTGGTGGGCCATTTCGACGAAGCCGGCGCCGCCCTCAGACGGCGTGACAAACTTGGGTCGATGGGTCAAGCGTTGTAATTGGCGTTGAATATTCGCGACGCCTACCGAATATTTAAAAAACTCAAACATCGGCTCGTCGTTGGGCGAATCCCCAATAAACAAAACGTTTTCGTTGTCGTTTTGCAGATCGATGCCAAACTCGCGGGCAAACAGCGTTTTGGTCATGGATAACTTGTCATACGCGCCAAACCAGCCGTTGACGTGGATTGAACTGACCTTGGCTTGTGCGCCTGCGGCCTTAAACATTGCAACAATTTGCTGAACAG
>JBAWWV010000050.1:0-17482 GCA_037146575.1 Alcaligenaceae bacterium | reverse complement strand
GATGCCTTTGACCAAGGCTTCAGGTTTGGCTTTGACTTCTTGCTCTTTAGGCGCCCAACTCATATCTGTTGAAGGTGCATCGACCATATCGAAACTGGTCTTGATGTCTTCAAGGCGTGGGTCGTCGTGACGTAAACGCTCGATGTGATGATGCGGCGTTTCGAGGTGACGATTTGGAATCAGGATCAGGTTGACCTTCAAGCGAGCTTCGATCTTGGTAATGTCTGAGCGCTTTTCGTTCAACAAGAAGGTGGCAACGTCGACCGGCACTTGAGCGTGCACGGCGGCCGTATTTTCTTTCATGGCCTCTTCTTGCAGCAGGCGCAAGACCTGCAGGGCGCTTGACTCAGCATCGCGAATCACGCCAGTGCCGTTACAGCGTGGGCAGGTGATATGCGATCCTTCGTTTAAGGCAGGGCGCAAGCGTTGGCGTGACAGCTCCATTAAACCAAAGCGCGAAATTTTGCCCATTTGCACGCGAGCACGGTCAAAGTGGAGTGCGTCGCGCAGGCGGTTTTCAACCGAGCGTTGGTTTTTGGTGTCTTCCATGTCGATAAAATCGATCACGATCAGACCACCCAGATCTCGCAGACGCAATTGACGCGCCACTTCATCGGCGGCTTCTTGGTTGGTACGAGTGGCAGTTTCTTCAATGTCTGCGCCACGCGTTGAGCGTGCCGAGTTGACGTCGACCGCAACCAAAGCCTCGGTGTGATCGATAACGATCGAGCCACCTGAGGGCAATTCGACAGTGCGCGAATAAGCCGTTTCGATTTGGTGTTCGATTTGAAAACGCGAAAACAATGGCACATCATCGCGATAGCGTTTAACGCGATCAACGTTGTCAGGCATCACCACGCTCATAAAGGCGGTGGCTTGATCGGCAATGTCGTCGGTATCGATCAGGATCTCGCCGATATCGGGCGAGAAATAATCACGAATCGCGCGGATCACTAAGCTCGATTCAAGATAGATCAGAATCGGAGCCGGATTATCTTTGGCAGCGCCATCGATCGCGGTCCAGAGTTGCATGAGATATGACATATCCCACTGCAGTTCTTCGGCGTTGCGGCCGATGCCGGCGGTGCGGGCAATGATGCTCATACCCGGAGGGATTGTCAGCTGATCCATGGCTTCGCGCAGTTCTTGACGCTCTTCACCCTCGACGCGGCGCGAAACACCGCCACCGCGTGGGTTGTTGGGCATCAAGACCAAATAGCGACCGGCCAACGAAATAAAGGTCGTTAGGGCTGCGCCTTTGTTGCCACGCTCTTCTTTTTCGACCTGAACGATTAGCTCTTGGCCTTCGCGCAAAGCGTCTTGAATGCGCGCAGTGCGTACATCAACACCTTCTTTAAAGTAGCTGCGGGCGATTTCTTTGAACGGCAAAAAGCCGTGGCGTTCTTCGCCGTAGCTAACGAAGCAGGCTTCGAGGCCGGGTTCAATACGGGTAATGACACCCTTATAGATATTGCCTTTTCGTTGTTCACGGCCGGCGATTTCAATGTCAAGGTCGATGAGCTTTTGCCCATCGACGATGGCAACCCTAAGTTCTTCAGGGTGTGTTGCATTAAATAACATGCGCTTCATGGGATGTTTCTCCATTTAAATGGCGCGTCGGAAATCGACGCGCAGCCACGCGTTGCTGGCTGCGAAACACAGAAGTTGGCAAGAGTGTTCGCGCACCAACAACGGGCGCGCGAAGAAAAGGTCTTTAGACCGGCACGGCGCGCCCGTAGGCGCGAGGTTCATTCAGCAGAAAGGTCAGAATCACGGTAGTGGTTGACTAAAAAAGGTGCTGAGAACATCAGGCGCGACGTAGAGTCAGGCGCCTGCTGCAGGGATACGACGGTTTCTTGCATGTGCTTCAGTATCGCGCGCGACACGAGGGGCACACATTTATAAGCGCGGGCGTAACGTTAAAACGTCGCAACGGCGTGCTTGAAATGCATCCCGGTCTAGCCGGCGACCAGCAACCCACAAGCGATCAGAAAGCAAGCGGTACAATGAAGTCCGCGATCCAGACGGAGACGCGACAACTTAATGCATCTCGACGCCAGAGGGCTTTCTCAACCCCTTTAAGGCTTCGCGGATTATATGCCGCTTTTAGCCATGCGCAAAGAATTCTCACTATCTACACCGATTTCTGCCCCAAAACCCGCAGCAAGCCTAGGCCTTGCGGTTCGAATGGTTGAAGTCACCGACGAGCACGACGGCCAGCGCCTGGATAACTTTCTGATGCGCTTGTGCAAAGGTGTGCCCAAAAGTCATATCTATAAAGCGGTGCGAGCAGGCGAAGTGCGTATTAATAAGGGGCGGGTGGCACCTGACGCCCGGATCAGTACCGGCGATATGGTGCGGGTGCCCCCGATGCGCTTGCCCACGCCTGAGCAAAAGCGGCCTGTGCCGGGGCTAGAGTTTCCGATTGTTTTCGAAGATGAAGGCCTGTTGGTCATTGATAAGCCAGCGGGCACGGCGGTGCATGGCGGCAGTGGGGTCTCTTTTGGTGTGATTGAGGCGCTTCGTGCTGCGCGCCCAGACGCCCGGTTTTTAGAGCTTGCCCATCGCCTCGATCGTGACACCTCGGGTTTATTACTCATTGCCAAAAAAAGAAACGTCTTGCTCGCACTGCACGAAATGTTTCGCCAAGGCGGTGGAAGTAAGCATTATTTAGCCTTGGTTGAGGGCGATTGGGTGAATGCACGCCAGCATATCCGGTTGCCGTTGGCCAAATGGACCACTCAAACTGGAGAGCGTCGGGTTAAGGTTCAGACCGAAGGGCAGGTCGCCCACACCATCGTCTCTGGCTTAAAGCGGTTTAAAGGCTTTAGCCTGGTCGACGCAGAGTTGCGCACTGGTCGCACCCACCAAATCAGGGTGCATCTAGCGTCGAGCGGATACCCGATTGTGGGCGATGATAAATACGGCCGCGACGAAAGCCAAGCGCAGCTTAGTCAGCTTGGGTTTTCACGTATGTTCTTACACGCTCACCGTTTTAATATGCCGCATCCGCTTACCCAAGAGCCCTTACAGTTGGTCGCGCCTTTGCCGCCTGCCTGCGAAAAACTTCTGCAACAATTGCAAATGATTGAATCTACGTAGTTGTTGTGACTCCCACGAACCTAGGCCATCGTTGTCACCCCGACGACTTGACCTTCGTTTATGCTCCGTGCACGTCACCCCGATGTTGCAACCAACCTTTTCACCAAACCAACAGTTCGCGCAGCAAAAAAGCTGACACTCAACCTGACACCTAGCACACCATGAACAAGTATTCTGTCGTTGTCTTTGATTGGGACGGCACCCTGATGGATTCAACCCACAGCATCGTGCAAGCGATTCAGGGCGCCTGTCGCGATCTCGAGTTAAAGGTGCCCACCGCCGCTCAGGCGGCGTGGGTGATTGGTCTGTCTCTTGAGCCGGCTTTGCGCCGCGCGGTGCCTGACCTGACAAAATCCCTAGAGCCTCTATTTTTAGAGCGCTATCGCCATCATTATTTAGGTAAAGATAAAGAACTCAAGTTATTTGATGGTATCCCCGAGCTACTGAGCGATTTGAAAGCAACTGGTACCACGCTTGCTGTTGCAACCGGAAAAAGTCGAGTGGGGCTGAACCGCGCCCTAACTGCTACCTCGCTGCACAGCACCTTTCAAGCCAGCCGTACGGCCGATGAAACGTTTGGTAAGCCTCACCCCGGGATGTTGCTCGAGCTCATGGACGAGTTGATGGTTGAGCCCGAGCAGGTGGTGATGATTGGAGACACGTCGCACGACTTACAAATGGCGGCCAATGCCGGTGTGCATGGGGTGGGCGTGGCGTACGGCGGGGCTCATCCCGCTGACGAACTGCGCGCCTGTCCTAATCAGGGTGTTGTTGAACAAGTTGACGATTTGCGCCAATGGTTGTTTGAGCGGCTAGCCTGAGTTAGCCTTTACGCAAGGTTATCGTTGGCAATTTTGGCGGCGTTGGTTATTCTAAGTTCATCTTTTAAACTTTCAAATGTGAGTACCAGATGCCCAATTACCATGCCCCCCAGATTCACAGCTCTGAAATCACACCCGAACATGTCTGGCAAAGCCGTCGCCACTGGATGAAGGCTGCCGGCGCTTCGTTGCTCACGGGGGCGGCGGGGGCCTGGCCTTCGATAGGTGGGGCAACAACCTTGCCTAGCCTTGAGGCAATCGTTTCAAAACAGTTTTTCACCATGGAGCCCCGCACACCTGAAAAAGATGCGGCGTCTTACAATAATTTTTATGAGTTTGGCTTGGATAAAGGTGATCCGGTCAAGCACGCACATAAGCTGCAAACAAGCCCCTGGAAGCTTCGCATAGAAGGCGAGGTGGTGAGCCCCAAAACCTTAGACATCGATGACATTCGTAAACTCGCGCCGCTCGAAGAGCGCACCTATCGCATGCGTTGCGTCGAAGGGTGGTCGATGGTGATTCCGTGGATTGGTTACTCAATGTCCGAGCTCTTAAAGCAAGTGCAACCGACAGGCAACGCAAAGTACGTTGAGTTTATGACTGATGTGCAGCCTAAAAATATGCCTGGCTTGAGTTCGCGCACCATTCAATGGCCGTACAACGAGGGCTTGCGTTTAGACGAGGCGATGCACCCACTGACGATGTTGGTGTTGGGTATGTACGGCAAAGTCTTACCCAATCAAAACGGTGCACCAGTGCGCCTGATGGTGCCCTGGAAATACGGTTTCAAATCCGCCAAGTCCATCGTCACGATTCGTCTGACCGAGAAGCAACCCGTGAGCAGCTGGATGAAAGCTCTGCCAAGCGAATACGGCTTTTATTCGAATGTGAACCCCGAGGTGTCACACCCACGTTGGAGTCAGGCGACAGAGCGTCGCATTGGCGAAGACGGCGTGTTTGCGCCGAAGCGCAAAACGCTGATGTTCAACGGCTATGGCAACGAAGTGGCGTCTTTATATACCGGTATGGATCTGCGTAAAAACTACTAACTTACTTTATTAGTACGGCAGGTGAGGCAGGAATTGAGCCAGGCACTTTGTTCAATGTCAGAATTTGCGAAAGCAGCACGAAGACTTGCCGCGATGCACCTGAGTCAGTTTCTGGGATACTGTAAGTATTACCGCGATAGTTCACTTTCGCTAAAGCGGGTTCTTGGATGTTGTTTTTATGAATCACGAAAAGTGGAAACTCGTAATTCGTGATGGCTGGTTGATCTGACTGAGTCGTAGTGCCAGAGGCAGCGGCGCTAGAGGCTTTAAGCGTCACGTATTTTGGCTCTTGACCTAACTGCATTAAGGTTAACCAGCCTAAAAAATCAAAAATTTTGCGTGTTGAACGTAACTTGATAATCAGCGCTAGTTTTTTAGAGTCTGACTTGACCTGTTCAGCAGTCTTGGCTGTCTGATGCGCTCCGGGGGTCGTGCCTGGCACTTCGGGTGCGCAGAAGGCGCTCGAACTGAATTTTTGTTCGAGTGCTGCTCGTTCAGTTGCGTCATTTTGCGGCATTAAACACATACGTGTCGTCGGCATTAATCGCGTGAGTTGATAGCCAGGTTTGAGTTTTCGTTGGCGACATCAAGAGTCGTGACGCCCGAATGTCGAAGTACCTCAGTGACTTCGTCCGCGGCAAGGCCTATGACGGCAGCCATGCCACCTCCTTTGATGCGCGACATGATTTCACCTCGTTTTTGTACGAGCTTCAGACCTGTGGTGAAGTCAATCACGCCGGCCGCATGCAAGGCGTTGTATTCGCCGAGGCTGTGTCCTGCCAGCAGGTCTCCTCCTTGGCCTGAGCTTGCCACTGCGTCACGATAGGCCATCGCGTTAACAGTGAAGAGTGCAGGTTGCGTGAATTGGGTCTGACCAAGCTGACGCAAAGTGTCTTTTAGGCAGAGTTCGCGAATTGAGTAGCCGAGCACGGCATTGGCTTGCGCTTCTATTTCAGGGTAACGATCAAACAAGCCCTCACCCATCCCGACGCGTTGCGATCCTTGTCCAGGGAAAACATAGGCGATCGAATTCAGTTTCATCACTATCTTGTTATTCCTTTTAAAGTCTCAAAGCCGTACCGAGTGACTCAGTGAAGATATTATCACCGGGGCCCCAACGCTAGTCGAATAAATTCGACTAGCTATGCGAAGCAGTCGTGATGAGTCCTTCCTCTGGCTGTAATCGCTCCAAAGCTTGACTGGCTTGTTCAAACATCGTTGAGCGTGCGACCGAAAAGCGGTTGTGAAGGCTGACTAAATAAAGCGAACTGCAAGTCAACTCGTAAAATTGATGATCTGCTCGATTGGAAGCACCACCTTCGTGCGCCTCGGATGTACCAGAGCAAAGGACAGCGTTGGCGAGCTCAGTGAAATGAAGCGATATTGAGAAAAGTTTTCAAACTCCCCTGACCAGGCGCGTCTGTTGGGGATAGGATCTGCCCGGAGCTTTAAAACAGAGAAGGGCGTTGTGAGCCCGCACTGTAAGATTTTGCTCAGCGACTCTTTGACCGTCCAGACGCGGATGTAGCGCTCTGCTTCTGAGGCACAGAGCTCGGTAGGGGGCAGCTCGGGTGTTTCAACGTGCTGTTTGAGGGTTTCCAGAGCAGCATTGTCGTGCCACTCAATATCAATCCCAAGTGGGTGGCCTGTCGGAAAAGCGATTGCAGCCGCAAAGGTGCCACTATGCGTGATACATGCCGAGAGCTCCTCGCAGCCTCGACCGATGACCACCGGCTGCTGAAATACACCTGGCCTGATATAAATATCAGGGGCAGTGGCAGTCGGTGAAAGATACAGAAGAGCCCGTTTTGCCGCATAGCGACCTAGCAGGTAGTCTTTTTTTCGCTTCAACGCACTCAGGGAGTGAAAGTATCTCAGCTCTTCAAGATGCAGCACTGACTCAGGTTGGCTGGAAAGCGCCTTATACTTCGAGGCGTGGACCAGGAGCAGGCAGGCTGTTTGGCGCCCTGACTCGCGCTCCAGCTCTAGCCTGAGAAGTAATTCTTGAGCCCCGGTGCGGCTGATCTCGGGCAAACGCGGTGGGGCTTGTTCATGCATGAGGTACGCTAAGGCTGTTGTAAAGCAAGTCAAGAAATTTTTGACGATCGCAGTGTATTGTGCATACTATACGCTGTGGAATGAAGATGATCGACTGGTATATCTTACGGATTCGCACGTTTAAGAGGTCTGCTAGGCATGATATTGGGTTTACCTAAAAAAATATGGCAACGCACGTCGGGGTGGTGTCGACGTCACATCGTCCTGTTAATGATCCTCTCGGTGGTTGCGGCAACGAGCGTTGTGTTGCTGTTTAACCGTATCGTGGTGGTGATCCCAGCAGGTAGTGTCGGTGTGATCTACCGGCCGTTTTCCGACGGTATTGACGTGCGGCATGTCTATCGCGAAGGTTTGAACTTGAGTCTACCCTGGAACACAGTGACTCAATACAGTGCGCGGGTCAACGTTGAAACACTTGAACTCACGCTGCTGACTGCCGACTTACTTGAAACCCAGGTCACAGTGGCTTTTCAGTATGAAATCAACCGCCTGACGGTGCCTTTGCTGCACAAATATGCAGGTGCTGATTTTCTGAAAAAAATTATTGTGCCGCAAGTGATCTCTGCGGTGCGTGAAATGGTTGCCAAGCACAGCTCTAAAGAGGTGTTTACTGATGAAATCCAGCGTGTCATCAAACGGATTGCGATCGTCGCAGATGATTCTATCGTCGACCAACTGAGTCCGCCTGGCCGTACAAATGTCAAACTGGTCAATATCAGTGCCGTACAGCTTATTTCGGTGACTTACCCAGAAGAAGTGAGAGACGCCATTCGTAAAAAAATGGTCGCGTCGCAAAATGCAGATGCGTTCAAGTACAACATTAGTATTTCTGAACAAGAAGCCCAGCGAAAGGTCATCGAGGCTCAGGGTATTAAAAACTTCCAGGATATTGCCTTCGGTGGTGTCATGGCGGATTATCTTCGCTATCGTGGTATCGAGGCAAGCGAAGCCTTGGCTAAATCTGAAAATGCTAAGGTGTTGTTGTTTGGGTCAGGATCCAGTGGCCTGCCCCTGGTGCTTGATTCAGCTGATACAAGCCCCGTTAAACTTTCAAAATAATTGAGTTTGAAAAATGATTCTTAGACTTATTTTGACTGTTTTGATCGCTGCTTTTTCAGGCATTGGTTTTGCTCAAGCACCAGAAATCTCTGTAAAGCCTTTGCAACAATCGTCTACGTCAGTTCCCAAGCAAATGCCCGAGCCTGAAACTCGCGTTTTCTATGAAAAATACAGTTCGACGTGCATGATTTTTGCTGTAGATCGTTCTTGGTTTCATGTCACTATGTATCTTTTATCAACACTTGATCTAAACCGGTGTGACGAAAAGCGTTTTGCAGCAATGACCAACGACTCTGCACGGGCCCAGCTTTTGCTGTTGTATCCCAGTGCTGAGTTTCGCCTGCATGGGCCTTATTTTCAGCTAGCAGATCTCGACGTCACAAGCGCAAGCCATAGCTATGTCGACGTTGGTAAACTAAAATTTTCACTGATCGGTGAAGCAAAATTCAATATTCTAGATCTGCTCAAGGATGTCTCTGTTTATCAGCAAGTCAGAAATGGAAACTACACCTACTTACCCTTTCGAACAGTCGGTACGGTAAATCTCTTATGGTTTGAGGGTTCGACTCTTTATGAACTGATTGCACCAAACGGCATGCACTACACCATGATGGCGGGTTCTCACATTTTAAGAAACGATAAATTCGGGATTAATCTCAATAATCTGGGTAGCTTTTTGAATTTGCCTAAAGGTTGGCGTTTTGAAAAACGTACCTCAGACAAGATATTTCGAGTGTTTCGGACAGAACTCGGTGGCCGAGAGCAGACGACTGTCATTGATGAACTCGGCAACCTCTATATTTACAACGAACACTTCAAGTCTGAAAATATTTCGAAGTGAGTCAAGCCGTCTGCTCACTCTTGAGCGAAGTCAAACAAGCCGTCTCTATTCAGACCACTGTCGAGTGAAGCGACTCAAATTCTCGTGAGCAGGTTTAAGCGTGAGCGCAGCGAATCAACGGGATATCGTTAGGGTAGTCGGTGAGCGCAATGAATCAAGGTATCAAGGTCAGTCTCTCCGGCCTGATCAAAAGACGCGATACCAGTCTCTTAGGGCTGATCAAAAGACGCTAGATCCTGCGAAACGGAAAATTAAACGCATAGCCAACACCGTAAATCGTTGAGAGAGGAAACTCTGCTACGCCTGATTTTTCGATCTTGTTGCGCAGACGCCTGACTAATATCTCTAGTCTGCGTAGGTCATAGTGTGCCGGGTTGAAGCCTAGCGATTGAATAATGGCGTCACGGTTGATCGTGATGCCTGATTGATCGGTAAAGTTTGAAAGAAGATTTAACTCGCTGCGTGTGAGCGGCACGCTTGAGCCTGAGGGGCTTTTGAGTTGCCACCGAACAGTATCTAGAACCCATGTCGGTTGCGTGCGCATGTCTGAGGTAATTCTGCGGGATAGTCGCCTGAGAATTGCAATTAACTCTTCGGTGACGATAGGTTTGACGAGATAATAATCTGCATCAGCAGACATGCCTGCGATCTTGTCTGAGGTTTGGCCTTCACAGGTAATAATCGTAGCCGGCGTCGAATCCGTCTGACGATGTTCTCTTAACAGATCCAGCCCGTCGCCGTCTGGCAAGATTCGATCGAGTACCAGCAGGTCGCATGACTCAGTCTGGCGCCAGGCTCTGTACTCTGCGATTGATCCGACCCCTCGCGCAGAGAATCCCTCAAGATTAAGGATCTCACAGAGAGCCTCACGCAGATCGCTTTCATCTTCGACTACTAGAACTTTTACGCTCATGCGAGATTTTTTTAAGAGATTACCGTACGTTAAACAACATTTGTTGTTAGCATTGCAACAGAAGGGTATGTTTTTTGCGATGCCCTAGTACCGACAATTTTTTTGTGTATTTTCTTGGGGGCTTCATGAGTCAAAATAATCAAGCAAATGGAGCCGGAGACTTGTCGGCAACCGACATGTTCGAGCATGAAGGAACAAAAACTTTTTCTGTCGAACCGCCCATTGTCGACAAAACGGTTGAAGTCGGTTCAAAAAACTATCGCAATCTACTTGCCAGGCACACTGTTAAAAGCTGGTCAACTTGGGCTGCGACTGCAGGGCTGATACCCGTGCCTGGTTTTGATCTTGCGGCAATTGGTAGCCTGCAGGTGAAGATGATATATGACCTGTGCAAGGTCTACGATATCCCTTACAAAAAAGAGACGGTGCAGTCTTTGCTCGGCGGTTTAGCGGGCAGTACACTGACGGTGCTGGCCTCAGGGTACCTGAGCACGCGTCTGTTTCGGTTCGTTCCTTATGCGGGCCCGGTGCTGTTTCTGGTGATCCAACCTGGTTTGGCCTTTGCTTCGACCTTCGTGCTGGGGCACATCTTCATCAGACAGTTTGAGTCTGGCCAGTCGCTCGTGGGGCTGACGGCAGAGACGGTGAACTCGGCCTATCGTGAGCAGCTCGCAAAAACTAAATCTTTGTTTAAGAAGGCAGATAAGGAAAGCGTAGTCGAAGTTCTGGATCCCGAGCTGCATCCGGTTCAGTCGTCTTGATCTTATCGCTGCATAAAATAACTCTCCCTACCTTGCAAAAAATCACCATACTATTTTCCTAAGTGATCCATGCGTCGCTATCTAAAATTTGATTTGATAGAGTTTCTCGCCAGGGGAAGCCATCAAGAATTAAAGAACGTAGCGATCCTGTCGTTATTTGCGGGTATCTCTAATACGGCACTGATTTCGCTCATTAACTACTCCTCTCACCGAGTGTCTGAGCATCTCAGTGTCACGTGGCATTTTTTTATCTTTGCTGCGCTACTACTTGGTTTTATGTACGGAACAGCTAAGGTCTCCAGATCGAACGTGATCGGTGCTCAAGCGTTGATTCATAAATTCAAAATCAAGATCATGGGGCAGGTGTTCAAGTCTCAATTAATCAAGGTCAATGAAATTGGACGTGGTGAAATTCTTCAGTTACTGGCGCGAGATGCGCATGTAGTGTCGCAGGGCAGTTTCATGTTGATCGGAGTGAGTCAGGCGATTGCGACGGTCGTGTTTTTGACCTTTTATATGGCCTTCATTTCTTGGCTCGCCTTTGTCATGATCCTGGCCTCGACGGTGCTGTTTTTTGTGGTTAGTCTGATCGGTATGCGCACGTCGAGCAGCGAACTCGCCCAGACCGTTGTGAAAGAGAAGTATGTCAATTCACTATTTGATGATTTCCTGAGTGGTTATCAAGAAGTGAAAATGGATTCGCGCCGCGCCAGAGATATCACCCGCCAAATGATTGAAAAATCGCGTGAAAGCTCACAGTTTAAGGGTGAGGTGCTCAGTGACGTGCTGCAATTCTTTAACTATATGCAGGTGTTGATGTTTGTTGTCGTGGGCCTGTTGATCTATTTAGTGCCAGAGTTATCTCCTGATTTTTCTGAGCAAGTTTTGCAGGCTACGACCACCTCACTATTTCTTGTGTCCTCTTTGACTGTTGTGGTGCAGACAATGCCTTCGCTGACGCAGGCAAATCTGTCGGCACGCTCTTTGATAGATCTTGAAAGGCGTTTGTCTGATGAAGAGGCTGAAACGGCATCCAGACAACGTGAAATTTATTCTGAGTTCAAGTTGCTGACATTTCAGGATATATGTTTTGACTATACGACTGGAAATGACGGCACTCAATTCAAACTTGGGCCGATCAACTATCAGTTTGAGGCAGGTAAGGTCTATTTTATTCGCGGTCGCAACGGTGCCGGCAAGACGACTATGATCCGCTTGCTGACGGGGCTGTACACCCCGCAGTCGGGTCAAATCATGGTCAATGGCCAACAGATAGTTTCCCAACCGTCAACCTCAGATTATCGTGACTTGTTTGCCGTGGTATTTAGCGATTTTCACTTGTTCAAGAAAACCTTCGGACTCAATCAGATCAGCGATCAAGAGGTGACTGAACTGCTTAAACAATTTGAGATCGAGGCCCATGTACAGGTTCGGGAAGGGGAGTTTTCGACCGTTAGGCTCTCGAGTGGACAGCGCAAGCGGCTGGCGTTGGTTGTCGCGTTGCTTTGTAAAAAGCCCATTATGGTCCTTGACGAATGGGCCGCTGATCAGGATCCGCAGTTCAGAAAAGAGTTCTACGACATCATTATTCCTCGTCTGCGGGCAATGGGTAAGACGGTCATTGCCATCACCCATGATGATCAGTACTACAGCGCTGCCGACAAAGTCTTGAGCGTCAGTGATGGAATGTTGGTTGAAGAGGCATTGTGATGGTGAGCACCCACGAGAAGTTTGATGATGCTACGCATACGCCTGTGCCCAGACGTCGCAAGCGCCATCTCGTGCCATTGTTGGTTTCGATGATTTTACTCACGACCGGCATTGTGCTGTTATGGCAACGCATAGTGATTGTCGTACCCGGAGGAAGCGTTGGCGTGTTGTATCGTCCTTTCTCGGGCGGTGTTCAGCTTGACCGAGTCTTAAACGAAGGGCTTCATATCATTTGGCCACTTAATTACGTGACGCAATACAGCGCGCGTGTCAATACTCAAGAACTCGAATTAAATTTGCTGACCGCTGACCTCCTTGAGGCAGACGTTAAAGTCGTGTTTCAGTACGAGATCAACCGCCAAACAGCGGCCTTATTGCACCGTTATGCAGGACCAGAGTTTTTGAAAAAAATCATTACGCCGCAGGTCGTCGCGGCGATGCGTGATCAGGTTGCTAAATACAGTTCGAAAAATGCCTTCACGTTGGATTTAAAAGAGATGCTGACTAACATCACAATCATCGCGGATGATTTGATTCTAGATGATCTGAGTCCGCCTGGGCTCAGTAACGTCCGGTTGGTCAAGCTCAGTGCGATTGAGATTCTTTCTGTGACCTATCCGCAGTCGGTGCGCGATGCGATCCACCAAAAAATGGTAGAGGCTCAACATGCCGAGGCTTATTCCTATGTTGTAGATATTTCGAGACAAGAGGCGGAAAGAAAAGTCATCGAGGCACGAGGAATAAAAAGTTTCCTGGATCTCGCCTTTAAGGGCGTCAATGCAGACTACCTTCGCTATCGAGGCGTAGAAGCCAGTGAATCTATGGCGAAGTCTGCCAATGCAAAAGTCTTGCTTTTTGGTTCAGGTGCGAGTGGGCTGCCCCTGATGCTTAGTGATCAGGTCGGCCAGCAGGCCTTACCTGTAAAGTGACTGGGCGTATGAGCGGATGATCGATCCGATCCAGCACGCCCATGGGGCCATTGCGTTGATGACGGCTGTGTCCGTTAGTTGCGTGAGCGCGTTGGTACTGCATCACGTCTGTATGTATTTCGTGTTGCGAGACAAGAACTTTCTGCTCTTTACTGCGCTTGCCTTGGTCACCTGTCTGGCAACATTCGTTGCAAATGACTTTACAACGCTGTCTTTGTGGTTGCGTTGGATTCGCTGGGATCAGTCTGCCTTGCTAGAAATCCTGTGTCTGGGCGTTGCGGTGAATTTAATTTTTAGCAGGCGTTTTCTCAATACTCGGCAACTTGTACCCAAGATTGATGCCGCGATGCGTCTGTTAGTTGGTTTCTTTATCGCGTTAATTTTTTTGCTTTTACTGTCGGTGTATTTTTTAGCCGTGAGTCCATGGTTTGTTAAGACGGTATTGTTGCTGGTTTTGATCTCGACAAGCCTGATACTGTATGCCACCGTTCAAGTGATACGTGCCGGCCATAAAGAAGCCCATTGTTTTTTTCTGGCGCAGTCCTTGATCTGGTTGGAGCTTTGTGTGTCAGCCTTAAGCCATTTTGGCTGGTTGCTGATGCAGTCCTTAAGTTCTGATAATGCGCAGCTCAGCCTAGGGTTTGAAATGTTGTTTTTTTCGCTTGCCCTGTCCGCTCGGATTCATAACGATAGAAACAGAGGTGAAGCAGCTCTGCTTGAAGTGAGTCAGGCGCACTTGGTATTACTTGAGTCCATCAGAGAAACTGAAGCGCGTCTGGCAAGCTCTATATTAGAACGAACGCAGGAGCTAGACATCCTGGTTAAAAATGAAAAAACACACAAGGAGCAGTACGTCCGCTTCGGATCCATGATCTCCCACGAATTTCGAAATCCTTTGGGAATTATCGAAAGTCAGGCTGCGCTGCTCAAGCGAGAGGATGCCATTGGCGTTAATAATATTAAAAAGCGAATTAATGCTATTTCGAATGCGACGCATCGCCTAGCGCTTCTTTTTGAAAAGTGGTTGCAACATGATCGCCTGAGTTACGCTCCCGACTCTGTGCGCGTCAAGCCTATTGATTTGTCGATTTGGATGTCTAATCTAATTGAAAAATGGAGGGTTTACCAAGAAAATCATACGCTCGAGTTAGTGCTCTCACCTGAGGCTCAGCACATATGGGCGGATGAGCAACTATTGCATGTTCTATTATTAAATCTGATTGATAACGCTTGTAAATACTCACCTATTGAAAGTAAAGTGCGAATCGAAACTCGTGATCGTTCTGGAATGACCGGGATCGCAGTGATTGATCAAGGTTGTGGTGTGGCAACGCAATTTCATAAAGATATTTTTCTTGAATATTTTCGGGTCGACCCAGAGAGCAAGGTTCGTGGTGTTGGCTTGGGTTTATCCTTTGTCAAGAGGATCGTCTTATTGCACAGTGGTCAAATAGAGTTAATCAGCGATGTGGGGCAGGGCAGTTCTTTTTGCGTGTGGTTTCCACAGTTAACGCCCGCCAAACCGCTTAACGCTCTTTAAGCGGGATAGAACTTGTGAGAACGCTCCCAGTCCGCACGCTTGATCGTGCAAAAATTTTTCTCTTTGCTGCGGGTTTATATCCGCTTGCACGGTGGGTCTGGCTAAGCCTGCAAAATGACTTAACAGCTAATCCAGTTGAATTTTTGTCGCGCTCCTCGGGTACGTGGACGTTGGTCTGCTTACTGGCGACGCTTGCGGTGTCGCCGTTGCGCCAATGGCTGAATCAACCTGCGCTCCTGCGTTGGCGCCGAATGTGCGGCCTGTTCACCTTTTTTTATGCAAGCTTGCACGCGCTAGCTTGGGCTTGGTGGGATCAAGGCTTTGAGTGGGCACCTATGTTGTCTGACGTCTGGAAGCGACCGTTCATCATGGTCGGCATGGCGGCTTTTTTGACGATGTCCTTGCTGGCGATTACCTCAACTCACGGCTGGATGCGCAGGCTTGGGCGACGCTGGCAGCACTTGCATCGGTTGATTTATGCGATTGCTTTGCTTGGCTTGTTGCACTATTACTGGCACAAGGCCGGTAAAAATGATTTCACAACGGTGGCGATCTACGCCGCCGTGACGGCGCTGCTGTTGGGGTGGCGTTTGCTGCGTTTTCAAAAACGTCGAGTGCTGGCGCGTAGCGCGCCGATCAGGTGAGCTTTGGGGTCAGACAAACCCTAGCCTCAGGACAGGCGGGTCTGGGTAGCAAGGCTTTAGAGCCCCGAGCCATTGGTGGGCAGGGCCCGCAATCTGGCCGCGGTTTGTGCATCGGGCTTGCCATTGACTAGTTCAGGTCGATAGTGCATCTGAAACGCCGCGATGGTGTGCAAGGTGTTTGCGTCAAAGTAATTACTCTCTGGCGCGCTGTAACCCACGCGTCTTAATTGTTTTTGAAACCAACCGGCATCGGGTGGGCCGTTGCGTACGTATTCGGCTTGGTATTTAGCGGCGGCAGCCTCGTCAAACCAGCGACCGACGCCGGCCTGCGCAAGTTTTTTCCAGGGAAACGCAGGCCCCGGGTCTTGCTTGCGTAGCGGCGCAACGTCACTATGGCCCACGATATTTTCAGGCGCAACACCATGACGCTTGGCGACCTCACGCGTGAGCGTGATCACCGCATCGATTTGCGCGGGGGGGTAGAGGGGGCCCGCGTCACCGCTGCTATTGCGTGCCCAACCGGGGTGTACGATTTCAATGCCGATTGAGCGCGGGTTTACGTAGGTGCGACCGTACCAGCTGCTGTCGCCAGCGTGCCAGGCACTTAGATTTTCGTCAACGAGCTTATAGACAACTGGTTTACTGTCGTCAGAGACAACGTAGTGTGCACTGACCTCGCGGTTAGTGAGTGTGAGTAAAGCGCTTGGCTTGGACGATGCCGTGTAGTGCAGCACGATGATGTCGATACGACTATTTTTGCCATTTGCCTTGAGTGACTCATCTAGTTGAAAAGTGCCGCCCGTGTTTTGCGAGGCACAGCCCGCTAACGCCAGCAAAATCAAAGCGACCACTAGTCTCTGACAGCGCGTGAGTGTTGCGAATGTCTGATCCCGCACGAGAGTGACCAGTGTCGCTCTTGGCGTGAGTCGAGCGAAAGTCGGATATTGCGGTAAAAAAATCTCAGTCATTAACAATCTCATTCAACATTTTAGTCATTGATTCTTAGTCACTTACTCGCGCAGATCATTGCGCTAAGCCGCTTGAAACAAAAAGAGAGTTGGATGCTTATCGAGCTCGGGTTTAGGCTGAGATTTCCATTGCGTGATCGTAAGAGTACGCACCCATTCATCTGCTGTGGTCAGTGAACGTGCGACGCATAACCGCGTATTGCCCTTCAGATGCTCGAGCAGACTGTTAAACATGGTTTGATTGCGGTAGGGCGTTTCAATCAGTAATTGAGTTTGCTTTTGTTTGCTCGAAGTTTGTTCCCAGACCTTTAACTGTCGACTTCGGTCAGTGGCTTCAACCGGTGCGTATCCATGAAACACAAACCGTTGTCCGTCAAGCCCGCTTGCCATCAATCCTAACAAGATTGAAGAGGGCCCCACCCAAGGTTTGACCGTCATCCCCCAGTTGTGCGCGATGGTAACGGCGCGCGCGCCCGGGTCGGCGACGGCAGGGCAGCCCGCCTCAGAGACAAGGCCAATATCGAGGCCAGCGCGCAGCGGTTTGAGCCAACTTTGCAATTGCTCGTCATCGACGCGCGGGCTTAATTCGTGAATGGTGATGTCTTGTAACGGCCGAGCAAGCGACAAAAGTTTTAAAAAGACCCGGGCGGTTTTGGCATTTTCTGCGATGTAACAACTGAGCAAGCCGGCTTGCGCTTGCGCAGCCTCCGGCAGCCACTGCTCGATTGGGGCCAGGCCCAAACCTACCGGCATCAAATGCAAGGTGCCGCGTGCTGCAGGAGAACTCGATGTTGTTGTCATGTGCTAGTGTCTGAAATTGAAATCGATGCGATTGTTGAGTGTTCGGATCTGAAATTGATGTGGTTGTGGTGGTTTCGGATCTGAAATTGAAATCGATACGGCTGTTATGGGCTGGTGTCTTCGAGTGGATCAAGCCCAACTTGGGCGAGCATCCGTGTCAATTCAATTAGCGGTAAACCAACGATTGAAGTCGGATCGCTGCTGTGCATGCTTTGCATCAGCGCAATGCCCAGACATTCGGCTTTGGCGCTGCCGGCCGTGTCAAAGGGTTGGTCGATTGCAATAT
>JBAWWV010000049.1:0-17642 GCA_037146575.1 Alcaligenaceae bacterium | reverse complement strand
TCAGGAAAATGCCCTGGCACGATCACGTCTGTCCCTTCGCAGATCTCAGCAATCGAGCGTTTTGACTCTTCAGGTGAAGCAAAACACATATCGCTCATTTGAGCTAATACCTCTTTAGGATATTTGACCGCATCCCCCGCTAACACCACGCGACGTCCGTCGGCTTGTGTAAAGCGTAAGGCTTGTGAGCCTGTGGTGTGTCCTGGTACCTCAAAGTGCTCAACACCCGGCACCACTTCTCCGCGTTTGGGTAGTACGCGCACATCAAACTCGGCGAGCAGTTCATGAATTTTCCAGGGGACGAACAGGTCATCCGGATGCGGGTTGCGCGCGTAGGCCAGTTCGGTTTCGCTGACGCAAACTTTGACGCCTTTAAACAGATCAAGATTTTGACAGTGGTCAAAATGCAAATGAGATAAGAATACCAAATCGATATCCGTAGGGGCTAGGCCGCGCTCTTTGAGGGCCGCCAGTAAGGCTTTGCGCACACAATAATGGCCGGTATCGAACAAAATACGAGTGCCATCCGCTGCGGTGAGCAAAGCCACGTTACAGAGGCCAAAAAAGCCCCCTTTAAAGCTCAGACTATTGCCTTTTAGCAGTAACTCGTAGCGTGCATTCACAATCGCTCTCCAAGGATTTTTAATATTTTTTGACTACTTTTGACCACTGATGTTACTTCTTCGTTACTATGTTTGCCATCCGCAATGGTGCAGTGCCGCAGTTGTGGTCTGTGCCCGTCGGTATGCTTGCATTCCTTTGTGTCCCAAGTTGTCCTTTTTACCTTAATCCATCGACAGGAGACCTCATGTCCCGCTTACCTCTTATTCGCTTGGCCGCTGCCTTGGCCTGTGTTGGTTTGACCAGCTTGGCTCAGGCACAAACTAAATGGGATTTGCCCTCGGCTTACGCGCCCGGCAACTTCCATACCGAAAACCTTGAATATTTTGCTAAGCAAGTGGATACAGCCACGGCAGGCAAGCTAAAGATTGTGGTGCATGCGAATGCTTCGCTTTTTAAAGCCCCAGAGATCAAGCGGGCTGTGCAGGGTGGTCAGGCACAGTTGGGTGAGATTCTGTTGGTCAACTACGAAAATGAAAACCCACTATTTGGCATGGATGGCTTGCCATCGTTAGTCGGCAACTATGCCGACGCTGAGAAACTCGAGGCAGTCCAGCGTCCGGCGCTCGACAAGTACCTTGAAGCTCAAGGGATGAAGATCTTGTACACGGTTGCTTGGCAGCCTCAAGGCATCTACACCAAGAAGCCTATTAATGCAGTGGCCGAGATGAAAGGCCTGAAATGGCGTTCGTATTCGCCAATCACCGCTCGCCTGGCTGAAATGATGAACATGGTTCCGGTGACGATTCAGGCCGCTGAACTCAGCCAGGCACTTGCCACCGGTGTCGTTGAAAGCTACCTTTCGTCGAGTGCTACGGGTGTCGACACCAAGACCTACGAGAGCATGAAGTATTTCTATGAAATGCAGGCATGGATTCCGAAAAACGCAGTCATTGTGAGCTTAAAGGCTTTCAACGCCTTAGACAAAGCAACACAAGAGGCTGTTACGAAAGTGGCTGCAGAAGCGCAAACACGAGGCTGGAAAATCAGTGCAGAAAAAGAAGCTGTATTGAAAAAAGTTTTGGCTGATAACGGGATGACTGTGGCACCGCCGTCTGCCACATTTTTGGCTGAGTTCAACAAAATCGGCGCAACGATGGCCGCAGACTGGGAAAAGAAAGCTGGCGCGCAAGGCGCAGCAATGGTTGCTGAGTACCGCAAGCTTGTGCCTGCTAAGTAATTTTATTTTTTATTCTTTAGACCAAAGTGATGTCGCCCCATGAGAAAGTTTCTTGATACGCTGTACCTCGTGGCGGGCGGCATTGCCGCTCTGTGTGTGTGCGCGATTTGCGCCTTGATGATTGGGCAAAGCGTGCTACGCGAGTTTGGCGTTAAAACGGGTGCGGTCAATGACGTAGTGGCCTGGCTGTGTGCAGCGGCTGCGTTTTTGGCCATGGCGCATGCCTTTAAGCACGGCGATTTCGTGCGTGTCACCTTGCTGCTCGAAAAACTTGCACCTAAGGCGCGCCACCGTTTTGAATTGGTATCGCTTGCCTGTGCTGCGGTTGCGGTTGGGTATTTGGCTTGGTCAGCGACCTTGTTTACGTACGAAAGCTATGTCTTTAAAGATGTTGCCGGCGGGCTCTTGCCCATGCCGATGTGGATTCCACAAATGTCTTTTCTGATAGGTGCTTGGTTATTTTTTATTGCGGTTGTCGACGAACTTGTGATTGTCGCTCGCGGCAATCGTCCAACCTATGTTGTAGCTGTTGAAGAGCGGCATGCGAAGGGTGACTTTTCTGCTGATGTCTAGCATGCAATTTTTAGAGATACTTTATGGAAACGCTCGGAATTGGTCTTTTTTTACTGATCATTATGTTGTTGTTTTTATCTGGCGGCATCTGGATCGCCATGACGCTCGCCATTTGCGGGTGGGTCGGGCAAGCTTTTTTTGTTAACACACAACCTGGTAAAAATTTGTTCTCTGCATTTTGGGAGACTAATGCGTCTTGGGAGCTTGCGGCCTTACCCCTGTTTATCTGGATGGGTGAAATCCTGTTCAGAACCAAGTTAAGCGAAGAAATGTTTGAAGGCTTGCGGCCGTGGCTCAATCGGATACCGGGCCGGTTGATGCACACGACGGTGCTGGGCTGCGGTATCTTTGGTTCGGTCAGTGGCTCGTCTGCAGCCACCTGTGCCACCATCGCGAAAGTGGCACTGCCTGAGTTGAAAAAACGTGGCTACGACGAAAACCTCGCGTTGGGCGCGCTAGCCACCTCTGGTACGTTGGGGATTTTGATTCCGCCTTCGATCACGATGGTGGTCTATGCGGTTGCTGCCGATGCCTCGATCATCCGAATCTTTCTGGCCGGATTCATTCCTTCTGCGATTTTGATGGCGCTGTTTATGGGCTACATCGCGTGGTGGTCGATTCGCAACCCATCAAAAGTTCCTGCAGCGGATCCCCCTTCAAGCTTTCTTGAGAAGGTGCGTAAAAGCGGCAACTTAATTCCTTGTGCGCTATTGATAATCTTTATCGTTTGGGTGCTCGTGGCGGGCTATGCCACAGCCACTGAATGCGCTGCCTACGGGGTCTTTGGCTCGTTGGCGATTGCTGCCTATAGTCGTTCGCTGACCTGGAAAAACTTTTGGGAAGGTCTGATGGGTACCACGCGTACCAGCTGCATGATCATGATTATTCTGGCTGGTGCTGCGTTCTTGACCAAAACGATGGCGTTCACGGGTGTCCCTCGCGAATTAGCCGAATGGGTCAATGCCATGCAACTATCGCCCTACGCGCTGATCGGTTGCTTGGTTGTGGTTTATCTGATTTTAGGGACGGCGCTTGATGGCATCAGCATGATTGTGCTAACCGCAGCAGTCGTGCTGCCGATGATTCAAAAAGCGGGCTTTGATCTGATCTGGTTTGGAATCTTTATCGTCTTGTTAGTTGAGATCGCAGAGGTCACGCCGCCCGTTGGTTTTAACTTGTTTGTATTGCAAAATATGACTGGTAAAGACAGCAATACGATCGCGCGAGCCGCGATTCCGTTTTTTATCTGTTTAGTCATTTGTATCGTCATCATCACAATCTTTCCTGAGGTGGTCACGGTGTTGCCAGACTATGTCATGGGTAAGGCGAAATAAGATGCGCAAAGCAAAGCAGTTGTCTTCCCGTGATCGGTTATTGACCCGTGCAAGTTTGGTCGCGCTTCTGGTGTCAGGGTTGTTGGGCTGCAAAGCCTACGACTCGGCGTTAGGTTCAGGCGAAAATGTCACGGCGATCGATTCTGCGCGCCTGACACAAAGTGGTTTTTTAACCAATTACGCCAAACTCAAGCCAGTCGCCGCAATGCAAGGGATCGAGTGTTGGCGAGATCTGCGGTTTGATCCAAAAAAATATACAAAGATTCAGATCACACCGATCGTTGTGTCTTTGGTTGCACCGAAAGACTCGAAAGACGGCAAGGTACCTATTATCGATCCAGCGGATTTGAAGCAACTGACTGATTATTTTTATCAAACCCTACAGGACACGTTTAAAACTCAGATGCCGATTGTCGCGCAGGCCGGAGCCGGTGTGGCGGTGCTGCGGATTGCCCTGACGGATTTGGTGCCGACCTCTGTGCCTGGAAGCGTTGCGGGTACCTTGATCCCCTATGCCTTTATTGCTGAGGCAAGTTCGGGCAAGGTGACTGGGCGACCCGCTGGTTCGACACCCTATTTGGGTGAAACGGGTATGGAGATGCAATTTCGCGATGGTGTAAGTGGCGCAGTCTTGGCCGAGTGTCGCGATACTGAGATTGGGCGTAAATATGCAGCAGAACTCAATGCTGGTGCCGCGCAGGCAGCCCAAACTTGGGCCAACGGGTACATGAGTTCTTTTCAGTCTTGGGGCTATGCCAAGGCAGCATTTAACAAGTGGTCGATGCTAATCGCCAAGCGCGTGGCTGATCTGCAGCAGATTCAACCAACGCCTTAACGTACTTAGTGTTGTTTAGGCGATTTTTTCGCAAACTGCCGCGGTCACTTGTGCGGTCGTGGCTAAGCCGCCTAAATCACGAGTGTGCAGTCTTGGGTTGGCAGTGACCGCTTCAATCGCTGCCATCAAACGATCGGCTGCGGCCTGTTCACCTAAATGCTCAAGCAGCATGACCACCGACCAAAACGTGCCGATGGGGTTTGCCAGCCCTTTGCCCATGATGTCAAAAGCCGAGCCATGAATGGGCTCAAACATCGAAGGGTAGCGGCGTTCAGGGTCAATGTTGCCGGTTGGCGCAATGCCTAAACTGCCCGCTAAGGCGGCCGCGAGATCGCTCAAAATATCGGCGTGTAGGTTGGTTGCCACCAGTGTATCGAGTGTGGCGGGGCGATTGACCATACGCGCAGTGGCGGCGTCTACCAATTCTTTATCCCACGTCACATCCGGAAATTCTTTAGAAATCTGTACTGCAATCTCATCCCACATCACCATGGCGTGGCGTTGTGCGTTTGATTTCGTGACAACGGTCAGCAATTTGCGTGGGCGCGATTGGGCCAGTTTGAAGGCGTAGCGCATGATGCGTTCAACGCCAGCGCGAGTCATCATACTAACGTCAGTTGCGACTTCGATCGGGTGACCTTGATGCGCACGACCACCCACACCAGAGTACTCGCCCTCTGAGTTTTCGCGCACAATCACCCAATCGAGTTGAGCTGGCGTGCAACGCTTAAGCGGCGCATCAATGCCGGGCAAGATGCGGGTAGGGCGCACGTTGGCATACTGGTCAAAGCCTTGGCAAATTTTTAGCCGAAGGCCCCACAGCGTGATGTGATCAGGGATGTGTGGGTCGCCCGCCGAGCCAAACAAAATCGCATCTTTATTGCGTAAAGGGTCGAGGCCATCTTCAGGCATCATCATGCCGTGTTTGCGGTAGTAGTCGCCACCCCAATCGAAGTTTTCAAATTCAAACTTCAATGCAGGATTTTGCCGTGCAAGGGCTTCTAGTACTTTTTGTCCTTCAGGGACAACTTCTTTACCAATGCCGTCACCGGGAATCGTGGCGATGCGATACGTTTTCATACGGGTTTCCATTCAAAATTCAAAAGTCAAAATTATTTTTTTTGCTATTCGCCACCACTTTCGTAGCGCTTGCCGCGCGCCAAAAGTTCAGGCGTACCGATCAAACTATTTAAGCCGTCAAAGTTAAACATTTTGTCGCGAAAGCCGTCTGTGCTGCCTGTGGCTTTCAATTCTGCAAAGTAAGCTTGTAAGGTCATTGCCACTGAGCGCACCGTACCACCCGGAAAGATTGCGATCGAGTAGCCAAGCTCTTGTAAAACGGAGGTTGACTTCACCGGTGTTTTACCGCCTTCGACCATATTCGCCAGCAAAGGTGCGCGACCTTTAAAACGCTCGTTGACGATACGCATTTGTTCGTCGCTGCGCACGGCCTCAATAAACAAAATATCGGCACCCGCTGCCAGGTAATGTTCAGCACGTTCGAGCGCTTGCTCAAAACCTTCTACGGCGACGGCATCGGTGCGTGCCATGATCAAGGTGTCAGCGCTGTGGCGCGAGTTAACGGCCGCTTTGATCTTGCCAACCATTTCAGCAGTCGAGACTACCGTTTTGCCATCAAGATGACCACAACGCTTAGGAAAACTTTGATCCTCAAGCTGAATAATATTTGCGCCGTTGCGCTCAAAGCCACGCACCGTACGTTCGGTATTCAAGGCATTACCAAAGCCCGTGTCGGCGTCTACGATGATGGGTAGGCTGATGCGATCACGCATCTGTACGATTTTTTCATTGACCTCGGTAAAGGTCGTGAGCCCCACATCAGAACGCCCGAGCGTCGTGTAGGCGACCGAGGCGCCAGAGATATATACAGCCTCAAACCCTGCTTGCTCTGCCATCAAGGCCGATAAAGCGTCATACACGCCTGGCGCCAATAAAATTTCAGGTTGCTGGAGGCGGCTTTTAAGATTGATCATGACGGTGTCTCTTAAGTTTTTATGTGGATCCAAATTGGAGATCAAGGATATCGGTTAAAGAGGCGCATTCGCTTCGGGATTGAGTGGTTTAGGTTCTGAAAACATTTGCGGGCTCCTCAAACCAGTTTCGATTTTTGCGCAGTCGCTGAGTCATCGCGAACGCATAAGGCGCAGCTTCAAGCAAGATTTCGGTCTGCGCCTCGTTAAGCTTAAGCCCAGCATTTTTTGCCATGCGCAGGGCAAGCTCGCGCGTGGCAGCATCACAGCCCGAGGTATCTGGTGTTAAGTTTTGCGGTGCGAGTACAGGCGCCTGGTTGCCCGCAACAAGTGTTGGGCGTTTTGCGCGCAAGCCGGCAGCCAATTCAAACGTATGACCAGCACGCAAGACTAAAGCATCGGCCTGCGGGGCCCCGACGAGTTGCAAGCCCATGGGCAGCCCAGCGGTGTTAAACCCGCAACACACAGCAAGCGCAGGGCCTCCTGAGACATTGGCTAGCACCTGTGAATTGCCCCGTTGCCAAAAGGTGATGGGGCGATGCGCTGAAATTGGGCTGGCCGGACCGAAGGTGGGCATCAAGAGCAAATCAAATTTTTCATAAATGGGTTGCATCTCGTTGATCATCCGCCGATGTTCGCGTGTCGCTGCCAAGTAATCAACAGATTGAAACAGCGAGGCGGGTAGGATTCGACTCAAGAAATCGTGCCCAAAGTCACCCGGTCGACTGATCAGATTATGCTGATGCACAGCAAAGATTTCTGTCTCAGCGATAACGACTTTGACATCCATATAGTCTTGCATCGAACGCACTCGGCAGTCTGCAACGTGTGCGCCTAACTGTTTGAAGGTATCGATGGCCCGTTCGAGTGCTTGCAGATGTTCAGGATTGGCAGGGTTTTCTTCTTCCCACCAGTGGCGCAGCACACCGATGCGCAGTCCTTTGACTCCGCCGGCCAACTGAGACTTGTAATCTTGGATGGGTTGTTCAAAGCTGTTGCCGTCTTTGGGGTCATGTCCCGCCATGGATTGCAACATGAGTGCACAGTCTTCGACCGTCCAGGCCATCGGGCCACAGTGATCGAAGGTAAAGGAATTAGGCATGACACCCGTACGGCTCACCAGCCCCGAGCTAGGCATAAAGCCTGCAATCCCGCATAACGAGGCCGGGCCTCGAATCGAGCCCCCTGTGTCGGTCCCTAACGCAGCAGGCACTAACCCTGCCGCAACCGCTGCGCCTGAGCCGCTCGATGATCCGCCACTGAACCGATCAAGGCCCCAAGGGTTACGTACTGGTGGCCAGGGTAGATTAAGTGAGGGCCCACCATGCGCAAATTCGTGTGTGTTGAGTTTGCCCATCAACACTGCACCAGCCTGGTAAAGCTTGGACACTACCGTGGCGTCTTTGGTGGGCACATAGTGCTGCGCTGTGCGTGAGCCACCAGTGGTCAGAATACCCGCAGTTTCGTAGATATCCTTTGCCCCAAAGGGCACGCCATGCATGGGCCCACGATAGTCGCCCGCCATGATCTGGGCTTCAGCCGTTTGGGCTTGTTGGCGCGCTAAGTCAAAAGTGGGTGTGATGAACGCACTGAGTTGCACATCAAAGGTTTCGATGCGTGCAATTTGATGATTGACATATTCAAGTGGTGAGAGCTTGCGGGTGCGCAGCAGTTCTGCGACCTGCGCTATTGTTAAGTCATGCAAGGCATTGGTCATGAAAGTGGCTCTTATCGATTGAAGTGTGATTGAATCTAAACCTTGACGTGTGTGAGTAGCCCTAACCCTTAACAGGTGTGATTGGGTCTAAACCTTGACGCTTGTATACCGCTGTGACCGCCGGTGTGAGCATAAACGCAGTGAAGGCGCTGATCACGTCGCGCTTGGTTGGGTCTTTAAATATGCCAAGTGAAAACGTTGTTGATTGTTGGACTGCAGGGGGTAGCTTGGCAAAGATATTGATCCCTGATACCTGCATCAGTTCACTCATTTGCTGCACCGCGAGTTCAATCTCACCACGGGCCACAGGTTCGCCCGTTAGCCCCTCTGCCAAGACCGTTGCCTTGGCGCGGAGTTCTTCGTCTATTCCAAGGCGCTTGAGCAGGCTTGCGAAGTACATCCCGCTTGCCCCCTGTTTAGAATAGGCGAATGAACGCGCAGCGCGTAAGGTTGCAATGAATGCCTCTTGCGTTGAGATGTCAGGGACCGGTGCACCAAGCTTAACGGCCATGGCGACATCCGAGGTGACGAGATCGACCCGAGATCCTTGCTGCAAAATCTGTTCGGCTTCGAGTTCGTTAATTGAACCCGCAACGGCTATCAAGAGATCGCCGCGGGCGCCGCCGCGAATTCGTTCGCTTAATTTTGCAGTGGCACCATATTTGATCTCAACGGTGATACCCGCTTGTTTTTCAAAATCAGGGATGACGTCATTGAGAACGCTGCGCAACGCCATCGTTGACATGAGTTTGAGTGTGGTTATAGGGGTTGTCATGTGCGTTCGATACCTTCAACAGTCAGGGTTAAAAATTCAACAAAGGCCTTTACTTTCGCCGAAAGATTACTTCGTGGCAAATACACTACGAATACCTCGGGGCCCTCGACGACGTAATCCGGCAAGATAGTCTTAAGTTTTCCACTTTTTAATGCGTCTGCCGCAATGAAGTTACTGATCATGGTAATCCCAGCGCCAGCGACTGCAGCCTCAAGCAAAGATTCTGCATTATTGATGTTTAAGGCGCCCGAAAATGATTTTGAAAAATTTTGCCCGTCTTTGGCAAATTGCCATTCGCGGTGGCCCCCCGTCATGGGTAGCAAGTACGCGAGGCATTGATGCGTTTGAAGCTCTTCTGGGGTCGTTGGTTCGCCGTGCGTGGCTAAATACTCTGGTGAGGCGCAGGCGGCGAAGCTTAAGCGGCAAAGCTTGCGCGCCACCACACGCGAATCGCTCACTGGGCCAATCTGAATCGCGGCATCGATGCCTTCATAGGCAAGATCAACCACGCGATCGCTTAACTCAACGTCCACTACCAGTTCTGGATGTTGCTGCGTGAAGGCCCAAAGTTTTGGTGCGATGACGCGTCTGCCAAAGCCGACCGGCATTTGAATGCGCAGACGACCCTTTGGCGTGGCGTTACTCATGGTGACGGCGCTTTCTGCGTCGTCGAGTTCGGCCAAAATATTACGGCAGCGTTCGTAAAAGCTTGAACCTTCATCCGTCAAACTGACTAAGCGTGTTGAACGCTGGAGTAGCTTGACGCCTAGCTCTTGTTCGAGTCGTGCGACGGACTTGCTGATGGCCGAAGCGGTGAGCCCTAAGCGCTGCGCTGCAACGGTAAAGCTGCGCGTCTCTGCGACTTTGGCGAAAACCAGTAAGGCGTTGAGATTTCGCATGGTGAAAGCCCTATTATTGACTGCAATTCAGTATTGTTTTTCATTTTACCGGATTGACCTATAAATAATCAGTAGTTAGCATACTGCCTGAAGATCGATAACAGGCTCCGTTTTTCGGGGCAGAGACAACGTCGCGCCTATCCAGGCGAGGCGAGAGGGTAATTTATGTTGTTGCAACAACCGGGCCAGATCGGCAATCTACGTTTAAAAAACCGCATCGTGATGGCGCCGATGGGGACCAACTACAGTACCACTGACGGCCTGTCGACCCAGCGCGACTGCGAGTACTACGCTGAGCGTGCTCGCGGTGGGGTTGCCATGATCATGACTGAGGCCATGATCGTGACCGAGGCTGCGCGCTCGCACCACAATTCGTTGTGTTGTTATCACGACCGCTTTATTCCGGGTTTGGCCCGATTGGTGCAGGGCATCAAAGATCACGGCAGTCATGTGTTCGGTCAAATTAACCACCGCGGTGCCTTGCTGCGTCGGGCTGTGCTCAATATGGAGCCTGTTGGCCCCAGTGACTGGATCAATCCCAACACGGGCGACGCGGTGCGTGCGCTGCGCGTATCCGAGATTCACGAGCTGCAGGGCTTGTTTGTCGCGGCAGCCAGACGCCTTTGGCTTGCGGGCTATGACGGTGTCGAAATTCATGCAGGTAATGGTTATTTGTTTCAACAGTTCTTTACTGAGCGGGTCAACCAACGCACCGACCAGTACGGCGGCAGTTTGCAAAACCGCATGCGAATGCTGCTTGAAACGATTGATCGGGTCAGACAAGCGTTGCCTGATTTGTGCTTGGTCGTACGTTTAAGCGCCAGCGAGTTTGTCGAAGGTGGCTATACGCAAGACGAGATCATTGCCCTGGCTCAGGCAGTTGAGCAGGCGGGTGCTGATGCGATTGACTTGTCGGGCGGCAGCAATGAAAGCCCCCAATTGTCAAAGTATTGCATCCAACCACCTTCGTTTGCACGGGGTTGTCTGGCCCCAGTGGCCAAGCCGATCAAAGAGGCCGTGAAGGTGCCGGTCTTTGTGGCCGGTCGTATCGTGACTCCAGCCGACGCTGAAGCGGTACTAGCCAGCGGTAGCGCTGATTTTGTTTCAGTGGGGCGAGCGTTGTATGCGGATCCGCATTGGGCACTTAAATCGTTTGGCGAGGTCAAGGCACCCATACGCGAATGTATTGCCTGCAACGTCTGTTTTGAACGCTTAACGCTTGAAAAAGATGTGTCGTGTGTACAAAACCCAATGGTCGGCACAGAATTCGAAGCCCTCGAATTTGCCGAACCGCAATTATTCGCACCTCCAAAAACCCCTCGCAAGCGAGTCTTGGTGTTGGGGGCGGGCGTCGCTGGCATTGAAGCCGCGCGGGTCGCACGTGGGCGTGGTCACGAAGTTGAGATTTGGGAAAAAGCACAGCGTGTGGGCGGTCAAATCCATTTGGCTGTGGCAGCACCCGACAAGACTGAGGTTCAGCCGGTGTGGGATTACCGCTGGTCACAGTTGATGGAGATGAAGGTGCCTGTTAAATGTGGCATTGATGCAGACGCGGTAATGATCAAGGCGTTTAAACCCGACTTTGTCGTGGTGGCAACGGGCTGTGTGCCTAGAGAGGCTCCCCTCGATACCCGGTCTCTCGCTAGTGATATCGCAGTGATGCACGCTTGGGATGTGTTTACGACTCCAGAGCGCGTAGCGCCAGGCATGTCGGTGACTGTCATAGGCGGTGGTATGGTTGGCGTTGAGGTCGCAGATCTGTTGCGCCTGAAAGGTTGCGATATTCAAGTGCTAGAAATGCAAGCGACTGCGGCAAACGGCATGGCGCGCAACAATAAGTTTGAACTGCTTGAAAGAATTGCAGCTGCCGGCGTACGCGTCATTACAAAATGTCGCATCGAGAGTTTGAGTGAACGGCATCTGACGGTCAAGATTGATCAGGCGGCTCCAACCCAACTAGCCATTGGGCAAGTACTGATTTTTGCGAATGGACCGCGCTCAAATATCGATGTCGTTGCAGCGATTGAAGAAGTCGGCGTCCCCTATGCACGGGTCGGTGACTGTCATGCACCGGGTGATTTTTTATCTGCGATTCGAGATGGCTGGATGGTGGCCCTCGGGATTGATCAACAACCTTTTTCTGGAAGAACGGTATGACCAAGAGTCAGGCTGGCAACCCAAGCGGTTTGCCGATGTATGAAGTGTTTGCTGTACGTTACGCCACACGCGAGGCACAGCGCAAAAATCACTTTATTGGTGGGGATCCTCACGACGGCCCAATGCCGATGGATTATTTTGTGTGGGTGGTGCGTAACGCGCAGCACACCTTCGTCGTGGATACGGGCTTTGGTGCAGAAGTGGCTGCCAAGCGCGGGCGTACACTTTTACGTACGCCGGCAGAAGGGCTTGCTGCAATTGGCGTAGACGTCAATCAAGTGAAAGACGTGATCATCACGCATTTGCACTACGACCATGTTGGGACGTTCGATAGCTTTCCGCTTGCACAGTTTCATCTGCAAGATGATGAGATGGCCTATGCAACAGGGCGTCATATGCGCCATAAGCAGTTCAATCACGGCTACGAAGTCGACGAGGTCGTTGGCATGGTACGCATGGTTTACAAAGATCGTGTCAGCTTTTATGCCGGCGAGGCTGAATTAGCACCCGGGGTATCGATTCATCGTATTGGCGGTCATACCCATGGGGTGCAATGTGTGCGTGTCTGGACGCGCCGTGGCTGGGTCGTGTTGGCGTCGGATACCAGTCACTATTACGAGCACTTTGAAAAGAAACGAGCTTTCACGACGATGTTCAATGTGGCAGAAGCCGTTGAGGGTTACGGCAAACTCGAAAAATTGGCGAGTTCGCTGCAACATATCGTGCCCGGGCATGATCCGTTAGTGATGCAACGCTATCCTGCTGTCTCTAGGGCGCTTGAGGGGATTGCTGTTCAGCTAGATGCAGACCCGACGTATTAATTGATCAGAGTCAACTCTTCAAATATTTAGCGACTCAACTATTTAAATATTCAACTATTAAAGAGGCGTACCATGAAACGTTTTACTTTTCTCTCGGTTGCTGCGCTATTTTGTTTTGGTTTGTTGGCGCCAGTGTCTGCGCAAGACTATCCAGCACGCTCGGTGCAGGTGATGGTTGGCTTTCCACCTGGTGGTAGTGCCGACATCGTCGGTCGCTTGATCATGCAAAAGCTAAGCGATGTCACGGGCAAACAATTCGTTGTTGAAAATCGCACAGGCGCGGGGGGTAACCTAGCGTTTGCTGCAACCGCGTCAGCCAAGGCGGATGGTTACACACTGCTCTTTAGTACGCCAGGTATCGCGATTAACCCAAGTTTATACAAAAAAGTGAATTTCAAGATTGAAGATTTCACGCCAATTGCGTTGATAGGTGAAGCGCCTTTGGTGCTCTTGGCAAATGCTAAGTTGCCGATCAAGTCCATCAATGACTTAGTTGCGATGGGCAAGACAAAGCCAGATGCGATTCGCTTTGCAAGTTCAGGTAACGGCAGTTCATCACACTTAGCGATGGACGTGTTGCGTCATATGACTGGCATGCAATATTTGCATATTCCTTATCGTGGCGGTGGCCCAGCCTTGGTGGATGTGATGTCGGGCGAAGTCGACGTGACGATGTTGCCAATTTCAGAAAGCATGCCTTATGTGCGGGATGGTCGTGTGATTGCCTTGGGTCAGACAGGTGTCACGCGTTCGACCATCGCGCCGGACATGCCTACCATTGAAGAGGCGGGCGTTAAAGGCTACGCCTCAACGACCTGGTACATGGTGCTAGGCCCGGCAAATTTGCCCGCTAATGTGGTGTCTTATATGCAAACGCAACTTGCGAACGTCTTGCAAATTCCAGAGTTACGCGACAAAGTTCAAGCCGCTGGGGTGAACATCATCAATGGCGACTCAGCAAAAGCCAAAGTTTTTTTAGATTCAGAATACAAAAAATGGGCAGCCTTGATCAAGGCGTCTGGTACGGTCATTGAGTAACTGAGGGTATCGATGCGAAGCGCCGCGCCTACGAGACTCAATAACGTATGAGTCTCAAAATTTTAATGGCCTGTGTGGTCTCTTTGGTGTGTCTGACTGGACACGCCCAAGAGGCGGCGTGGCCGGCTAAACCTATCAAACTGGTTGTGCCTTACACGCCGGGTGGTGGCACTGATATTTTAGGGCGCATGCTCGGCCGACGACTGTCTGACGCCTTGGGGGTGTCGGTTGTCATCGAAAATCGCCCTGGATCTGATGGCAGTATTGGCACCGACCTTGTCGCTAAGGCGGCGCCCGATGGCTACACTCTGCTGATCGACGGCACAAGCCAAGCCTACAACGTCGCCTTTGGTAAAAAAATGGCGTATCACTCTGTGCGCGATTTGACGCCAATTGCTCAAACAGCAAACCAACAGGTGTTGTTGCTTGTTAACGCCAAGGTGCCGATACAGTCTGTGCAACAACTGATTGAGTATGCGCAAGCGCATCCAGGAAAGCTCTCTTACGGTGCAAGTTCAAATGCCAACGCATTGCCCATGGAGCTTTTCAAAATACTGACCAAAACAGATATTGTGCATGTGCCTTACCGTGGTTCAGGGCCCATGCTCAATGACTTGCTCGGTGGTCAGGTTGAATTATCGATGAGTGGTGCTGCGGCGCCATTGCCGCATGTACGGGCCGGAACTTTGAGGGTGTTGGGTATCGGCGATGACCATCGCTCAAGCTCTTTGCCCGAGTTTCCAACGATTGCAGAGGCTGGTGTGCCAGGCTTTCAAACCCTGCAATGGAGTGGTGTGTATGCGCCGGTGGCAACACCCAAGCCCATTATTGCGCGCTTGAATCGCGAGATCGTTGCCATTGTCAAAGATCCGATTTTTATTAAGCAGATGATCGAGGTGGGCTTTGATCCGGTGAGCGGGCCTAATACGCCTGAGGACTGGGGGGCATTGGTTGCGGGTGAGGTCACGAAGTGGAGTGCGATTGTAAAGCAAGCCGGACTTAAGGCCGAATAAAGCGTGCTGAGTACGCTGAGTATTGCTCAAGTTCGACTGCCTAGTTTCGCTCGGGTGTCAGTATTTTGTACTGCAGTGCATAGTAAGCTTTAATTTTTTAAGTCAAGATATTTCTTCATTATTTTTAGACCCAAGACGTTTGTCATTTTCATTTTTCAACGATTCAAAACGAGACTATGGATAGCCACCCTCAATCTTTATTACCCGGTGCGACGCAAAAACTTGCTGAGTTTGCTGCCGGCATTGACTACGCAATGATCCCCGCAGCCGTGATTGACCGAATGAAGACCAGTTTTTTAGACAGCGTTGGTTGTTGTTTATTTGGGGCAACCTTGCCCTGGACGCAGCGCGTGCAAGCCATGATCGAAGCTGAGGATGCTCGCCCAGTGGCTTCGATTTTTGGCACAGGTAAAAAAACCTCAGTTGCTGGCGCCGTGTTGATCAATTCAACAGCGGGTCATGCGTTTGAGCTCGACGACATTCATAAAGAATCGATTGTTCATGCGGGTTCGATTGCAACGCCCGTCGTAGTGGCGTTAGCCGAGCAGACGGGTGGTGCGAGTGGCAAAACACTGTTAACTGCGATGACTACGGGCTATGAAATCGGTACGCGTGTGGGCAATGCAGCGACGATGGGCCTGTTCTTCCGTGGCTTTCATCCACAAGGCACTTCGGGTGCGTTTGTGGCTGCGGCCTCTGCAGCCAAAATGCTGAAACTCAACGCTCCTCGTATGCAGCACGCGCTTGGTATTGTCGGTTCACAAGCCGGTGGCTTGATGGCGGCCCAAGAGGGTGCCATGGTGAAGCGCTTTCATTCGGGTCGTGCGGCGCAAAGCGGAGTCTATTCGGCCTATCTCGCTCAGCGCGATTTCACCGGGATTAGTGACGTCCTTGAGGCCGGCTATGGCGGTTACCTCAGTTCCTATTCTGACAAGCCCAATGCCAGTCGTTTGACTGAGGATCTTGGCGTGGTCTGGGAGACTGGCAAGGTAGGCTACAAGCCACACGCCTGTGTGACGAGTATCCACTCGGCTTTGGATGCCTTTGCATATCTGCTCAACACGCATCAGTTAAAGCCTGATGATCTGAGCAAAGTTGAAATCGGAATGAGTCCGATGACTTACACACATTGCGCTTGGGAATACAAGGCGCAAGGCGTGACTGCTGCACAGATGAATTTGTTTTATGGCATCGCCGTCATCGGCTTTGATGGCAAGGCGTTTGTGGCGCAATACGCTGAAAACCGCTTGGCTGATCCGAAGATTATGGATTTCATCACACGTATCGAGGCGAGTATCGATCGTGAAATCGAAGCCATGGGCGCCGCCTACCGGCACGCTGCGCGCGTGAAAGTCACGACGCGTGATGGCCGCACTTTTCAGCATGAGATTCTGAACCGACGCGGCAGCCCTGAAAATCCTTTGTCCCACGAGGATGTGGTCTATAAGTTTCGCAACGTGGTCGAGTCCTGCCTAAGTGCAAAAAATATTGAACGCACCATTGCACTGATTGCGCAATTAGATCGCCTTGAGGATACCTCTGAGCTTTTTGGTCTCTTGGCGGCGGCGCGCAATACTTAAATTTTTTCATGCCTTGTTTTCTGACAGAGTAATCGTCGGTCAATTATTTGGCATTGAGTTTTTAGTTCTTGGTTATATATTTTTAATATTTAATCGCTACGTTTTTAACTTTTAATCTTTGAGCAGGCATGTCCTGAAATAAAATGAAACACACTTCAGCATCTTCGAATACTTTGGCCGATCAACTCGCCGCACACTTCAAAAAATTTGACTATGCGCATTTGACTGAGGCGACAAAAAAATCAGTCAAGCGTTTATTGCTTGATTATCTGGGCGTGGCTATCTCGGGTAGCCAAAGTGAAAGTGGTCAGGTTGCCCGTAAGTTTGCCGCGGTCACCGGCGGCCACACCGAGTCGACACTGATTGGTGGTGATGCTCGCGTCCCCGCAATGCAAGCCGCTTTTGCCAATGCGATTTCTTCACATAGCATTGAGCTTGACGACATTGATGTCCTGGCGCTGTTTCACTTCAGCCCACCGGTGTATTCGTCAGCGCTGGCTACGGCCGAGCAAGTGGGGGCGAGCGGCAAAGACTTGTTAACGGCATTGGCCGCTGGCTGCGAGATGATGGAGCGTTTGAGCAAAGCCGCAAACTCATCCCTGCGTAACCGTGGGTTTCACACCACGCCGACAACAGGCGTCTTTGGTGCCACGATTGCTGCGGCAAAGTTGCAAGGCTTGTCTGAAGAGCAAATTGTGTCAGCCCTAGGCATGGCAGGCGCGTCAGCCTCTGGCTTGATGGAGATGTATGGCCCGTCAATGCAAAAGCGCTTTAATCCTGGGCCCGCTGCACGCAATGGTGTGACAGCTGCCACGATGGCTGGCCTTGGCTTTACCGGTGCGGCAACAATTTTTGAAGGCGAGCGCGGCTTTTTGGCGGCCTTCACAGATAAAAGCGATCCTTCACAGTTAGTGAAAGACTTTTCACAACCGTATCAATTAGATATTGAATTCAAGCCGTATTCGTGCGCACGCCCCATTCATAACGCGATTGATTGTGCGCTTGAAATTCGTCGTAAACATGCGCCTGATTTAAAGCGTATCAAGGCGATTGAAATGGCGCGTCATTCAGATTGGGCGCTGTACCATCAAAACAAGCGTCCCCAGAC
>JBAWWV010000048.1:0-17830 GCA_037146575.1 Alcaligenaceae bacterium | reverse complement strand
ACGTGCGCACATGCAAAAAGGCATCGAGATCCTTTCGCACTTAACCAAGACCACGCACGGCAACTCTATCCATGGCGCTGGTTGGTACACCGGCCGCGACAGCCCCAATACCCATCGTTTGGTCGCAGAACATGGTGGCTTTGAATACGACAGTGACTACTACGGTGACGATCTGCCGTTTTGGATGCAGGTCAAAAAAACTAGCGGCGAAGTCGTGCCACAACTCATCGTGCCTTACACCATGGACTGCAACGACATGCGTTTTGCGCTGCCGCAGACGACCTTGCTAGACGGCTTGGTTGACATCGTGGCAAAGGCCTTTGCGCGCAGCGTCTCGATGCTGTCGGCTGCAGGGGCTCAGATCATTGAGATCCCGCTGGTTGAATTAGCTGAAATCCCTAAACTTAATACTCCTGGGGGGTTGTCTCCGATTGAAGCCTATGCGGTGCATCATGCGCGTTTGGCCAAGTCCAAAGAAGGCTTTGATCGCCGCGTAGCGGTTCGCGTTGCCCTTGGGGCACCTGTGACCGCGCAGCAATATCTTGCGCTGCTGGACAATCGGCTGGACTGGATTGCAAGAGTTGAACGAGCGCTCGAAGGGTTTGATGCGGTGCTTTGCCCAACTACGCCAATTATTGCGCCAGAGATCGCCAAACTCGAGGCCTCGGATGACGCTTTCTTCAAGGCCAACGGACAAATGTTGCGCAATACCTTTGCCTTTAACTTTTTGGACGGTTGCTCGTTTAGCTTGCCATGCCACGTAGCCGGTGAACAGGCGGTTGGTTTAATGCTGTCGTCGGTCAGAGGCGACGACGCCGCTCTGGCGGCCGTGGCGCTCGCGGTCGAGGCTGCGCTGGGATCTCGGTAGTACCTAGACAACCCGTTGAAAACACCTGAAATCAATCGAAACAGCTTGCACTGGCTGCACCCCTTACGCTAGTTGAACAACGGCCCTAATCTAGGGCTGTGTTCAACTAGATATAGGAGTCAGTCAATGAGAACCTTGCGCGGTATGGTTGTTGGGGTGTTTTGTTTGCTAACGGGCTGTGTAGCCTACGGCCCTCAATCTGGTGCGTATGGTTATGGCTATGGGTATGGCTCCGGCCATTCGTATTCGCCTGTTTATGTGGCGCCTGTACCGACAGTTGTGGTGCCAGTGGCGAGGTACCCGGTATACCGGCCGAGTTGGCATCGCCGCTGGCGCGGCTAGCGCGTGGCGGCCGAGATGGGGCTTTTCGCTCAATCGAGTACAGTGTCGGTACTTGCTTGGTCTGGAGCCCCGTTGACGTCCTCCTGTTTCCTGAGAGGCAAGCTTTTACGGAGCAGTCATTGAAAGTCCCGCAACGCCTTGCACCTTTGGTAGAAGAAGGCCTAGTCGACGAGGTGCTCAGTCAACTGATGAGCGGCAAAGAAGCCACCGTTTACGTGGTGCGGTGTGGCGACTCTGTGCGTTGTGCCAAAGTGTACAAAGACGCCAAGCAGCGCAGCTTCAAGAATGCGGTGTCTTACACCGAAGGCCGCAAAGTTAAAAATAGCCGTCAGGCTCGCGCCATGGAAAAAGGCACGCGATACGGCCGTCAAATGCAAGAAGAAGCCTGGCAGAACGCCGAGGTCGATGCGTTGTTTCGCTTGGCCAATGCTGGAGTGCGGGTGCCCCAGCCCTATATTTGTACCGACGGCGTCTTGTTAATGGAGCTTGTCACAGACGCTGACGGTCAAGTCGCACCCCGCCTGAACGACATTGAGCTCACTGCAGAGTCTGCGCTTGAGCATCACGCGTATTTGATTCATCAGGTGGTGCGCATGCTGTGCGCCGGTGTGATTCATGGCGACCTCTCTGAATACAATATTTTGATGGCAGCCAGCGGACCCGTGATTATTGATTTACCGCAGGCTGTCGATGCCGCGGGTAATAACGAAGCCGCTGCCATGCTGTCGCGCGACGTGCAAAATTTGGCCGTTTATTTTGGTCAGTTTGCCCCCGAATTGCTGACAACGGCTTATGGCAAAGAAATCTGGCAGCATTATGTCGCGGGCACCTTAACGCCCGAAACGCCCCTGACAGGCTTTGTGGCGGCCGATACGACACCTGTTGACATGGACGGCTTGATGCAAGAAATCGAAGATACCCGTCGCGAAGAGCAAGAGCGTAGGCTTCGTTTGCAAGAGCGCGATTAAGGTAATTGTCAGTCTCATGGCTATAATCAAGTGAACATATACCCAATCACTTGAACCTTGCCATGACCGCACAATCTTCTCTTGCTTTTCAGTCGACAAAGTCTTCTCAGCCCACTCCTCCGGCCGAACGCGAAGCGATCGTCGCGAACCCAGGGTTTGGTAAGTACTTTACCGATCACATGGTATCAATTGATTGGACCTTAGAGCGGGGTTGGCATGATGCCGCGCTTAAGCCTTACGGCCCGTTGATGCTTGACCCCGCCTCGTCGGTGCTGCACTACGCCCAAGAGATTTTTGAGGGCCTGAAAGCCTATCGTCATCCCGATGGTTCAATCTGGACCTTCCGCCCTGAAGCAAATGCTGCGCGCATGCAGCGCTCGGCAAAGCGTTTAGCCTTGCCGCCGCTACCGACGGATTTATTTCTTGAGTCGATTAAGCAACTAGTCAACGCAGATGCCATGTGGGTGCCAGGTTCGGGCGAAATGAGTTTGTATATTCGCCCGTTCATGATTGCCAACGAAAGCTTTTTGGGTGTGCGTTCGGCGCATCGTGCGGCCTATTACGTCATCGCCAGCCCCGCCGGCCCTTATTTTGCAAAAGGTGTGGCGCCTGTGATGATTTGGCTGGCTGAAGATCATGCGCGTGCGGCCTATGGTGGTACGGGTGCTGCCAAGTGTGGCGGTAACTATGCGGCCTCGTTGTTGCCTCAGCAAGAAGCTTACGAGAACGGTTGTCCTCAGGTGCTGTTTTTAGATTCGCAAGAAGGTAAGTACGTTGAAGAACTTGGTGGTATGAACGTATTCTTGGTGCTCAAGGATGGCACGCTGGTGACACCCGAGTTGACCGGTAGCATTCTTGAAGGTGTCACGCGCATGAGTATTATTCAACTTGCTCGCGACCGCGGCCACCAGGTTCAAGAGCGAAAAATTACCATTGACGAGTGGCGCGATGGCATCGCTTCAGGCGAAGTGACAGAAGCGTTTGCCTGCGGAACAGCGGCGGTGGTAACGCCGATCGCAGCACTGAAGGGACGTGGCTTTATTGCAGGTGACGAAAACGCGTCGGCCGGAAAGCTCACCATGTCTCTGCGGCAAGAGCTTACCGATATTCAGTCAGGGCGTTTACCTGATCGTCATGGCTGGATGGTACGCTTGGTGTAGCGATTGCGGTTCAGCTTACCCGTCGGTTAGCTCGACTGCTCAGACGGTGTGCGCTTGCCTCAAATGCATTCGCAGCGGTATGTGCCGCGCTGGCCTGAAACGAAGCCGCAGCGTGATGCCTAGCGCTGGCGGCAACTTAAGTTGATTTGAGTGCCAACGAAAGCATGAGTTGATATTGCGCAGCCTCAAGGTAGGGCTGCTTATTCATCAGATCCATCAAAAGCTGATCCGCCAAAATGACTTGGTCAGGGGGCAACTCGTTCATGACGGCTGAGTACACCGCAAAGCGCCCACCGTTCGCCCAGGCGTGTACCGCTTGCTCTTGCACCCGAGTGCCTTGAAGCTTTTGTTGGGTGCGTTTCAGGCGTTGTCGGTCGGCTTCGACTTTGCCGTAGGCCGTGCGTGCTTCTTTTTGCCCCGAGCCTCTTAATACCCTGAGGCGTGCGGCTGTACGAATGGTGAGGTAATCGGCCTGAGTGGTGAGGTTTGCGCGTTCAAGCAGCTGAATTTGTGCCAACAGCGAGTCAGGTTGAGCATCAACTTGAGCGGCGAGTTTTTTTAAACTCGTGGGTACGCGCTGCCCACGTTGCTCGAGTAAGGTTCGATAGCGCTGCGCAGTAAACTGCGTTTGGCCTGAAGGGATTGATCGTGGGAGTGGCATCTATAAATCACCTCAATATGGCATAGTATATCTTAGTATTATAAATTAGTACATCTTTTTTGAGTGATCTAGTACATCTACGGTAGCAATCTTTCCTTATCATATTGAAAAAAAGTGTTTGGTGCTGAATTGAATTCAAAATATGTCCAGACTTGTTGCGTTGTGATCGGTGGGTTGTTTTTGATCTGGCCAGCAATTTATAACGGCTATCCGCTGGTCTTTAGCGACTCGCATGTGTTCATCTCGCAGCCGGTGGCTGGCTTTATGAATTGGGATAAGCCTTTTGTTTATGGGCCTCTTATTCTTTTATTTCATGCATGGCAAACGCTTTGGCTTGTTGTCCTTGCGCAGGCGTTGTTGTTGTCGCACTTGCTCTGGTTGGTGATTGTTGCCGTGACGTCCGAGCCAAAGCTCGCCCCTGCAGCCTATTCCCCCCAACGTCTGGTCAAGCTGACTGCCTCACCCGTGGCTAAGCGCCATCTGCTGACCTGCGGGGCGCTTGCGTTATTCAGTACAGCCCCGTGGTTCGTGAGTTTTTTGATGCCGGATATTTTTGGGGCCATGGCAGTGTTGTGTATTTTTTTATTAGGATTTTCGACGCACTTGAAGCGCGTTGAGGTGGCTTGGTTGGTGCTGCTTGGTGCCTTGGCGATCGCGGTTCATCTCTCACATCTTGTGATTGCCGCCGCGTGTGTGTTTGGTGTGCTGTGCCTGAATTGGCGTCGTCTAAGTATTGCTGCCTTGCCCTTGGTGGGTGCCCTTGTCATTTTGCTTGGTACCAATCTCTATGCGTTTCAAAAAGCAACGATCTCGCCACACGGTTCGGTCTTTATGCTCGCTCGGTTGTCGGGCGATGGCAACACCAAAGAGATCCTTGAAAAATATTGTGAGCAAAAAAACTGGTACCTCTGCGCCTGGGTCGATCGCTTACCAACAGACAGCGATGATTTTTTATGGAATGGAAAAGGCCCTGTCTGGAGTCATCCTGGTGGACCGATCGGTCTGGCACCAGAAGCCTCAGAGATTGTGTCCTATGTATTACTCACTAGGCCTTGGCCGGTCTTGCTGTCTGGTTTGAAAAATATGGCTGAGCAGCTGTGGCTGATTCAGCTGGGCGACACCCTGCATCCTGATCACTTAGATGTGACGGTTGCTAAAAGTGTTCGTCAGTATTTTGCAGCGCAAGAGCTTAAACGCCTGAACGTGTCACGGCAAATGAAAGATACGCTCGCTGCAGATGCCGTTTGGTTTAGTCGTGTGAGCGTCGGGGTATTTTATTGTGCGGTGCTGTTTGGACTTTATGTTTTGTTCGTTGCGTGGCGTAAGCGCGGCGTGGCTCTTGGTCATGCGCACACTCGCGTACAAGACGCCTCTGAGCGCGCGAGTGCAGAGTTTGCTCAGCAGCATACTAAAGTCGTCGTTAGTTTTATTTTGATGCTTTGGCTAGGCGTCGTCGCCAACGCCTTTGCCACTGGGGCGCTCTCTAAACCTCACCACCGTTATCAAGCTCGTATCGCCTGGTTGCTGGTGTTGCCCCCGTTGCTGTTATGGCGCGATCCGACAAGGTTTGCGCGGGCTTGACAGTCAAAAAGGTGCCTGCCAAGGGGCAGAGATCTCGCTAGTAATGCTTTATTCGCGCTGAATATTACTGGCTTTGATCACGGTCGCCCATTTAGCGATTTCACCATCCACAAAGGCAGCGAGCGCCTGGGGTGTGCTGCCTTCAATCTCGATTGCCTGTTGAACGAGCTTGGCTTTGAGCTCAGGGTCAAGCAGCACAGCATTGATCTCGCGGTTTAAGCGCTCGATGATTGCAGGTGGCGTACCCGTTGGCGCAAAGAAGCCGTAACTTGCGACCGATTCAAAACCCGGATAACCCGATTCGGCCACCGTAGGTAAATCAGGCATCAGGGCAGAGCGTTTAGCCGTCGTGATTGCGAGTGCGCGCACCTTGCCATCTTTGAGCATCGGCAAATAGGGTGGCAAGGTATCAAGCGCCATCGTGACTCGCCCTGAAATGAGATCAGGCATTAACAGCGAGGTGCCCTTGTACGGAATGTGCAGCACATCAATCCCCGCGGCGACTTTGAACATCTCACAGGTTAAGTGGATCAAGCCTCCGGTACCCGATGATCCGCAGGTGAGTTTGCCCGGTTCTTTTTTTGCCAACGCAACGAGTTCGGCCAAATTTTTGACTGGCAACTCGTTGCTCACCACCACGATATTACTCAAGGTGCCGGCTGTCGAGATCGCAGTTAAATCCTTCTTGAACTGGTAGCCCGGGTCTTTGTAATAACTGACTGCGATCGAGTGTGAACCGATTGAACCCATCAGGATGGTGTACCCGTCTGGAGCCGCTTTGGCAACGTACGCTGCTCCGATATTGGCACCTGCGCCGGGCTTGTTTTCGATCACCACCGACTGACCAAGTTTAACGGCAAGTTTTTCTGTGATGGCGCGTGTCAAGATATCGGTGGCGCCGCCCGCCGGAAAAGGCACAACGACCTTAAGAGCTTTGGAAGGATACGCATCTTGTGCCTGCGTGGGAGAGAAAACGCCCGCGCTACAAGCAAAGATCGCTAGCAAGGCATTTAAGTAACGATTTAAGTGCATAAGAGTTAATCCTAAAAAGTGAAATATCAACAAAAGCGCTTAGCAGACACGCTACAACTTTCAAGCAGACACGCTACAACTTTCCAGCAGGCACGATACAAGCTTCAAGCAGTAACGATACAAGCATTTAGTGAAAGCGGTACAAGCTTAAGGCCACACACGAGGCTAAAGCAGCTCAGATTAAAGCAAGAACTATGCCGATACTTTGGCACAAAGAGGATATAGTGTCAGCACAAAAGAGAGAATTCACTTGGCTCGAACGCCTAGCGGATCACCGGAGAGACAGATGTTCAACACAAAAGTCGGCGGCCTTGCGTCAGCCCAAGCCAAACCTGCTGCGCCCAATGCCACTCGCAGAACCCTTTTAACCGTCGTTGGCGCGACGCTGCTCGCGCAACCCGCCTTTGCTCAAGCAAAGTTTCCGAGCCGCCCGATTCGAATCATTGTGCCGTGGTTGCCTAGTGCTGCTGCCGATCTTGAGTTGCGTGCGTTAGCTCAGGCCGCTTCGGGCTACTTTGGTGAAGCAGTTGTCATTGAAAATAAAGCAGGAGCGAGCGGCACGCTCGGTGCCCAGCTGCTGGCGAGCGAAACCAAAAGTGATGGTTATTTGCTGACTCAAATGCATTCAACTATTTTTCGTGTTGCTGGTATGGTCGATAAGCCCACCTACGACGTGATGAATGATTACAGCTGGATTTTGCAGTTGGTTGGGTATTCGTATGGGGTGGTGGTACGCGCCGATTCGCCGTGGCAAACATTTGCTGACCTGTTGGCTTATGTCAAAGCCAATCCTGGCAAGTTGACGTTGGGTACCGCCGGCGTAGGAACCACTCAGCACATTACGATGGCACAGGTTGCAACGCAGCAAGGTCTTGACTGGTTGCACGTGCCTTTTCGCGGTGGTGGCGATGATGTGCAAGCCTTGCTAGGTGGCCAAATCATGGCGGTCGCGTCTTCAACCCTGTGGGGTGAGTTGGTGCAGTCTGGCAAGTTGCGCTTGTTGGTGACCTTTGGCAAAGAGCGGATTAAGCGGTTTCCAGAGGCGCCGACCTTGATCGAGTGCGGTATCAATATTGCACAGACTTCGCCCTATGGCTTGGTCGCACCTAAAAATCTTGATCCCAACATTAAACAAATTTTGCATGATGGATTTAAAAAGGCGCTTTATACCCAATCGCATCTTGATGCGATTGCACGTCTTGACATGCCGGTACAGTACATGGATAGCGCCGAGTACGAAGTCAAAGGTAAAGAGCTGTTTCAAAAAGAAATGGCCGCAGTGCGCCAACTTGGTATACGTTTGAACTAACTCAATCACCTGAAGATCAAGTTTCTTCTGACACTGGAACGCGTTTAAGCGCTTGACGCAAGGGTTTTCGGCAACCGAAAAAGCTCAACTGTTTAGCGCGTTGAGAGCTTACGGCCCAACCTGATCATAGGCTTTTCAACTGCGTAATAAATGATGGCCGCGAAGGCGATCGAGCCGATCACAGACAACAACAGATACACTGCTAGGTGAGCATCGGCGAGCCACGGCAAATGACGGTCGCGCAACAGCGCAAAGAGCGTGTAAAACACAATTGGATGAAACAGGTACATTGAATAGCTGATCTCGCCTAACCAAGTACTAATAGGATGATTGAGCTGCAGTTTTGTCGACAATAAGATGAACGCTCCAAGCCCGACAGACACCGGCAGCGTAAACATTAATAATTTTGATGCATAAGCGCCTGGCAGATAAGCGTAAAAAACCCAAGTGAGTAAGGGGAGGGCACACAGACCTAACGGAAACAAAATAAAGACGGCTCGAACCATCGGAGAGAAGTGCTTCGTGCCGTTAGCCTGAGCGCGATCATGCCAGCAGCGAAACAGAGCTCCCCAAAACATTAGCGAAATAAACAGAGATTGCTCTGTCAGGTGGTTCAGAAAGGGGCCTGCGCCAGCCGGATCCAGCCAATTGGGACTCAGCCAATGCACGCACCGCGGAAGCACTGCAAATAGGATCGGCCCGCCGAACATGCCCGCCACCAACCAACGTGGTTGCTGTAGAACCCCTAGCGTAAACAGAAGCGCACAGGCAAGATAAAAAATTAACTCAAGGCGCAGGGTCCAGTAGAGTCCGATGACGTCTTGTGCGCCAAAGACGTTCTGAATCATCGTCAGATTCAGCAACACCGTCTGTGCTGAGAAGGGCGTCATCAAGTACAGCCCAAGCAGGGCTGCGGCCACGACCGAAACCCAATAGGCCGGAAACAGTCTGAAGATTCTGCGAATCAAAAAGACCCGTAGCGCATCGGGCGTTGTCTGCTGACCAATAGCCCGCAAACTCGAGGGAATCACAAAGCCGCTGATGATAAAAAACAGCACCACCCCAATGCGTCCGGTGTCGATCGCTAATGAAATTTTATAGAGCAGACCACCTGCAGGTGGCGTAGGCAGCAGCATGAAAGCGTCTGTGGCGTGCAGCCAGATCACCAGTAAGGCTGCAAGCCCGCGTTGTGCATCAATGTAACCAAAGCGTTGTGGCGTTGCGATCACTATCCTTAATCTGCCTGAATCTTGTTATCTTTAATCAGCTTGCCATATAAAGCATATTGCTTTGCAGTAGCCTGACTAAACTCAGTGGCGCTGGTGCCGCGAATTGTCACACCTAGAGCAATTAAGCGCTCACGTGTCTGCGGATCGGCGAGCGCTTTTTGGGTTTCAGCGTTTAACTTATCGAGGATAGGTTTTGGGGTCCCTGCAGGGGCAATCATCGCGAACCAAGAGTTAAAGAAAAAATCGCTGATACCCGCCTGCACAACAGTGGGTACCTCTGGATATTGCGCGAGGCGTTCGGGGGTTGAGACGGCTAGTAGGCGCAATTTGCCCCCCTGTATCAGTGAGGTGACCGTGCCCAGACCTTGATAAGAGACCTCGACCTGCCCGGCTGCGGCAGCGATGGCCGCAGGTGTGGCGCCTTTGTATGGAACGTGTACCAAATCGATACCAGTACGTTGTGCAAACAGCGCCATGGCGATATGTTGCGGGCTGCCACTGCCGCCCGAGCCATAGTTAATTTTGCCAGGGTTGGCCTTAGCGGCCGCCATAAAGTCATTAAGGGTTTTATAAGGTGACTGGTCTGCCACTACGATACCCCATTCAATCGTCGCGACAAGTGAAATGGGCTCAAAGTCTTTCAGCGCGTTCCAGGGGATATTCGAATAAATGTGTGGCAGCATCGTCAAGATACTGTCATTAACGCCACCGATCGTGTATCCATCGGGCGCAGCTTTGGCGATGCGATCCGCGCCGATGAGCCCTGAGGATCCGGCTAAGTTTTCAATCACGATGGGTTGTCCCATGTTCTGCGACATCTTTGCTGTTAAGAGGCGCGCCGCGCCATCTACTGCACTGCCAGCGGCCAAAGGCACAATCATGCGAATGGGTTTGCTGGGGTAGCTGTCTTGCGCTTGCGCGATACAACAACTGGCGACAGCGAGCACTGCCAGCGCCGCCGTTTTTAACCGGTTTGCTGAGAAGGCTTTGCCGGTTAACCAGTTCGCAGAGAATGCGTTGCTTGTTAGCCAACTTTTTGAACGGGGACGTGGGGTCATGGGACCTCCGAAAATTAAACAGTGAGTGCAGCGATACCAAGCTCAGTGGCTAGTGCGTTTAAATCTGCAACCAAAACCGGTGCAAGGGGGATACCTTGCTTTGCGTAGGCTATGCGTTTTGCGTGGCTTTGCTCGCCAGGTAGCCACACCCGCTCAACTCCGGGAAGGCGTTCGCTGGCACGCAGGTCTTTGACCAGTTGATCAACAGCGCCTTTAAAGAAACCGGGTTCGCCAAAGGCTTTTAAATCAATCACCAAGATCGCCTGTCCGGTGTTGGTAGGCGTGACATGGTCCTTATTAAAGTCAACGACTTCTTTACCCATCGAGGCGCCCTGCAAGGTGCCCGCCAGTAAGCCAACGATTAAGGCTAAGCCATAACCTTTATGTCCGCCGATCGGCAATAAAAAGCCTTCGTCTGCGCGAGTGGGGTCGGTGAGGGGGCGACCCTGGCGGTCGATCATCCAGCCCTCTGGCATGGTTTCACCTCGCTTGGCCTTAGCTTTGACTTTACCGTAAGCCGCTACGGTTGTGGCCATATCCAGCACGACCGCGGGCTCGCTGCCCGCTGGGATCCCGGCCGCAATTGGATTGGTAGACAGCAGCATATCCATTCCGCCCCAAGGCGGTAGATGATTGGCGTTACCCACAGCAAAATACAAACCGATCATGTCGTGCTCGATTGGCATGCGCGCGTAGAGCGAGGCGGGGCCCGCATGGTTGCTATTGCGGGTGCCAACCCACGCAACCCCAGCATCGGCCGCTTTTTTGACTGCGAGCTCAACCGCGTGCGATACGACTAGATGTCCCATCCCGTTATCACCATCGACCACGGCCATCGCGGCCTTGTCTTGCACGACTTTGATTTGCGGGTTGACGTTGATCCCACCTGCACGAATGCGCTTGACGTATTGCGGTAGTCGAATCACGCCGTGACCATCAGAGCCTTGCAGATCGGCTTGAGCCATCAGCGAGGCGACTTTGTTGGCGTGTTCGGACGACAACCCGTTGGCTTGCAAGGCACTGGCGATAAAGTCTTTGAGTGCGTCGAACTGAACGATGATTGAGGTGTTGAGTTGAGACATATTGGTGGGTGGTTCAGTGAGGGCAGAATGTCTGCAAAAAAATTCAGTTAAGAGTCATGACAGACCAGTGACAGAATGATCACGATTTGTCGGTGCGTGCAGTCAGTTAGTTTTTCCGGTGTCCGTCCAAGCGGGTACGCGCCCGAGCTGCTCGGCTTCGTGCCAGGCAAAGTTCAGCTCTACCTTAATCCCGTTTATTGGTTCACGCATAAACAATTGATACAAATTTGAGTTGTGCGCTTTGCGCTCGCTAAATTCGATGCCGTTTTTAGACAGGCGTTTGATAAACTCAGCCAGCCCATCGCAGTTCAAGCACAAGTGGTCAATTCGCCCCGAACCTAGGGCGCCCGCTGCCGAGTAGTCAATGTCTTTTTGATCGGTTGGGGTTTGCAGGTACGTATCCTGATGCGTTGAATGCCTAGCCTTGCCAATGTGCAAGACATCTTGCTCACCGATATATAGCCAATACACCGGAAACCCAAACTCAGGATGAAACCCATCGGTGAAGCCGAGGTTGTTGCAAAACCAGTCGCGCGTACCTTCAGGGTCGTGCGTGAGGATCAGTACATGCTCTAAAAATCGTAAGCCCATTTTATGCCTTAGCTAAAATCGTATCTATTGAGATCCATGACAGCGCTTAGGTCTCAAGCGCGTCGAGGTAGTGTTGCACAACTAGCTTGGATAGTTTTTGGCGTTCTCGCTCAACAATATATACCGTGGCGCGCCGCATCTGTGCTAGATCTAAAGGCGAACCTGAAGAAATCTGCACGCCTTGTTGCAAGAACGTTGCCTGCAATGCGGTATCTTGTTGTGCAGCAAGGGCGCGTTGTTGTTGAGTGGCTAGCGCAGCAGCCTCGTGAAGCGCCTGCTGTTGTGGCCCGGATAAGGATCTAAACCATGGCTCATTGCATACGAGCAGCAGCACCCCAAAGAAGTGGCTCGTTAAACTTAGGTACGGGTGATGCTCATAAATTTTAAAGTTGCTGTAATTAGTGAGCGGGTTTTCTTGTGCTTGTACTTGGCCCGAGCGAATCACTCCCATCAAAGCGCTGACATCCGTTGTCAAAGCCTGAAAGCCTAACGCATCTAAGGACTCTCGATATATCGCACTATTCAGTGTGCGAATTGTGATGCCTTGGCAATCTACAAGTTGGCGTATGGGGCGCACTGCATTTGAAATATGCCTAAAGCCATTATCCCAAAAGCTCAGTACGCGATAGCCTGACTTTTGTTCGAGTGCACGGCTTAGTAATTGGCCAGCGGTTTGGTCTAGCGCCGATAAGGCGCGAGTGCGCTCTGCTACGGTGAAAGGTAGATCTAGCGCAGCTAAATCTGGAGCAAGCGCCGTTAAGTAGCCAGACGCCACGTAACAAAGTTTTCGCGCGCCTGTGTTGACGCTTTTAAACAAGTGCCCGGCCGTTTCGCCCTTCGCGGTGACATCGATAGTTGTTGCGACGGGCCCAAATAACTGGCTTTCGTTGAGCGACTGTGCAAGGGACAACAGAGAACTGCTTAAAATCGATCCGGCTCCTTGATAGCCGGCTAGTTCAATCGTTGTTTGTTTTGACAACACTTCAGGTACCTTGAATATTAGAATCCTTGATAATTTTTTGCCACTTCGTGTAGTCGGTCTTCATGATTGTTGTCAGCTGCTCGGGCGTGCGTGGCCAAGGATCGAGGCCCGCTTTGAGCATTTTCTCTTGAACTTCCGGGTTATTGACGACGGTGGCGGTGGCGTTTCGTAAGCCGATCAAGGCACCCACCGGAACCCCTTTTTGCGCGAACAGTGCGATCCACGAAGAGTAATCATAATCTTTGATACCTTGCTCGATCAGGGTTGGTATCTTTGGATACTGTGGGTGTCGTTCAGTTCCGCAATAGCCAATCAGGCGAATACGTTTTTCGGCCAAAAAAGGTTTTGCTAAAGATAGTGCCATGGGCATGACTAGCACTTCGTTTGAAGCGACAGCCAGGGTCGCCTGACTGGCGCCGCGGTAGGGGACATGAATTAATTTCACGTCTGCATAGGAATTGAACATCTCACCGGCTAAATGCTGAGGGCTACCGATTCCGCCTGAGGCGTAATGGATGCGATCCGGCTCTTTGCGTGCTTGCTGTAGCAGCTCTTCGATACTATGGATGGAAGACTGCGCGGGGACCGCAAAAAAGGTTGGTATGTTTGCGATGCCGGCGATTGGCTCAAACTCGGTGAGGGTGTCCACTTTGACATTTTGAGGTTGCAGGTGGGGCAAGATCGTCAAAATGCTGTTGTTCAGCGCTGCTAAAGTTTGGCCATCAGGCTTGGCGCGAGCCAAGCGATCGAGGCCAACGATGCCACCTGCACCGGTGATGTTTTCAACCACAAAGCTGACGCCCATCTGCGCGGCGAGTGCGTTGGTGACATAACGCACCGCGATATCTGAGGCGCTGCCCGCCTGCAATGGCAGGCCCACGATGACAGGGTTGCCAAAGGCGTGTTTTTGGGCCTTGGCCAAGCCTGGCCAAAAGGCGACTCCACAGGCAAGAGCACTGGTTTTGAGAAAGGTTCTTTTAATCATGGGGTCTATGGTTGCCCGCGTTAGGGTCAAAAGTTTTAACCTTGGTGATTGAAATTTACTCTGTTTTTTTCGTTTAACCAAGTGCGCGGAAATCCTCCTCGTTCAGGGGGAGGATGAATAGCGTGGACACCGCAGGTGTCCTTGTTGTTTTCTGACTTAACCGTTTACTTCTATTCAATATCTTGGCAAACAATGGTCATCGCGATGCAGCCTTAGTCTATTGCCCACCCTTTTTGGCACTTACGCCATGACAATATTTGGTTACAAAACACAAGTTTTTGTTGCAAAGACTCACTGAATTTTTACGTGACAAACACAACTTTTACACAGGTGATTTGGTGATCTGCCTTGATTGCGCAAATATAATTCAGGGTATGAAACGCTTGCAGGCCTACAAATTTCGGATTGAACCAACGGGTGAACAACAGCGCGCCATGCGTCGCATCGCCGGCACCTGCCGCTTTGTCTGGAATAAGGCACTCGCGCTGCAAATCGCTAATTACATGCGAGGTCAAAAGTTCGTCAATCATTTTGATATGTGCAAGTGGCTCCCGGTCTGGAAAAAAGAGCCTGAGACCTTGTGGCTTAAAGACACGCCCTCGCAGTTGTATCAAGTGGTGCTCAAAGATCTCGCGCGTGCGTATAAAAACTTTTTCGACAAACGCGCCGCGTTCCCAACCTTCAAAAAGAAGAGCGCAAGCACCAGCTTTTGCTTTCCTCAGGGCTACGAACTCGATGCTGGCAATCGCCGCATCAAGTTTCCAAAGTTAGGCTGGCTTCGCTATCGCAAGAGTCGCGCCGTCGAAGGCACAATCAAAAACATCATCGTATCGTGTGTGGCTGGCAAATGGTACGCCAGCATTCAAACTGAGTGCGAGGTGGCGCAGCCTGTGCATTCGGCGACCTCTATTGTCGGTATCGACCTAGGCGTGACGCGGTTTGCCACGCTCTCAGACGGTACGGTATTTGAGCCCGTTAACGCCCTAGGCAAACACGCCGAAACACTCGCGAAGCATCAGCGTTGCTTGAGCCGCAAAACCAAATTCAGTAGCAACTGGAAAAAGCAGAAACAGAAAATCTCGCGCTTGCATCACCGGGTTGCCCAGACCCGCCATGACTTTCTGCACAAGACTTCTACCCTAATCAGAAAAAACCACGCGATGATTGTGATCGAAGACTTGAAAGTCACCAATATGAGCAAATCGGCCAAAGGCACGATTCAGGCACCAGGGCGGTGCGTCAAAGCCAAGTCAGGCCTGAACAAGTCGATACTTGATCAGGGCTGGGGCGAGTTTCGCCGCCAGTTAGAGTACAAACAAGTGTGGCGTGGCGGTGAGCTCCTTGCCATCGATCCGCGCAACACCAGCCGTATGTGCCCGGCCTGCAGGCACATAGCGGCCGAGAACCGAAAAACACAGGCCAAATTTGAGTGCGTCGAGTGCGGCTTTGCAGAAAATGCGGACCTTACTGCCGCAATCAACATACTAAGGGCAGGACATGCCCGGCTCGCCTGCCACGTGAACGGTGCAATAATGCCGTCAGCAACAGGAACCCACCGAAGCGATCAACCTCATATCGAGGTTTACGCCGTAGGAATCCCCGTTCTTTAGGGCGGGGAGGACGTCAAAGGGTAGTAAATGACTGCAAATGCCTTGAATGTGCTGGGCTCTGAATTAATCCCATGCTCTTACGATCCGCTGACGGGTTACTACCGCGATGGCTGCTGCAACACCGACATGCAGGATTTGGGTAGCCATGTCGTTTGCACCAAGGTCACACAAGAATTTTTAGAGTTTTCGGCCAGTCGTGGCAACGATTTGTCAACGCCGCGCCCCGAGTATCGTTTTGCTGGCTTGCAAGAAGGTGATCGCTGGTGCTTGTGCGCTTTGCGCTGGAAAGAAGCGTTGCATGCAGGGGTGGCTCCCTATGTGATTCTTGAAAGCACTCATGCTAAAGCGCTTGAGTTTGTGACGCTTGAACAGTTGCAAGAATATGCGCTTGTGGGTGGTTAAATCATCGCTAATCGGCAGCGCCCAAGACCTTTCATAGCGCGATCCCCTCGTGTGCCGCGATAAGCTCAAGTGCGTGCTCGAACAGTGCCCGCGCCTGACCCGACACTTCGGCTAAATGCTCATGCAACTGTTGGTCGGCTGAATTTTTGTTTAAACACTCTTGACTGTACTGCTCAAAGCTCGATAACTGCGTAAGCAGCTCAGCCACGTGGCGTGGGCATTCGCACAACACTGCGGTTGAAATATTTGCCACGCGCGAAAGTGTTTCGTCAGAATATTTTTTTGGTGTTGCCTTGCGGTCCGCTAAAGGTGCGCCAGCCCCACGCAAAGCCTGTTCAAGACTGGCGTTGCGAACCCATTCGCTGAGCTCTGCGTCTGAGATCGAGTCTTTGCGCACCGTAAGGCCGGCATTGCTGAGTGTTTGCAGATTATTGCTAGAGCCGTAGACATACAGCAAAAGAGTATGGGTTGCGCGACTGCTGCGTACAAAGTCAAGTAGCTCTGAAACTGTGCTTTCTTGAATCGTGTTCAGGCGAATTAAGAGGAGGTCGGCTGGCGTGCGTTCACGCGCTGCGCGCGCTGTTGCCAGATCTGAAAAAACCTCAGCACGCTCGCTATGTTCTGCAAAAAGCCCAAGCTTGTGGCGGGTTGAGCCTAACCGTTGTGCCAACCCTGTGCCGATTACACACGCGCTCAGCGGCTTTGCTTGCGTGGTGATCCGCTGTAGGGCGGATGCCGATAATCCTTGGGTATGTAAGAGTCGTAACTGTGTGCTGTCAAGCAAGGCGATGCCACTGACGGCGTGCCCTTGCTCGCTGAGTTGTTTGAGTAAGGTGGCGCGCACAACGTCGTCTTGCCCGTACAGCCGGTGCTGTCCAAGCGTTTTATTGGGCGTGAAAGCCCGATAACGGGTCTCCCAGATTCGTAGGGTGGTGACGGGCACGTTGGCCAGCTTAGACACCGCGCCGATACGGTAGAACAGAGGTGGAGCGCTAGAGTTCATAAATTTAAGTAAAATTTAATTTGAATAGTATTTGAGTAGATTATAACAAATATATTTATTAAATGTTCTAAATAATCTACTCATTATTTGATTTGAAGCTATGAAATTGCTGTAAAAATGTTAATTTCTACTCATTGAAATAGATTTAAAGGTCGCCATGCTATCGAATAGAGCTTTAAGTGCCTTAAACGCTACTGTTTTCATTGCGGCAAAAGGACATCAACACCCGCCAACCACCCGCGAACTATCTGCAGCCTTAGGCTTGTCGGTATCGTCGCTGCACGGCATGCTTAAGTTGCTCGACGATCACGGCATTGTCCGGTCGTTCAGGGGGGCTGAAAAGCGTTACGAAATCAAAGCCGATCCAACCACCACCACGGCCTGGGATGTTGTGCAGATTTTTGAGGATCCGCACCCCCCCGTTGCCCAGAACTCTAAAGAAAAAGAGACCGCCTCTTACGAATACGAGAACACCTATTGTGAACTGCTGAAAGATTTTTTGGCTTCGCAAAAAATTAGCGATCAAATTGCTGGAGTCAGTTCGGCCGCCAGTTCTTGCTCAGTTTCATGGGTCTGAAAGAGCCGCTTACCGAGGCTGAGCGGTCACGCCTGATTGAGATGGCGTGGGAAGACAGAACGCCCTTTGAAATGATTCGCTTGCAGTACGGTCTCACCGAGGCCTCGGTGATTGACTTTATGCGTAGCAATATGAAAAAGAGCTCGTTTAGGATGTGGCGAAAAAGAATGAATGGGCGTCTGACGAAGCACCTGACTTTGAAAAGTTCTTCAACTGTCGTTTATCACGCCATTAGCGACGCAGTCTTGAATAAAAAAGCTCGAAAGGGCACGATCGAGGTGATGAAGTGAGTGAAGATCTCAGATGTTGCGGTTCGGGTACTTGCATCATTAACCTAGAAGGGCTCTGTTGGTGTGGCCAACAGTGGGATGGCCAACAGATGCGTCACCA
>JBAWWV010000047.1:0-17831 GCA_037146575.1 Alcaligenaceae bacterium | reverse complement strand
GTGAAAAGTCATCAATTTCGGCACGACCGTAAGCAAACAGTAACGCGGTCGAAAACGGCAGGCTAAAACGCGCGGCATAACCGCTATTAGGCCGTCGCTTGTCGGCCAGTGGCTCGCATAATATAGGTACTGCAGCTGAGGGCACCCTAAGCTCGATTGACACGATGTCGTTCGGGTCAAGTGCGTGGTCTTGTCTGAGCTTTAATGCACAGTCCATGTACGGATGACTGATATGACCGCAGGGGTAAGGTTTGAAATCGGTATTTAGAATCTCCCATTCTTGCATCAGCGTCGCGGTGATCAGGGCAAGGTTTGGTTCGGTACGGGTCGCATAAAGCGCATAGAGCCCGTAACGCCCATCCAGCACGTTGCTTGGACCAGTGAAACCATGTTGAGCAAGCGCAGCTGCCGTCACACCTGCGTGGGCAGCCCAGCCGGGATGTAGTCGCTTGGTCCATGCGCCATCTGAAAGAAATTCGAGCGATCCTGAAGCTTGACTGCCAACAATACCTAAAGCGTGAACAGCTTGCTGTTCAGTTAGCTTGAGCAAAGCGCTTGAAGTGATCGCCGCAGCGAAGGCGCCACATACCCCGGTAGGGTGAAAGCCTTGAGCGTGAAACCCTTTAGACGCGGCCATACCAATCCTTGTTGAGACTTCATAGCCAGCCACAACACTTGCAAGTACCGCTGTGCCCGAGCAGTTTATTTTTTCACCTATTGCAAGGGCGGTTGGCACAATGACACCCCCTGGGTGCACAATTGAACGGCTATGCGTGTCATCATAGTCGTTGCCGTGCGCCAAGGATGCGTTATACAGGACAGCTAGCGCTGGAGGCAGTTTCTCGGCGCGTCCAAAAAGAGTCGACTGCGGTTGACCTTGCTGTTCTAAGGCATAGGCCAAAATCGCCTCGGCATAAGGCATCCCGTCGCTGGCGAGGCAAACACCCACCGTATCCAAAATACGCAGTTTCGCGTTTTCTGCAACGTCTGGTGGAAGGTGGTTAGTGGTGAGCCCATTGGCAAAATTTGCTAGCGTAGTTGAGATGTGTTCTGTCGACACTTGGCATTCGCCTAGAGCTTAGTGAACGTGTACGCTAGCATGCAAGTTTGTCCGCGTCAATGAGATCAACGCTCTGGGACCCTAGATCTGCCGATCCCAACATTTGCTCGACTGGTTATGGCGAGCCTGGTGAGCCATGAGAGGCGGATCATATGCGTTTTATGTTGATGATGCAGAGCGATTAACGACCTACAAATACTGCAGGTCTCTTTTCTAAAAATGCTTTTTGCGCCTCTTTTGCATCTGCAGTATTTGCGATGGCAGCTGTCATATCTTGTTCGTACCGGTAGCCGTCGCGTAGGCTCATATCTTCAATCGCATTGAGCGTTTGCTTGGCAAGCCTGACCGAAAGAGGGCTTTTACTTGCAATATTATTCGCAAGCTCAAGTGCTGCCGGCATTAATTGCTCAGGCGTGGTCACTTGGGTCACCACGCCTAAGCGGTACAGTTCACTTGCGGGCACGCGATACCCCGTCAACATCATCTGACGTAACATCGAGTGAGGGAAGAGTCTTGCAGCATGGCTGCCCCCACCCAATAAGCCAACATCAATTTCAGGTAAGCCCAGACTGCCCTTTTCAGAGGCGATTAAGATGTCGCCCGAGGCGGCAATAGCGAGCCCTGCGCCAAGCGCAGGGCCATTGAGTGCGACCACAACAGGTTTTGTGCACTCTCTAATAGCGTGAAAACATTCTCTAGAGCGCCGCATATGGGCTGGCATATCACCAGGCCCTTTAATCACGTTTGCACGGCCTTTCAAATCTGCTCCGGCGCAAAATATTTTTCCCTCACCCGTCAGAACGACCGCACGTACTTCATCTGTTTCCGAAATAAAATCAAGAATCGCGGTCAAGTCGTCACTCAATGTTTTAGAGAAAGCGTTTACAGGAGGATAGTTCAAACTCACGACCGCGACATGACCGATAACGTCGTATTTTATTTGGGAAAGGGTTAGCATTTTTTTGTCTCCGAAAACGTTTATTGTTTTATCAAACTAGGTCTTACTAGTTGGTTGGTATTGTTAAAGAATACGGTTTAATGGTACTTTGAATTTATTAAGTACGCTAGAACCATTTCAAATCGACGTAGCGTAGATAGACACTCGGCAGCAGCCTGAAGTTTGGTCCGCGAATGGGCGCAATTTTCGTGGTTTTGGTTTGATTAAGTCGTAAGACAGACGATGCTTCGAAAGACTGATTCAATCTAAGCACTCAATGCAATCTCGAATAGTGATTAAACATGTCGACTACAACCGACTCAAAATTTGACAAGTCTCAATTGCACAGAATATTGAATCCACGGTCGGTTGCGATTGTTGGCGCCTCAGACGACCCCAATCGACTCGGTGGACGACCGATTGCCTATATGTTGGGACAAGGCTATCAAGGCAAGATATATCCGGTTAATCCTAATCGAAGCACAATACAGGGGTTGCCAAGTGTGCCGAGTATTGAAGCACTCCCTGAGGTACCTGACATCGCGATGGTAATCGTGCCGGCATCGTTGACACTTGCAGCGGTGCGTTCGTTAGCCATCTTAGGAACACCAGTCGCGATCGTCTGTAGCTCTGGTTTTGCAGAGATGGATGAAAACGGGGCCCGGGCGCAGCAACAACTCGTTGAGGTCGCAAGTTCGTACGGCATGAGACTGATTGGTCCTAATGCGTTGGGCTTGATTAACCCTAGTAAAAATTTTTACGCGACCTTTCTCAGCGCAGTTGAACTTGGGTATCCCAAGCCAGGTAGCGTTGCCATTATTAGCCAATCAGGTGCCTATGGGGGGCATCTACTAGTCGTCGCGACTCAAAATAACATTGGCATTTCGTCGGTCATTATGACGGGCAACGAGGCTGATCTGACTGTGGGTGACATGTTGTTGGCGGTCGCTCATGATCCGTTGACCCGAGTCATTATGGTGTACTCAGAGGGGATCAAACGCGCTGAGAGTTTGATCGCTGGCCTTGAGGCGGCCCGAAAGGCTCGTAAGCCAGTCATCATGATGAAGGTTGGAAAAAGTGTTGTAGGGAGTTCGGCTGCGCAGTCGCATACTGCTTCAATTGCCGGCGACGACCGTGTTGTTGATGCGGTGCTGAGTGAGTTCGGCGTGGTGCGTGTACAGTCAACTGAGCAAATGATGGACGTGACCCGATTAGCTGTTCGCGGGATTTTTCCAGCAAATAATACTCTTGGTGTCATAACCCTGAGCGGCGGAGCGGGAGTCATTATTTCTGATGCAGCAGAGGCGGTGGGTTTAGCCATGCCCGAAATGCCAATTGACTCGCAAAAGAAGTTACTTGCTTTGCTGCCGTATGCCGCGCCTCGCAATCCAGTCGATGTTACAGCGCAGTATGTTAACGATATGTCGTTGATTAGCCAGTTCACCGATACGCTAGTCTCTGAAGGTAACTATCGTTCAATTCTTGGTTTCTTCACGTATGCCGGTGGTGCTCCCAGCGTGGCGAGTCGTTTGCGAGAGCAGATGAACATTGTTCGTGCTAAACACAAGGATTGTATGTTTGTACTCTCGTTGCTCGGATCGCAAGAGCAAATGGATGAGTATGAAAAAGATGGATTTTCTGTTTATGAAGATCCAAATCGGGCCGTCTATGCGATAGAAGCCATGGGGCGTTTTGGTAAGGCCTTTGCAAAACGAAAATTTCTGAAACCGCCAGAAATTGATCCCTTTATCTTGCCTCACAAGACTCCAAATGAAGTTCAAAGTAAGCAGTTATTACATGCTGCTGCTGGGATTATGTCCGCGCAAGAGGTTCTTTGTACTGAAGCAGAACAGGCTATTCAAGCCGCTCGTTCTTTAGGTTATCCGGTCGTGTTGAAAATTGTCTCGCCTGACATTGTGCATAAATCAGATATTGGGGGGGTGGTGGTTGGGATAGAAAGTGACAGCGAAGTGCGTCGGGCGTATCAGCTCATACTCAAGCGGGTACGTCAGGCCCTTGGCCCTAAGATTGCTCTGGACGGGGTACTAGTTGCAAAACAAGTCAGTGGAGGTGTCGAGTGCATTATGGGGATACAGCAAGATCCTGTCTTTGGGCCCATAGCCTTAGTCGGACTAGGCGGTATCTTCGTAGATGTTTTTCAGGATGTGTCATTGCGCAGATGCCCCTTTGGTGTTGATATTGCTACAGAGATGATTCTTTCGCTGAAAGGCGCGTCGTTACTGCAGGGGGCTCGTGGTCAAGCGCCCGCAGATATTACGGCGGCTGCTAAGGCTTTGGCTCGCCTTTCGGTGTTTGCTGCGCAGGCTGGGCCTCGGTTAAGGTCTATTGATATCAATCCGATTTTGGTTCGACCAAAAGGGCAAGGCGCAATTGCGTTGGACGCAGTGATCGAGCTTGATGAACAGTAGTTAAAGCTGTTGATGTATGCCGTGGCGTTTGAGCATTGGGAGTGTGTTAAATTTTACTGACCTGCGCAAGACAGGTCGTATGAAAAAAATAAGGAGACATCATGTCACTTCGCCTCATTGCATTATTGTTCTGTGCTGTGTCGTTATCACTAAGCAAGGTGTCTATTGCTCAGGAGTTTCCAACTAAACCGATACGATTACTGGTGCCGTTTGCAGCCGGGGGGCCGATTGATTTATTAAGCCGAACGATCGCGAACAAGCTGACAGATACAATCGGGCAGTCGGTCATCATTGAAAATCGCCCCGGAGCAGGTGGCAGCATCGCAGCCGATGCCACTGCGCGTAGTGCACCAGATGGTTACACCATCATGTTGATCACAGTGGGCACACAGGCAATCAATCCTGCCTTGTACAAACTCAAGTATGACTCTTTACAAGACTTTTCATACATCACGACCGTTGGTACGTATTCGCTCGTATTAGTCGCCAATCCCAAACTGCCATTCAAAACAGTCGCTGAGTTGATTGCTTATGCACGTGCTAATCCCGGAAAACTAAACTACGGATCATCGGGGCACGGCTCAACTGCACACTTGGCGGCTGAATTGCTCAAAAGCACCGCTGGTATCGATGTACAACACGTGGCTTACAAGGGTAGTGCTGCGGCACTTAGCGAGGTCATGGCAGGCAATATTAATTATGTCTTTGATATTATTTCAACTGCTCTGCCTCAGATCCAAAACGGTACGGTCAAGGCTCTTGGTTGGACTGGGGTGCAGCGTTCAAGCCTGATTCCAGAGGTGCCGACGATTGCTGAGGCTGGACTGCCGGGTTTCGATATCACTGGATGGGTAGGTATCGCGGGCCCGTCTGGTATACCTGCAAATGTGGTGCAGCGCTTACATGCTGCGTTGTCGACGGCAATAAAAGATGCAGATTTACGCGGCAAAATCATGGCGCAAGGGTATGCCATCGACCTGATTCAGCCCTCAGCTTTTCACGCGCTTGTTAAAACCGATCTCGAAAAATGGGGCAAAGTCGTCCGTGAAGGCAACATCAAAGTTGAGTAATTCTGTGTAAGCAGGGTTCTTGCAGATTTGTTTACGTTTAAGGTTTGTTCACACATGACAGCAACAGCAACAGCACGCGACTCAGACATCTTTCGAGATAGTGCCCGAGATTTTTTACGCCGACACGACTTTATTGCGAGAACGCGCGCCCTCAGAGATAAAAAGCCTGGCTTTGACCGAGACGTGTGGCTTGAAATGGCCCAGGCGGGTTGGTTTTCTGTCTTGATCGCCGAGGCAGACGGTGGTTTAGGCCTGGGCCTGCGCGAAATGGCTTCGATTGCACAAGAGGTGGGCGAGCACCTTGCGCCGCAACCCTACATCGCGAGCGCCGTGCAAGTGGCTGTGGCGTTGTCGCATACTCCGGATAGTGCCCTTCGGCGTGAATTGATTGATCGTTTAGTTGTCGGGAAACTCATTGCGGGGCTAGCCTGGCAAGAGCAACTGGGCCAACTACAAATTGAAGCCATCAGCGAAATGCAAACAACAGCCTCACTTGAGGGCGACAGCGTGATCTTGACCGGAGTCAAGCACTTTGTGACGCCAACGGATGGGGCTGATGGTTGGCTGGTCTTGGCCCGATGCGCTGGCGAGCCCGCGTTGTGTTGGGTAAGCGCCCAGACCCAAGGTGTCAGTATTAGCGATCACGCTTGTGTTGACGGTAATTCTTTATCTTCGTTGAGTTTTGAAGGTGTACGTTTGGCAAAAGAACAGCTGCTCTTCTGTGGCGCGCAGGTGAGCGGGGTAGTTGAGCAGGCAAATGATTGCGCCAGAGTCATACAGGCGGCAGAGTTATTAGGTGTGATGCGTCGCTCGTTTGAGATCACACTTGATTACATTAAGACGCGTAAGCAATTCGGTCGAGCGATCGGTACTTTTCAAGCGCTTAAGCACCGCGCCGTTGAAACCTACGTGCATATTGAAATCGCGGCAGCCTGCTTAGACGAAGTCCTGTCTGATATCGAGTCTGGTGCAAGCCTTGCGGCGTCAGCGAGTCGTGTGAAAGCGCGTTGTGCACACGCGGGATTATTAGTCACTCGTGGGTCGATCCAGTTTCACGGGGCAATTGGGTTTACCGATGAATGCAATATCGGTTTATATCTCAAACGCGCTATGTTTTTGTCGTCATGGCTGGGCGGAGCAGCAAGTCACCGAGCACGCTATCTTACTCAACTACCACCTGAGAGCACTGAAGTCGAAACCGACCTTGCTGCTCCTGTACCGAAAGATATCGATTGGAATCAGCTCTCTGACCAAGAATTTAGAGAAACCTTGCGTCGGTTTTACCATCAACATTATCCTGAGGCGATGCGAAATATTCAGCGACGTCTGCATTGGGATGAGATTAAAGAATGGACTCATACACTCTCTGTGCAAGGATGGCTTGCTCCGGCGTGGCCCAAGCAGTTTGGGGGTATGGGGCTCGCACCCGATAAGCTGATCGCTTTTGTGGAAGAGCAAGAAAAGTATGGCGTGGCGCGTGTGATGGATATGGGCAGCGTCATGGTCGGACCCTTGTTGATTCAACACGGCACTCCAGAGCAGCAACAGAAGTTTCTTCCCAAAATTCTTTCGGCAGAACACCGTTGGTGTCAGGGCTATTCAGAGCCAGGCGCGGGTTCGGATTTGGCCTCGCTCAGGACAGAAGCCGTTCTTGATGGGAAAGTGTTTGTGGTGAATGGGCAAAAAATATGGACCACGCTTGCTCAAGATGCAACGCACGTGTTTGCGTTGGTGCGGACGGATAAGGAGGCTAAGAAACAAGCGGGCATCAGCTTTTTACTGATTGACTTAGCGACCCCTGGCATCACGATCCGACCGATTCGTGATATTGCCGGTCATACCGAGTTTTGCGAAGTATTTTTCAATGATGTGCGGGTTCCGACTGAGAACCTGGTGGGCCAGCTGAATCAAGGCTGGTCGATGGCCAAAACGCTATTGACGTTCGAGCGTATTTTTTTGGGTAGTCCAAAGCAAGGGCGCTATGCCTTAAGTCAACTCGAGCAATGGGCAAAAAAACATAATTTGTTTTCAGACAAGATGTTCGCGGCCAAGTATGCAGAGTTACGACTTGATGTCGCAGATCAGGCTGCGGCCTACAGCGGTTTTGCTGAGATCGCCAAAAGAGGAGAGACGATTCCACAGAGTGTTTCTTTATTGAAGATTTGGGGCACCGAAGTTTATCAACGGATCTGTTTATTGCTGTATGAGTATTCGCAAGAGGCCGGATCAATGTCACTATCGCTTGATCCCGAGCACCCTGCCATGAACCCTTCGGCAATTCTGTTTAATGCGATTCCGTCGACAATATATGGTGGCAGTTCAGAGATTCAGCGCGAAATTATTGCTAGAAATGTTTTGGATTTAAGTGAGAGTTGAGGGTGACGGATAGGACGATGCGCTTGTCACAGCTTGATTAATCTATATTGTCTATCAATTGGTTGCTGAATAGTCTATTTTTAAAAAGTCAATACCATACTGCAGTCATCAATCAACTTAGGTGTACACATGTTTCATGCCGATCACGTCATTACTGAGATCGATTGCTTTCCCGTTTTGTTGCGTTTGCGTAAGCCCTTGGTCATGTCCACCTATCGCATAGATGACGGGCCTGTACTCTTCGTCAGAATTCGTACGCGGGGCGGCCACGAAGGCTGGGGTGAGGCAGCGGCAAGTCCGGTCATGTCGGGTGAGACACTGACAGGCATGGCTGCAGCGATCAAAGAGTTTATCGCCCCTAGGCTTCTTGGCCAATCTGCACTTGAACGTGCACGCTTGTCTAAAACCATGCGTGCAACTGTGTTTGCCAACGGCGGAGCGTTTGCTGCTCTGGATATTGCCTTGTTAGATTTGGCTGGAAAAATTCAACAGGTGTCGGTAGCAACGTTACTGGGTGGTGCGTTGAGGCCGGCCATTCAAGTGCTACGCTTGATTGGCGGTAGCGGTGATACCTCTACAGATGTGGCAGAAGCGGTTGAGTTGTATCAGCAAGGCTTCCGTGCCTTTAAACTTAAAGTCGCTGTCGCCCCGGTGGCGCTTGAAATTGCTACGGTGCAGCAACTCAGGCAAGCGCTTGGGCCTGAGGCGCTGATTTCTGCAGATGCCAATATGGGCTGGGATCACTCGACTGTGCTTAAATTTTCAGAAGGCGTCAGTGATTGCTCAGTGGCTTTTATCGAGCAACCCTTGCCGGCTGGCGATGTGGCCCGGCTAGCGAATGTGGCTCGATTATCTAGGGTTCCGGTTGGTATTGACGAAAGTTTGCACGGGCTGTCCGATATCTTCGCGCACACTCAGGCACAGGCGACGCATGGTGTTAGCTTGAAAAGCATCAAGTTAGGCGGGTTGACGCCTTTGGTTTCAACTGCAATTGTGGCCGATAGTATTGGTTTGTCGGTGAACTTGGCGATGATGATGGAGACCGGCGTCGCAACGGCTGCAATGGTACATGCGGCGGCTGCAATCCCCCAAATAAATTGGGGCCTCAGTCTAGGAACAGTCTGGATTGCAGATAATCCGGTTGCTGAGCCGGAATGTCGCGACGGGATGGTGTACGTCTCTGATAAACCAGGGCTGGGCGTAGACGTTGATGTCAAACTGCTTGAGTCGTTACGCCCGCGTGTTGGGTGATGATGGACTCTTTCGGGATGCCCCAGAAAGCCCTGAGTATTGGCATAATACTTGCTTGAAATCATTCATTCGTTAAATTGTGAGCTTAGGATGTTTATTGAAATTCAGCAGGTGTCAAAATCCTTTTTGTCACGAACCGGTCGGGTGTCACGTGCGGTTGATGATTTTTCTTTAAATATTGAGCGGGGTGAGTTTCTTTGTTTGCTTGGCCCTTCGGGCTGTGGCAAGACAACGATTCTGACGATGTTGGCGGGCTTTGATCATCCAACCAGTGGTGACATTTTTTTAGAGGGCAAGCGCGTAAAAGATCCCTCGCGTGATCGGGGTGTTGTCTTTCAAGGCGATGATTCGCTTTACCCTTGGCTAACAGCGCAAGAAAATGTCGAGTTCGGTTTGCGAATGCAAAAAATGCCAACTGAGCAGCGTCGTGCAAAGGCGCTAGAGATGTTGAAGTTGGTGGGATTGTTTGGGCATCACGAAAAATATCCACACGAGTTATCAGGTGGCATGAAACAACGTATTCAGATCGCCAGAGCGCTCGTCAATGAGCCCAAGATGTTACTCATGGATGAACCCTTTGGTGCGCTTGATGCACAGACGCGTAACATCATGCAGCGTGAATTAAGAAAAATATGGCAGGCGACGCAAACAACGATTGTTTTCATTACGCACGATGTTGACGAGGCGATCTTGCTAGGCACCAAAGTGGGTGTGATGACGGCAGGCCCTGGTGGCACTTTGCGTGAGGTGATTGCTGTGAATGCCACGCCCGACTGGGAGCGTTCTGATCCGAATTACATGGCGTGCTACGACAAGGTGCATAAAATGATTCGTGACGAAGTTGCGAAATCAGTGGCGCATGTAGAGCAAACAGCATGAATGAACCTAGCATGATTCGATTTACACTCGTAAAATCAATTTGTCTGGTGGGGCAAGCAGCATGAGCGCTGGTCGGACAGAGATGGATCCAAAAAATCAAATTGAAAAACCGCGTAGTCAGCCTCAAGAGCCCTTGACTCAGCGCAAGAGCGAGCAGGGTTTCGTTTCTGCTGCTTATAAATTGTTGCCAAATATTCTTGGGTTTGTTTCACTATTTTTAATTTGGCATCTTGCTTCGGTATACGTCGTTCAGTCGCTTTTGTTTCCGGCACCTTTTGTGGTCTTTCAGAAGGCGTGGAGCCTAGCCCTCAGCGGCGTATTATTTGAAAACGTTGGCTACAGCTTAAGACGCATTTTGATAGGTTTCTTTATGGGCTCAGCGATTGCGGTACCGTTGGGGTTGATCATCGGAAGTTTTTCGCTTGCACGTAAGTTTTTAGAACCGTGGACTGAATTTTTAAGGTTTATCCCCTCGGTTGCGATGATCACCATTGCTGTGATCTGGTTTGGCATTGGTGAGCAGTCAAAGATTTTTCTAATTATTTATTCGACGATTTTTATCGTGATCCTCAATACCGCGGCCGGGGTTTCAGCCATCACGCCCAATAAAATCCGCGCAGCGCTCGTGCTCGGCGCCAGTCAACGCCAGGTGTTCTTTAATGTCAGCCTTCCGGCCACGGTGCCCTATATTCTGACTGGTATGCGCTTAGCAATGGCAAATTCTTTTACAACCATTGTTGCTGCCGAAATGATCGCCGCCAATGAAGGCATCGGCGTGATGCTTTGGAATGGACGTATGTATATGCTGATCGACGAAATTTTTGTCGCGTTACTGTGCTTAGGTTTATTGGGGTTTGGTGCTGATCGCTTGTTTCGCTGGGTCATCTTTAGATTTGCAGGCCGTTATTCGCCCGTCGCCTAAGGCCATCAAAGACTTAATCTTTATGTTTGTATAGATCGCTTAATCTTATCGCAAAGGAAAATCATGAGTGTGTTTAAAAAACTATCATTAGGAATTTCAATGTTTGCCTTGCTTTGTGCCGCAAGTGCGCAAGCGCAGCTAACCAAAATGACGATTGCCACCGGAGTTGATCCTGGTTTTGGTGCGTTTTATGTTGCCAAGGCCGCAGGTATTTTCGAAAAAAATGGATTAGATGTGCAGGTCAACACCGGGCCAAGCGGTTCTGCAATGGTTGCCTTTGTGATTCAAAATCAGGTCCAGGCGAGTTTTGGGGCAGAGCAGGCTGGCGTGCAAAACTTTAATATCGATAACAATGTTGTGGTGGTTGCAGAGGGCACTAAGTTGGTGAGCTGGTATGGTTTGGTGGCACGCAACATTGCAAATATTGAGGGCTTAAAGGGTAAAAAAATTGGGGTTGCCCGCGGTTCTGCCAGTGAGATTTTTTGGCTTGCTTTTGTTGAAAAAAATAAACTTAATCTTAAGGACTACACAGTTGTGCAAGTGGATGCCCCAGAGATGGTCGCAGCACTCGAGCGCGGCGACATTGATGCTTTCACCAGTTGGGAACCTTGGCTCACACGCGCCACCCTGGCGATTAAAAACACGACGATTTTGGTTGATTCAAAAGGCATCATGGATCCACGCGTCTTTCTTTATCTGAACAAGGGTTGGGCAGAGAAAAACAAGCCGGCGGCGCTGGCGTTTATGCGTTCAATGATTGAAGCGACCAAGCTGATGAACACAGAGCGTGCAAAAGCGATCGACTATATCTCTGGTTTTATTAAGTTAGACAAAGAGTTAACCAAAAACTTGATGGATAAAGTCGAGTACAAAATCGTTCTTGATCAGGGTACGCTAAGCAATTTTGTGATGGTTGAAAAGCAATTGGCAGATTCTAAAAAACTGACTAAACCTGTCGATTGGAATAAATTCGTCTACGCTGATTTGCTGAAAGAGATTGACCCAACTCTGGTCAACTACACCTTACCCAAGTAACGCTTGTTTATGAGATTGAAGACGTGATGCAATCTGATGCGACTGAAGGTACCATTCTTGTAACAGGTATTGGGGGCTTAATCGGCTCTGCCTTGGTGCGCAAGTTGCTGGCTTTGAACAGGCCGATTGTTGGCATGGATATTAAACCGGGCGGTGATTATCCGTTTCCGGTTCTTGCTCACAATCTGCCTGATCCTCACCGCTGGCACGAGGTATTGACTCGCTACAAGATCAGCAAGATTGTGCATGCAGGCGGTGTGTCGGGGCCAATGCTTTATCGTGATGCACCGGGCACTGTGGTTGACATTAATTTGTCTGGTTTGATGGGTTTGCTTGAGGCGGTAAGAATTCACGGCGGTATTAAGCGTTTAGTTTGGATGTCTTCTATTACCGCTTATGGCGATCGTCAAGATCGGCAGCAGCCCGTTGTTGAGGACAGCGTGTTGCGCCCGACCAGCGTCTATGGCGGAACCAAAGCCGCTGGCGAGGCTATGCTTGAAGCCTATTGCACCGACTATGGCCTGAACGCAGTGTCTTTGAGAGTGGCCTCGTGCTATGGTCCAGGGCGCACGACAACCTGTTTGATTAAAAAACTTTTAGAAGATGGCTTAGCCAAACGGGTGTCGGTGATTAAAAATGCATCGGACATCACGCGACAGTTTGTCTATGTTGATGACGTTGTCGACGGAATCATTCGCGCGCTCGATATGCCCGGCAACCAACACCGGGTCTATAACATTGCACCAGGTCGCTCGCAGTCATTAGCAGAAATCGTTCAAGCTATCCAAATCGCTGTTCCTGAGGCTAACGTGATCGAACGGGATGATGGATTTTTTGGAGGTGTGTATCGCCTTGGTCCGCTCTCTATTGATTCGGCGTCCAAAGACCTTGGTTTCAATCCGTCGACACCTTTGAGTGAGGGTGTGTTGCAGACCTTGCAGTGGGTGAAACAGCAGGCGATCATCACTCAGGAGCTTTCATGACCTTTGCTCGAGATTTGGACTTTTCAGGTAAGACAGTATTGGTGACAGGCGCTGCAAATGGTTTTGGTGCTGCCACCAGTAAGTTGTTGTTTGAGCACGGCGCACGCTTAGTGCTAGCCGACCGCGAAGAAGAATCGTTAAATCGTATTGCTCGTGAATTAAATGCCACGGCGCATGTCTATGAGCAGTCCGATCCGGCCTCGATTCAACGGTTGGCCTCGGCTGTTGGCGAGATCGATATACTGATCAACAATGCAGGGATTTTGGTCGCTAAACCGCTGCTTGAGACCTCGATCGAAGACATACAACAATTAATCAATGTTGATTTCGTGGGTGCTGCAGTGATGATGAAATTGATTGGGGCCGGCATGGTCAAGCGGCAACGCGGCGTGGTACTTTCCATTGGCTCGCAAACGGCTTTTTGTGGCGGCGAAAATCGTGCGATCTATGCGGCTGCCAAAGCGGCAATTAGCCAGCTCACCCGCTCTTTAGCGGTTGAGTGGGGTTCGTCGGGTGTCAGAGTCGTCTGCTTGGCCCCGGGACGCGCGCTGACGCGTATGACGATGACGTCAACAGCACTGCCAGGTAGTACCTTAGATCGCGGCTTAAGTCGCGTGCCGCTTGGTCGCTGGGGCACACCAGAAGAGATCGCCAAGATGATCGTGTTTCTTGTTTCAGACGCAGCGTCTTACGTGACGGGTGAAACAGTGATTGCAGATGGAGGCTATGTATTAGGGTAGTGCTCTGCAGCCTTGCGTGTCTGTCCCTAGCCTGCTTCCGCGCCCCAAACGTGTAACATAAGAATAATTTGATTCTCGATATACAGGGACTGCATGAAATTCATTACGACGATGGTTGTCAGCCTAGGCTTAGGCGTTTCTTTCGGCTGTGCGGCTCAAGACCCCTGGCCGACGCAAAAGATTACCTTCGTTGTCCCGTATCCAGCAGGCGGTCCTACCGATACGATGGCACGCTTGCTATCTGTGCCGATGGCATCCAGGTTAGGCACCCCTGTAGTTGTCGACAATCGGTCTGGGGCTAGCGGCAATATTGGTACCGGTGCCGTCGCGCGCGCTAAGCCTGATGGTTACACCATTTTGTTGGCAACCAGCGGCAATATGTCTGTCAATCAGAGTCTATTCAAAAACCTGAACTACGACCCAATCAAAGACTTTGCACCGATCATTCAAATTTCTACATTTCCGCTCGTGCTAGAGGTCAAGGCCGACTCACCGATTAAGACCATGAGCGATTATCTTGCTCTTGCCAGGGCAGAGCCGATGAGAGTCACCTTTGGCTCTGCAGGTAACGGAACACCCATGCACCTGTGCCCAGAGCTGATTAAAAAAATCGCTGGCGTGTCACTGCAACATGTTCCCTACAAAGGCACGAATCCTGCGCTCACAGATTTGCTCGGTGGGCAAATCACGAGTGCCTGTGATGTGATCGTTGGTTCAATAAAATACATTCAGAATGGGCAGTTTCGGGCCATCGCAGTCACGACAAAAGAGCGGGTCGCCGTTTTGCCTGATGTGCCCACAATGGATGAGTCGGGGTTGAAAGGATTTGATTACTTCGCCTGGCACGGAATTGCTGCGCCAACGGGTACGCCTGCAAGCATCCTGACTCGCTACAACACGGTCTTCAACGAAATCTTCAACGATCCAGAGTTTGCGAAAAAGTGGGAAGCAAGTGGCAGCCCTGTTGTTGGAGGCTCTGCCCAAAAGTTTTCGACCTTGATTTTGTCTGAGGCAGAGCGCTTGGGTGCTTTGGTGAAAGAGTTAGGAATACAGGCGGATTAGTTCAGAGATCAGGGCAGGGCTCAACGATTGACTGGCTATGGCTAGCCGTGGCATGATGAATCGTTATTGATCGTCGCTGAGGCAAAGATGGCTGACTCCGTACGCAGAAGCAGTGAATTGGATCTTTCGTTTCCTTACGACTGGTCAAACCCCGCTATCAGCGACGAGGCTCTGATCATTAATGTACTAAATCGCGGGATTTTTTCGGATATTTGCCGCGTTTGCGCGTATTTTGGGTTGGATGTCGTTCGAACAGTGGCGTCTGGTTTACAAAAATCAGCAAGCGCTAATAAATCGCTTACACGCATGTTGTGCAATATCCACAAGGGTTTTAGCCGTGCTCAGACTCGATAGCCTGCCTGAAAAAGCGCTTAAGGTTTTTGAATGCTTAGCCGTAAATGAACAGTTGCGCAGCTTTACCTTGATCGGTGGCACGGCGCTGGCTTTGCAGATTAGTCATCGAAAAAGCGAAGATCTAGATTTTTGGCTGCCTGCCGAAAAGATGGATAAAGAGACGATTTCGGCTGCCGTCAGAACGGCCCAGCAAGCGGGCTTTGTTGCTCAACTTGTCACGCCACATGACAAAATCGTAGCGGCCAAAATCAATGGCCGTGATTTGCTAGCCTATGCGCAAGACTATGTCATCGGCGGTGTGAAAGTCACTTTTTTTGCGCGAGTCGATACAGCCTTTCAGCACTTCAATGCATACCCTCGCATCGCCTATTCTGCCACTTCGTTCGGCATTATGGATCTCGAAGGCATATTTTCGATGAAGTCTTACGTCATCCATCAACGTATTCGTTCACGCGACTTGTTTGACTTAAAGACTTTTGTGCAAAGAGGCAAAACCATTGAAGATATTTTGCAAGCGGGCTCGGCTGCCGACCCTGCCTGCTCAAGCGAGTACGCTAAGTCGGTACTACTTGGTGATGTTCCGTTAGATAAAGAAGACGAAGGTTTCGATTCAGTTGACGTAACCGAAAAGCTCGAAGATATTTACGCATTTTTCAAGTGTGCTGTGAATGAATACGAGCAAACGCTAGCCGAACAAACTTTTGACGTCATGTTGTGCAGTCGCTGTCGCGAGGTCAAGTGTGTCTGTGACGCGAAAGGTCTGGGTTAAGTCAGAGGCCTGTGATTCTTGCTTGGTCGCAGTGAGTGTAATAAACCTTGATTCCAAAGCATTCTCGCCTTATAAACAAGAGATAAATGGCGTACGCTTTTGTGCGCCGCACAACGTCAAGCGAGACAAGATGAACGTCGTGGCCATCACAGGCACCACTCACGGCTTGGTTTTCACAACTCTAGCCTTTTACCGAATACAACAATCATGACCCAAGTCCTTGAAGACTTTTTGCAGGCGTTTATTGCGGGCTTGCTTACGGGCACCAACTACGGCTTGATGTGCGTGGGGTTGAGTTTGATTTTTGGAGTCATGCGAGTGATCAATTTCGCTCAGGGCGATTTCATGATGCTTGGCATGTACACGGCTTATTACGTTTTTGGTTTTTTTGGTGTGAGCCTGTTGCTTGGGCCAAGTGTTGCGCCTTATCTGGCCGCGCTCGCTGCTGGGCCTGTCATCTTTGTGCTGGGCATTTTGATTCATAAGTATTTGATTAGCAGTGTGACGGGGGTCAAGGGCAGCGCACTTGAGGCTGATGGGCATTACGCGCAGTTGATTCTGACGCTTGGCATTGCGTTGATTATGCAAAATGGCGGTCTGTATCTCTTTGGCTCGACACCGGTCTCGATTGCAACGCCGCTTTCATCAAAAGCCTGGGAGCTTGGACCGTTGTGGGGCGATGCGTTAAGCGTGTTTGTCAATCAAGGGCAGACCTTTGCTGCGATCATTGCGGTTGTCGTCGTCGTGCTCTTCGTGACGCTGATGAACCGCTCGCGTTTGGGTAAATCACTGAGAGCCTCTGCTGACAATCCTGAGGCCGCTATTTATATGGGGATCGACGTTGATCGTGCGTACCGCCTAGCCTTTGGCTTTGGCGTTGCGATTACGGCCATTGGCGGAGGCCTATTGGCATCTAGTTATCCCTTTCAGCCTTACGTTGGTATCGACTATGTCATTGTGATGTATGCCGGGGTTGTGCTTGGTGGCATGGGTAGCGTGTCAGGTGCCTTCTTTGGCGGGTTGATGATTGGTCTAGTGCAGCAGCTTTCAACTTTGTTTTTACCCAATCAGCTACAAAATTCAGCAATCTTCGTTGTGTTTCTATTGATTATTCTTTTGCGTCCGCAGGGCTTGTTTGGTAAGGCATTGCGCAGAACATGAAAACACAATCTCAGAGTAAGTCGTCTGCGCGGCGCCCCATCTTACTTATTGCACTGTTCGGCTTGGTCTATGCCGCACTGACTGCCAGCGTACAGAATAGTTACTACCAACTCATCATGGCGGTTGTCCCTATTTGGGCTGTGATGGGCTTGTCGTGGAATATTTTGAGTGGCTACAGCGGCTATGTATCCTTTGGTCACGCCGCTTTTTTTGGCTTAGGTGCTTATTTTGTCGCATTGGCGCAGATCAAGCTTGGCATGACGCCTTGGATCAGCATCCCGATTGCTGGTCTGATCGGCGGTGTAGCGGGGCTGCTTGTGGGCCTTCCAACGTTTCGATTGCGTGGGCATTATTTTGCACTGGCCATGTTGGCCTACCCCTTGGCGTTTTTGTACTTTTTTGAATGGCTCGGCTATCAAGAACTGGCTCTGCCGATGATGCGTGATGAGCCCGTTAAGTATATGCAGTTCGAAGATACGCGAATCTATGCCTACATCGCCTTAGTATTGATGCTGGCTGCAATGCTTTTATCGAGTTACATCGAGCGTTCGCGGTTTGGTTTATCGCTGATGGCGATCAAGCAAGATGAGGCTGCAGCTGAAGCGGCAGGAATCCATACTCTTGCCTGGAAATTAAAAGCGATTACGTTGAGTGGCATTCTTGCCGGCACGATTGGTGGGCTCTACGCAGTCGTACTCTTAATCGTCACACCGCCGGCCGTATTTGGCATGCTGGTGTCAGCCCAAGCCTTGATCCTGGCGATGTTTGGTGGCGTGGCAACGCTTTGGGGGCCGGTCATTGGC
>JBAWWV010000046.1:0-17950 GCA_037146575.1 Alcaligenaceae bacterium | reverse complement strand
GGCTTACGCTGTTTTTTTTATCACGCCGTTTTTGACCTATCACGGACAAATTGCCGTGCTGACAGGTTTTGGTGGTGAGGGCGCGTCATTGCCCTGGGTGGGGGTATCGTTTGTGACCGCCGCGTTGGCCCTACACATTTATCAAAAGAAACTAGACTTTTTGACACTCTGCCTAAATATTTTGCAGCCGGCTCGCATGAATTCTGGCCCGGTAGCTCTGAGCAATGCACCGCTCGCACGTCTGCGATTGAAGCGGGTAAAGGTTTATGTAAGTTGGTTGGTGCTGGGTATCTTTTTTTATACGGTATTGGCCACAGGATTGGCGCCGTTTTTGGTGTTGCGAGACTCAACTGAACCAGTCGATATTTTGGTTTTCTCTATTATCTTTGAGCTCTACGTCTATTTCAATTTTAGTGGTCTGACTTTTTTTGTTTTTGGTTTGTTAAATTTGTGTGGAGTCCGCACCGCGCTAAATTTCAAAATGCCGTTCGCAGCTCGTAATGTGATCGACTATTGGCAGCGTTGGCACGTGAGTTTGAGTAGCGTGTTAAAAGAGATTTTTTTTAAGCCCGTTAAGCAACGTGTCGGCTTGATCGTTGCAGTACCGACCGTGTTCTTGTTTTCAGCCGCCTGGCATGGCATGTCGCTTAATTTTTTTATTTGGGGGCTTTTTCATGCGGTCGGTTGGTTACTCACGTATGCGATCGTTCGGGGCGTCTCTTCGCGGCGCGTGGCGACGGGGATCAATTTGTTATTGTTTCCTTTTTTTGTGGTCATCGGCAGACTGATTTTTTCAGAGGCTAACACCACTTTGCTTTGGTTGAAGCTTAAACAGCTGTTTTTCAACTTCTCGCTAAGCCCTCAGACTTGGCTATTTCATTTGAAAGTGGATGAGCGATCGCTGCTGCTGCTGGGGTTGGCCATCTTTTGTTTAGCGATTGAAATTTTTGCGAAACGTGGTCACTGGCGTTATCAATTTCTGCGACAAAGATGGGCGGTGCCCTCATTGGCTTTATTGTCGATATTTTTAGGTTCAACGGGGCTTGGGGGAGTGTATGGTGCACGCTAATGATGGACAGACTATATGTTGCTAACAGGTTTAACAGTATTAGTGATTGGCGCTAGCCACTTGGCTAAGCCAACGTACTTGATCAAAACGCTTCACGACGAATTAACTGAGCGCGGTGCTCAGGTGCACAGCGTCGGGGTCTGTGGGGTGTTGCCAAGCGAGTGGTTAAAGAAGACGATTAGCCGTTGCGGTGGCGCAGAGCGGCGTGAAGCCCAGCCTATGATTTTGTCGATGACTAGTGCAGCTCAAACCGTACCCCTTGCGACCTTACTTGAGGCGCAAAAGCCTGATGTCGTCGTGATCGTGATGGGCGATAATCTCGCAAATTACAAAGCCTCGAGCTTTTCGCGTGCCGACGTAAGAAAAGAGTTGCAGAGCCTCACAACGCTATTAGCCAGCAAATCGATTCGCTGTGTGTGGGTCGGGCCAGCCTGGGGTGAAAACGACAAACTAACCGGAAAAACGTTTAAGCGCACCAAAGAAATTTCCGCCTTCCTTGAATCGCAAGTCAAACCTTGTGAATATGTAAACTCTCTTGAGATGTCCAAGCCAGGTGAATGGCAAACAACGGATGGGCAGCACTTCTTCGCAGAGGGGTATCAAGCCTGGGGGGCCGGCATTGCCAGTGGGGTTGAGCGGCTACCCTGATCGCGGAAGCAACCTTCAGCGGGGTTGACTTATACTAGCAAAAAAGAGCCCGTCGGGCTCGTATAACGAAATCACCAAGCAACACGTGGTGAATACGGAGCAAGCTATGTCTGAAGTCGGTAAGGGCGCAAGCCTGTCCGCTGCCCATTTGCGAGAACTTGGTGACTCAGTGTTTGCGGATTTGACTCACTTTTTTGCGCCCCGCAGTGTCGCGATGGTGGGCGCCACAGAGGATCTTTCAAAGTTTGGCGGGCGTTGTATGCGCCAAACAATTGACTTTGGCTTTAAAGGAAACGTTTACCCCATCAATCCAAAGCGCGAGACTATTTTTGGCCAGCGTTGTTTTGCCTCGATTGCCGACCTGCCCGAGGCACCGGATCATGTTGGGATTGTGTTGCCCGCCCACGCAGTGCCAACCGCGCTAGAACAATGTGCCGCTCGAGGCGTACCCTTCGTGACAATTTTTTCGTCAGGCTTTGGTGAGTTAGGGACTGAGCAGGGGCGTGCTGCCCAACAACGCTTAGTCGACATCGCAAAGGCCGGAAATATTCGGATGATGGGACCCAATTGCAACGGCATGGTCAATTTTGTAGATGCCTTTGCGTTGACTTCAACCGCAACAATCCAAGGGCCGCGGCGCGCAGCCGGAGATCTAGGGGTTGTCAGTCAATCGGGGGGCGCCGGGCAAGTCAACGTGATGTGGCGTGCCCAGCAAGCGGGACTCGGCGTGAGCTATCAGGTCAGTTGTGGTAACGCTTGTGATCTTGATTTGATGGATTATGCCGCTTTCATGCTTGAGAGTGAAGCGACCAAGGTAGTGGCGATGTTGGTGGAAAGTCTTTCGGACGGTGACCGATTAAGAGCGCTTGCCGAACGATCCTACCAACTCAACAAGCCGATCGTCATGGTAAAGGTCGGACGAACCGAGGTAGGGAGTCGTGCCGCCGCCTCGCATACCGGCTCGATTACCGGTGCGGATGATGTGTGTGACGCAGCCTTGCGTCAATTAGGGATCATTCGTGTGGATGACTGCAACGAACTCTACGAGACCGCGATGCTGTTGCGGCAGCAGAAATCTTTTAAAGGGCGTGGTGCCGCTGCAACCTCGATCTCTGGCGGCAACCTTGTTATGGTGGCCGATTTAGGTGCTGCACTTGAAATCGAGTGGCCGCAGTATCAAACAGATACTTGTGAGCAACTCGCTCAACTACTTCCGGGTTTTGGTGCGACGGCAAATCCCACTGATCTCACTGCAGCAGCGATCGGTCAGCCCGGTGCTTACGCGCGAGCCACTGAGATTATTTTGCAGGATCCGGCCGTTGATGTGATGATCCCGGTGATGACGATTACAAGCGCCGAGGACGTACGCAGTGTGGCAGAGGTGTCTGCTCGCAGTCCGAAGCCCATGGCACTCCTCTGGACCGGTTGCACCTCAAACGATCCAACCCTGACACACCAGGCACTGGTGGCTCAGGGGCATGCGGTGTATTCAGACGCAGCGCCTTGCCTGAAGGCCGTGCGACGTGCCATGCAGTATTCAGAGTTTCGTGCGAGTCGCTTGTGTCCAGGGCCTGTTCGACCCGCGGGTATCGATCGCATTGCCGCGCGGCTGTTGCTTGAACAACAAAACGGACCGATGACAGAACTAACGGCCAAGCAACTGTTGAGCCATTACGGAGTGCGGGTGACGCAAGAATATTTGGCGACCTCAAAAGAGATGGCTGTGGCGCATTGGTCAAACATCAATAGCTTGGTCGCCTTAAAAATTGTGTCGTCTGATATCTTGCATAAAACCGAAGCCCAGGCACTTCGTTTGAATCTAAATAGCGCTGAGTCGGTCGCGCAAGCCTACGGTGAAATTATGGCTGCAGCGCTTAACTATCGCGCTGATGCAAAAATTGAAGGCGTGCTAGTGCAAGAGATGGTGGGGCAGTCGTACGAAATGTTTATTGGCATGGTGCGTGATCCAACCTTTGGGGCGGTCATGACCTTTGGCTTGGGTGGCATTTATGTGGAAATCTTAAAAGATTTGGTGTTTCGCTTAGCGCCACTATCACGACAAGATATTTTAGAAGCACTCAATGAACTGCACGCCATGAAATTATTGCAAGGCGTGCGCGGGCAAGCCACTGCCGATATTGATGCGTTGGTTGACTGTATTGAGCGCGTATCGTGGTTGGCGGCAGATTGCTCTGACAAGATCGCAGAAATTGATATCAATCCTTTGTGTGTATTGACGGCTGGGCAGGGTGTCCGTGTGGTCGATGCATTGGTGATCCTCTAATGTTAAAGATAAATCTAGAAAATAATGTGTTGACGCTGTCTTTTGATCGGGCGTCGGCTGCGAATGCGTTAAACGCTGAGATCTATGGGGTGATGCATCAGGCCTTAGTCAATGCAGCCACGCAAGATGCCGTTAAAGTGGTGGTGATTACCGGCGAAGGTGCGCGTGCCTTTTGCTCGGGTGCTGACCTGAAAGAATTTTCAGATTTGAAGCCTGTTGAGGCGGCACACCAGCGATTACATTTGCTGATGCGTTGCTTTCTTGAACTGATCGATTTTCCGAAGCCAGTGATCGCTGCGGTTCAGGCTCCGGCAGTGGGTGCGGGGCTAATGCTTGCCGCCCTTTGCGACGAAGTGCTGATCGCCGAGCACACTTGGGTATCCTTACCAGAGGTGAAGTTTGATATGCCGACTCCAATTGGCGCGGCCATTGTATCGGCCCGTTCAAATCGCTCAGTCTGCCATCGGCTGGTGCAGCTTGGCGACAGAATAAGCGCCACGCAATGCGTTGAGTCAGGGTTGGTTGATCAAGCAGTACCGCTCGCTGATTTGTCAGCGCTGTGTGCGCAACGTGCGAGTGCGCTTGCACAAATTCCGTCGTATGGTTTTGCGGTCAATAAAAAGTGGATGAATCGCGATGTCAGGCAGCAATTGCTTGCTGCGTCTGAGGTCGCCGAGGCGGCCCACCATCGCGGCTAGATTAGAAGAGAAACGATGATGCAATTAGAGATCACGCCAGAGCTTGCAGAACTTCGTGCTGCGTTACGTCGGTTTACGACAGAGGTGCTTGAGCCCCTTGCTATTGAAATCGATCAGACTGGCGAGGTGCCGATCAGGGCATGGGATGTTCTGCGCGAACAAGGCTATCTTGGTATGCGTATGCCAACGCAATTTGGCGGTGGTGATGTCGATCTTTCAACCTATTGTTTGGCGCTTGAAGAATTTAGTCGATCACATCGAATTTTTACCTTGATGTTAGATGCGACAAGTGGCTTGAATCCGATTGCAATTGCAAAGTTTGGTACCCCAGCGCAACAAGAACAATATTTAAATGGATTATGTACTGGGCGCTTATTGGCTTCCTTTGCGCTGACTGAGCCTGGTGCAGGGTCTGATGCGCAAGCGATTTCGACGAAGGCAGAGAAAACTCTGACAGGTTGGCGATTGAACGGTCGTAAACACTACATCAGCGGCGCTCATCAGGCAGATGTTTTGTTGGTGATGGCGGTCAACGACCCTGAGAAGCGTTCTCGCGGTGGGATTTCAGCCTTTTTGGTCGACCAGGGTACACCTGGATTAACAGTGACGCGCGTCGATACCACCATTGGTTCAGACCCGATTAAGATCTGCGAACTCACGTTTGAAGATTGCGATATCCCAAATTCAGCGGTGCTAGGTGAGGTGGGCCAGGGTTTCAAGATCGCAATGAGTTCGTTAGTCAGCGGTCGCATGGGGATTGCCTGCTCGTGTATCGGTGCGGCTGATCGTCTGCTTGAAGTATCGGCAGCCTACGCACGCGAACGCCATACCTTTGGAAAGGCTTTGGCCGAGCGGCAGGCGATTCAGTGGATGTTGGCAGATTCGGCGACTGAACTGGCGCAAGCTCGCGCGCTAACGTATGAAACCTTGCGGCGCATTGAGACGGGCGAGAATGTTGGTGCAGCGGCCAGCATGTGCAAGCTTGCAGCCTCAGAAATGGTGGGGCGCGTCGCCGACCGTGCGGTCCAAATTCATGGTGGCGCTGGTTTGGTAAGAGGTGTGCCGGTCGAACGGTTTTATCGCGATGTCCGACACTATCGTGTTGGTGAAGGATCATCAGAAATTCAGCGGATGCTGATTGCACGCGAGGTGCTGGGATGACGCGCGTCAATGGGTCGCGCAGACCACCGCTGAATGCCGCAATCGTTGGCGTTGGCGAGAGCAGCGTTGGGCGGGTCCCTCACCTCGATGCCTTGGGCTTGCAACGCATGGCAGCAGCGAATGCTTTGTCTGATGCTGGGTTGACGTTTGCCGACGTCGACGGTTTGTTAACAACGCCTATCCGTGTCGAAAACTGGGCAATGCCCTGTGGAGTCGTGTCTGAGGGGTTAGGGATACAGGCGCGTTACCTCGCCACGCTGGACGTTGCCGGTGCCTCGGGGGTTGCGATGGCCCATCACGCGGCAATGGCGGTAGCGTCGGGGCAGTGTGAAACTGTCCTATGTGTTGCGGGTCAAAACATGCTGTCGTTTCAGTCGCGTGGTGATGCCGTACAAAAAATGGCCGATGCTGGCTGGGCGCATCCCGATTTTGAGATACCTCATGGCCCGTTGGTACCGACCCTGTATGCGCTAGCCGCGCAGCGACACATGCACGAGTACGGAACGACTCACGAGCAGTTAGCTCAGGTGGCGGTGACGATGCGTGAAAATGCGTCTTTAAACCCGCTTGCTCATAAAAAAGAGTTGATTTCTCTTGCTGATGTGATGCAGTCGCGCATGATCACCTCGCCGTTAAGAATGTTGGACTGTGCCTTGGTGTCGGATGGTGCCGTGGCCTTTATTGTGACAACTCCCGAGCGCGCCCGTGATCTCAAGCAAATGCCAGTTAAGCTGTTAGGCCATGGGTATGGTCATTCGCACACCTATATTGGTGACTACAAGAATGTGACGAGTACCGGTGCGGTGCGTTCGGGTCAAGAGGCCTATGCGATGGCGGGGTTGACCCCTCGCGACATCGATGTGGCTCAACTCTATGACTGCTTCACCATCACAGTGTTGATTGAACTTGAAGATCTTGGCTTTTGTGCCAAGGGTGAGGGTGGGCCTTATGTCGCGAGTCAAGGTATCGGCTTAAAGAGCCCACTACCTGTGACGACGCATGGTGGGCTCTTGTCGGCAGGGCATCCAGGCCTGGCTGGTGGAATGTTTCACTTAACCGAAGGGGTGAGGCAATTGCGTGGTCAAGCACAGGCGAGGCAGGTGCCTGGGGCGGAAGTGGTGTTGGTGCACGGTAATGGCGGGATTATCGGCTTGCACAATACCTTGATTTTAGGAAAAGGCTAATACCAATGACATCCCCAGTGAATCCGCTCAGTAGTCATCAATATTGGGAAAGTCTGCGCTCACAAGGGTTTAGTTTGCCCCAATGCCAGGCCTGTAAAGCGTTTCATTTTTACCTGCGCCCAGCTTGCCCAGCTTGCCTGAGTCTAGATATTAAAGCCGTGCAAGCCAGTGGGCGAGGTAGTGTCTATAGTTTTTCGATTGTGTATCGTGCGCCCAGTGCCGCGTTCGAGAAAGATGTTCCGTATGTGGTTGCGATTGTGGCAACCGATGAAGGCCCTCACTTAATGACGCGTTTGGTGAAGGTTAAGCCCGAGAACGTGGCGATTGGAATGCGAGTTGTGGTGAACGGCTGGCGCACGCGGGATGAGCCGACAGAACGGGTATCGGATGGCGTGGCTCCGCCTTTGTTTGAACCCGAGTCATCGTAAGGTTTGATTTTTTTTGACGCAATGCGCAGTATGCTCAACGAGCAACGCAGTAACAAGCCCCTTCCTCTCGGGAGGACAGTAACGCTCACTGATAAAGAGTCTAATGATGACTTCATACTTTTTTGGTTTTAATCGTCTAGGAAAACAGCTGGTTGGCTTGAGCACACTTCTCATTGCAATGGTGGTGACAACAAGTGCTTGGGCCGCCGATTACCCAACCCGTTCGATTACCGTGATCAATCCGTGGACAGCGGGCGGCCCCGCAGATACCGTCGCCAGACCGATCTTGCAGAAGCTCTCAGAAGCACTCAAGCAACCTGTAATCTTAGAAAATAAGGCAGGTGCTAATGGTGTGATTGGGGCAAACTATGTCGCGCGCGCGACGCCCGACGGTTACACACTGTTGTTTTCTCACGTTGGCCCGATCACAATCAGCCCTGCTGTGCAAAAAGACATGCCCTTTGACTCGGTGCGTGACTTTGCGCCCATTACGCAGATTGTTTCAGCCCCAACTGTGCTGGTGGTGCGTCCAGACTTGCCGATTCATAATTTAAAAGAGTTCATTGAGTATGCCCGCGCGAATCCGGGCAAACTGTCCTATGGGTCTGTGGGCACCGGAAGCACCACGCACCTCGCGGGCGAGATTCTTGCGACGATGTCAAACGTCAATATGTTGCACGTGCCATATAAAGGGGCGGCTCCAGTCATGACTGACTTGCTTGGTGGGCAGATTAATTGCACCTTCTTGAATATCGCGGCATTAATGCCGTATATCAAAGCCGGTCAAGTTCGTGCGATCGGTGTGAGCACGCTCAAACGTTCACCCTTACTGCCAGAGTTGCCCGCGATTGCAGAGGTGTATCCAGGCTTTGAGGTGAACTCTTGGTACGGCATGATGGCGCCGGCCAAGACACCCGCAAACATTGTGAATCTTTTACAACAAGAAGTTGCTAAGATTTTGCAAATGCCTGAGATCATCCAAACTATGCAAGCCGCTGGTTTATCAGTCGAAGGCACGACTCCAGAGCAGTACGCTGAGCAAATTAAACGTGACCTGAGTCGCTGGGAAACTGCCGTGACGAAGGCTGGTATTCAGAAGCAGTAGTGAAGTCAGGATTGATGCGTCTTGGCACGCTAATCTCGTTCGCGCAAGCGGCAGTCATCGACTGAGGGCGGGGAGGATGTCAAACGTCGATAAAACTGACTTTCGGCAGTAAAGTGCGACGACGATGTTTCAGCGCGCTTGAGAGCTGGGCACATTGCAGATCTCATCGCTCAATGATTGCCAACACTTGACCTTCGCTGACTGAGTCACCCTCGTTGACGCAAATTTCAACCAAGGTGCCGCCGTCTTCGGCGACTAAGGGGATTTCCATTTTCATTGACTCAATAATCAATACGGTATGCTCTTTATCAAGTGCCTGACCAATCGTTGTTTCAATTTTCCAGACTGATCCCGTGACTTCTGCTTTTAGTTCGTGCCGACTCATGTTGTGGATTCCTGTGAGGCGAGTGCTGTATGCGCTGCCGGTATTATAAAATTAAGCTTAATTATGATCGAAAAGGATCGTTGTATGCGTAGTAAATTATTTGTCCCTGCTTCACGGCCTGAATTATTTGCAAAAGCTTTCGCAAGCGCTGCTGATGCGATTTCGTTTGACCTTGAGGATGCTGTTGAAGAAAGCAGCAAGTCTGCAGCTCGCACAGCTTTACACACGCTGTTTAAAGACGACTTGTCGGCTCATCATAAACTGATTGTGGTTCGAATCAATGCGATCGATACACCTCATTTTTTTGCCGATCTTGACGCGGTTGTCTGTTCTGCCACGAACACTGTCAATATCCCAATGGTCGAAGATCCTGACACCATACGAGCGGTCGCCGCAGAGTTAGAGCGTCTTGAGACTGCGCGAGGCCTGACACGGCCAATCGGCATCTTAGTCAACATTGAGTCGCCCAAGGGGTTGCGTCGCGCGGCAGAGTTGGCATGCGCTCACCCCCGTGTTGTGGGTTTGCAGATTGGTTTTGGTGATTTACTGGCGCCGCTAGGTATTGTGTCGTGTGAGCCGGCGGCCTTACAGGCAGTGCGTGTGGCTGTGCGCTTTGCTGCGGGTGAAGCCGGCGTTCATGCTTATGATGGCGCTTTTGTGGATATTGCAAACCCTGAGGCGTTTAAGCTGGACGCGCAAGCGGCACAACGGCTGGGGTTTTCAGGTAAAAGCTGTATTCATCCAACGCAGATCGCCTTGGCTAACGAGGTGTTTCGGCCCAGTGACGCCGCGATTGCTCACGCCGTCAGAGTGCTTAAAGCGACTAGTCAAAAATTAGCTGAAGGGGTCGGCGCTTTTGTTGTCGATGGCCGACTGATTGATGGCCCGTTTATCACAGAGGCCGAACACACAGTTGCCCTTGCTAAACGTTTAGGCTTGTTGAGTTAAAGCGCACCTCACCAGTTTGCTAGCCGACTAAAAGCGTAGTTCGTTTTTCGTCGACTTAACATGCGCTGTGATTTGCGGGTTGCCGTGACAGCCCCTCTGCCAGCAAGGAGGCTTTGTGCGCTTGTTGTTAAACAATCGTCAGCACGTCTTCAACAGGCAGGCGAGGCTTTTGTGGCCAGTTGCCTGGCGCTGCGTAGCCAACCGCGACAAGCATCGCCGGGATGTCGTTGGTAGCGAGTTTAAATTCGCGCGACACATCTGCGGGCACAAAACCAATCATCGGACCAGTGACCAAGCCCATACCTTGAGCCGCTAACATCAGGGTCATTGCACCCAGCGAGGCAGAACGAATCGCCTCGTCGCGTTGACGCTCTGGATTATTTTCATGGCCACCTGCTGCCATTGTCACCCAGCTGTCGTGCATGGCTTGATCGATCAGGCCTGCGTCAAGCGTTGGCTTCAATGCTTTTGAAAGAGTTTTGTGCGCTTCAAGGGTGCCGCACACAATAAAAGTGACTGAGGCATCAACGATCTTTTGTTGGCCATACGAAACAGCTTTCAAACGCTCCTTAGCCTCTTTAGATTGCACTGCGATGAATTTCCAGTTTTGAAAATTAAACGCAGTGGGGGCACAGGTGGCTAGACGCACAAGTTCTTTAATTTGTGCAGCGCTGAGTGCTTTGGTGGGGTCGAACTGGTTAGCTGAAATACGTTGTTCAATTAAGGCGTTGATAGGACTTGTCATGGAGTAGCTCAATCTTTGAAAAATAAAAAATAAACGGTAAAAATAAATGACGACTTTGATCAAATAATGATCGCAGCATAAACGTACCGAGTATAGTGCCGTCGAAGCAATCGTAGCGTCACTGGCCTTAAAGCACTAACGCTTGCGCTAACAGTCGTGCCGTATGAACGGCTTGTACGGCAGCACCATCGTGAATTTGATGTCGGCAACTCGTGCCATCGGCCACCACCACCGTACTCGCTGCGCGCTTACGAACGGCCGGTAAAAGCGCGAGTTCAGCCATCTGTATTGAGGCTTGATGGTGCTCGGCTTCGTAGCCAAAGCTACCCGCCATTCCGCAACAAGAAGACTCAACCGTTGATACCTTAAGTTCTGGAATCCAACTTAAAACTGTTTGCACCGGCGTGAGCGCATCAAAGGCTTTTTGATGGCAATGACCATGCAACAGGGCATTGTTGTAATCAATGGCTTGTAGGGTCAGCTTAAAACGACCAGTTTTTTGTTCGCGAACTAAAAACTCTTCGAACAAAAAGGCTTGCCCTGCAAGTTGTTCAGCCTCAGCGCCGTAGCCATATTGTAAAAATTCGTCTCGAAGTGTCAGCAGACACGAAGGCTCTAGCCCGACGATTGCGATACCTTTGGTCACGTAAGGCATGAGTGTGTCGAGAGTGCGTCGAGCTTCCGCCTTGGCTTGCTCGATTAGCCCGGCTGATAAAAAGGTTCGGCCACAGCACAGTGGGCGCTCGCCAGCACGAACGTTTAGATGAACGGTATAACCCGCGGCTTGCAGCACACGCTGCGCTGCGTGTGCGTTTTCAGCTTCAAGATAATTGCTGAAGGTATCGACGAAGAGTAAAACGTCTTTGGTGGTTATGTTGAGCGAAACGGCGTCGCTTGGCGCGCTGTTGTTGCTTCGTGTACTGGTTAAAAAGGGTGCTTTAAATTTCGGTAATGAGCGTGCGGTCGCAAAGCCAAGCGCGCGTTTCACGAGCGCTCCAACCACCGGTAGTGCTTCGGCGACGCTTAATAAGGTTCCGAAGCGGCTCGCCCAGGGCGCGTAGTGCGGCATAAAGGCAATCAGGCGGTCTCGTAAGCTTAAGCCGTGCACCTTGCCCCAGGCGGCGCGGGCTTCAATTTTCATTTTCGCCATATCGACGCCGGTTGGGCAGTCGCGCTTACAGCCTTTACAGGACACGCACAGGTCTAACGCGTCTTTGACTTCTGCGCTGGCTAAGCCGGCTTGTCCAAGCTGGCCTGACAAGGCAAGGCGCAAGGTATTGGCGCGGCCGCGTGTGACGTGTTGTTCATCTTTGGTGATGCGATAGCTTGGGCACATGGTCCCGGCATCAAACTTGCGGCAATGGCCATTGTTGTTACACATCTCGACGGCAGACGCTAGCCCGTTACTGAGGTCTAAGCCCGTGCCGGGCTTGGTCTCGTCACCCGTCAATGGGTCGCGCAAGACATTCCAGGCTGACCAGTCTAAGCCGGTTTGAACAGCGGGCACTTGATACCCCGGCGCATAGCGAAAATTGTTGCGATCATCCATCTTTGGAGGACGAACGATTTTATCGGGATTAAAACGATTATCTGGATCAAACAAGGCTTTGATTTCGGTAAACGCCTGATGAATGCGCGGACCGTACTGCCACGACACCCATTCACCCCGGCACAAGCCGTCGCCGTGCTCGCCCGAGAACGCACCCTTGTATTCGCGCACAAGGGCAGCAGTTTCTTCTGCAATAGCGCGCATCTTGACGGCACCATCGCGGCGCATATCCAAAATTGGACGAACATGTAGCGTGCCGACACTCGCGTGGGCATACCAAGTGCCCTCGGTCCCATAGCGATGAAATACCTCGGTGAGGCGATCGGTATATTGGGCAAGATGCTCAAGGGGTACGGCGCAGTCTTCTACAAAAGACACGGGCTTGCCGTCGCCTTTCATACTCATCATGATGTTCAAACCGGCTTTACGTACATCCCATAAGGCCTTTTGCGCTTGTGCTTCAGGCATCTTGACGACGCTATTGGGGAGCCCGTGATCGCCCAACAGGGCATCAAGATCCTTTAGCTTTTTGAGCAAGGCGGCTTGATCCTCACCAGCAAACTCCACCAGCAAGATCGCGGCGGGTTGTCCGAGCAAGGCTTTTTCTACGACGGGTCGAAAGGCTGGGTTCGATAGCGCAAGTTCAATCATTGTGCGGTCGACCAACTCTACGGCAGTCGGCTTGAGCGTCACAATGTGCTGCGCCGAATCCATCGCTTTATAAAAGCTTTGAAAATTCACAACCCCCAACACCTTATGTACAGGAAGAGGGCAGAGCTTCAGCGTGATTTGACGACTGTAGGCGAGGGTGCCCTCTGAGCCAACGAGTAAGTGGGCGAGGTTTGCGACACCGTCATCGGTGTAGGCGCGCGGATTTTGGCAGTCAAATAAATCGATGTTGTAGCCGGCGACGCGTCGTAATACCTTTGGGATACGCTCAGCAAGTTCAGCGCGTTCGCGGGTAGCGATACTTTTGAGCGACTCTAGAATATTTTGCAGGCGAGCACCCGACACCGGCTTGGTTAATGAACCAAAATTTGCCTGTGTGCCATCAGCTAATACGGCGTCGACGCTCAGCACGTTATGCACCATGTTTCCGTATTCGATCGAGCGCGAGCCACACGAGTTATTACCCGTCATGCCGCCTATGGTGCATTGCGCACTGGTTGAGACATCAACCGGAAACCATAAGCCGTGGGGTTTGAGCCAGGCATTCAGGTGATCAAGCACCATGCCAGGTTCAACAGTGATCGTTTGCGCGTTTGCGTCAAAGGCAATCACATTGCAGAGCCATTTACTGTTGTCGATAATCAGCGCGTCGCCGACGGTTTGCCCGCACTGGCTGGTACCCGCGCCGCGCGAAAGCACGGCAACCTTTTGATCCTGGGCGATATCCAGTGCGCGCAGCACGTCGGCTTGATCGCGCGGCACCACCACGCCGATTGGTGTGATTTGATAGATCGAAGCGTCGGTTGAATATCGACCACGCGAGGCTGCGTCAAACAGGACATCGCCACGTAAGTTTTTTGTGAGCAACTGGGCGAGTGGCGAAGCACCCCCCGAGGTGGCTGGTAAAAAATGCAGTGGCTTGGCGATCGCGGTCGGTGCAAGCACGTTCATGCTCCGTTTGAGAAGTAGTCCATGCCTGCTTGTACGCCGCTGCCCGCAAGCTTGACGCCTGAGAGCTTAAGGCCCATCTCGACGCCCGCCAAGGTTGCCAACAGAGTCAGATCGTTGCTGTCGCCTAGGTGACCAATGCGAAACATGCGCCCCTTGACTTTACCCAAACCTGTACCTAAGGATAAGTCAAATCGGTGTTGAATCAATTTACGGATGTCGTCAGCGTCAACGCCCTCAGGTGTGATGACGCCGGTCAAAATCGGTGAGTACACGCTTGGATCCGCACATTGAATCGGTAGACCCCAAGCGGTGACTGCGGCCCGCACGCCAGCCGCCCAGCGCTGATGGCGCGCAAAGACGTTGTCGATGCCTTCTTCGGCAAACATGTCAATCACTTCTGACAGGCCGTACAACAGATTGGTGCTCGACGTTGAGGGCCAGTAGCCCCCTTTATTCATTTCGATGACTTCGTCCCAGGCCCAAAACGAGCGTGGCATCTTGGCTGATTTTGAGGCCTCGATCGCGCGTGCAGAGAGAGCGTTAAAGCTCAAGCCTGGTGGCAACATCAAGCCTTTTTGCGAGGCGGCCATGGAGACGTCGACACCCCACTCGTCATGGCGATAATCGGCGCTGCCGAGCCCCGAGATTGTATCCACCATCAGCAGTGCCGGATGTTTGGCATCGTCAATCGCTTTGCGCACCGCGGCGATGTCTGAGGTGACGCCAGTTGAGGTTTCGTTGTGTACAACACAGACGGCCTTAATGCCGTGCTCGCGGTCTTGCACCAGGCGGTCATGAATTTGATTGGCTTGAATGCCACGTCGCCAGCCGGCTAGGGTGGGGAACTGATCGTCATGGCCCTGAAACGACAGAACCTCGGTTTTAAGGCCTAGTCTGGTCGCCAGGCGGTTCCAGAGAAAGGCGAAGTGGCCGGTTTCGTACATCAGCACATGGTCGCCAGGGCTTAGGGTATTGGCTAAGGCCGCCTCCCAAGCGCCAGTGCCCGAGGCCGGATAAATGATGACCGGTTGTTTGGTCTTAAAGATGGTTTGCATGCCTTCGATGGCTTTGCGGCCAAGGCCAGCAAATTCGGGACCACGATGATCGATCGTGGGCAGGCTGATGGCCCTCAGCACGCGGTCGGGTACGGGGCTTGGACCGGGGATTTGCAAGAAATGGCGGCCAGTGGGGTGAAAGTTAAGCTTAATCATCGAGACTCCAGGCAATTTATAGGGGCAAATTACCACAATCGACCGACTCTTGAGCGGGAAGTCCCCCCAATCTGTTTGGTCAGCTAAGAGGGCGTGTCCCTGAGGGGGGCAAGTAAAAGATGGTATCTTGTTACACGATGTACTTTGGTGCAGACTCAGAACCGACCACAAGTCGGTAAACAAAAAACATAAAAGGCACTTGCGCGGCCTGTGAGACACAGATTTTTTCGCTTTAATGCCTTAGGTGGCCTGCTGCTTGCGTTGGTAGTCTGGTGCCAAACGGGATGCGCACCTCTGCCGTCTGCCGACGTTAGATTTGCCGAAAAAACGAGTCAAGATTTTGCGACGACGATCTCGTTTGTTGCTCCTCCGTTAGCTTGGCCGGACCAACAGTGGTGGGTAAGTTATCAAGACGAGCAGTTAACTCAATTGATGCGTGAAGCCTTAACCGGTTCGCCCGATCTGGCGATTGCACAAGCGCGTGTCCAGCGCGCGCAAGCGTTGGCTCAAGTGGCGGGCGCGCCATTATTGCCTCAGATCTCGGCGACGGGCACCGTGACGTCACAACGACTGAGCTATAACTACCTGACACCAGAGGCGAATGTGGTGCGTGACTGGAATCAGTTTGGCCAAGCCGCGCTCAATATCAGTTGGGAAATTGACTTTTGGGGCAAATATCGTGCTGGCTTGGCGGCGGCAACCTCAGAGCTTGAGGCAAGGCTTGCTGATCAGGCGCAGGCCGCACTCGTGCTCACCACAGCGACCGCATCAGCCTACGCAGAGCTTGCGCGTTTGTTTGCCCAAAAAGAGGCCACTGAGCGTGCGGTGGCGATTCGCGAAAAAACCGCGAGTTTGTTTGCTGAGCGTTTTACCCATGGCCTGGAAACCCGCGGTGGCGTGCGTGAGGCTGATGCCAAGGGCGCGCAAGCCAAGACCGATCTTTTGCTGTTGACTGAGCAGATTGCCCTGCAACGTAATCGCCTAGCAGCCCTGGTGGGTGCGGGGCCGGATCGTGGCTTGTCAGTGCAGCGCCCAAGCGTGACGCTCAACAAGCCCTTTGGCTTGCCCGAGCGCTTGGCTGCCGATTTATTGGGGCGTCGCCCTGACGTCGTGGCAGCCAGAGTGCAGGCGCAGGCTCAGGCGGCTCGGATCGACCAGAAACAAGCCGATTTTTATCCCAATATCAATTTGGCCGCGTTTATTGGCTTGCAGTCGCTTGGGCTGGATCGTCTGGGGCAAGGTGGCTCAATGTTTGGCAGCGTGGGCCCGGCGATTTCGTTGCCGATCTTTACGGGTGGTCGTCTGCAGGGTGAGCTCAAAAGTGCGCGTGCCAGCTACGATGAGGCTGTGGCCAATTACAACCGTACGCTGGTTCAAGCTTTTCAGGATGTTGCCGATGCTGTGACGAGCCTCAAGGCCCTGAGCGGTCAGCTCGAGCAAGCCGAACAGGGGCTTGACGCCGCGCAAGAGGCCTTTCAAATTGCATCAAATCGGTATCGTGGCGGTTTATCAAACTATCTGGATGTCTTGATTTCTGAAGACACCATGCTGTTGAGTTTGCGAAGCGTGACAGAGCTTCGCGCGCGTCGGTTTTCTTTGAACGTTGCCTTGGTGCGCGCCCTGGGTGGTGGTTACCAGTCTTTGAACACGAATCCTTTAATATCACCTCGATCATGACAGAACAGACCTCTGGAGCCGAGTTGCACAATGCAGCGGCAGCACGCGGGTATCAACGAAAAAAATGGCTGCTCAGGTTGCTTTGGGTCGTCGTGGCATTGGGTGCTCTGTGGTTAGTGTATTGGTGGCTGTATGGCTCTCACTTTGTTTCAACAGACAATGCCTATACGGCGGTTGAAATTTCTCAAGTGACGCCGTCTGTTGAAGGAACAGTCAAGGCGGTTAATGTGAGCGATACGCAGCAGGTGCAAGCAGGGGATGTGCTGGCACTCATAGATGATGCCGACACGCGTCTTGCCTTGTTGGCCGCACAAGCCGAGCTTGGTCGCGCCATACGTCGCGTCGAAGGTTATTTTGCCAACGACCAATCGCTGGGCGCACAAGTGCTCGCACGCGAGGCCGAAGAACAGCGCGCTCAAGCACAATTGACGTCTGCACAGGCCGATGACAGCCGCGCGAGTATTGATTTGCGTCGCCGTAAGGCACTCGAAAAGTCGGGCTCAGTTTCTGGCGAAGAGCTCACGCGTGCTGAAAATGCTGCGAGCGCTGCTAGTGCAAACTTGGGCGTCGCACGCGCTAATCTGGCGCTTGCACGTGCCAACCTTGAGATGACGCGCGGCTTAAAGTTGATGAATCAAACCTTGATTGCCGGTACCTCGGTGCAGGACAACCCCGAAGTGGTTTTTGCACGCGCCAAGGCAGAGCAGGCCCAACTTAATCAAGACCGCACCACCGTGCGTGCTCCGGTTTCTGGTGTAGTTGCCAAGCGACAAGTGCAAGTGGGTCAGAGGGTGCAGGCTGGTACACCGATGTTGTCTGTGGTGCCAGTGCAATTGATGCATGTGAACGCAAATTTTAAAGAAGTGCAGCTGCCCAAGGTAAAGATAGGTCAGAAGGTTGAGCTGATCTCTGATTTATACGGCGATGTCGTGGTATTTAACGGTATAGTTGAAGGTTTTGCAGGAGGAACAGGCTCGGCCTTCGCCGTGATTCCGGCGCAAAATGCGACCGGTAACTGGATCAAGGTTGTACAGCGTGTGCCAGTACGTATCAAACTTGATCCCGCCGAATTGAAGAAAAATCCTTTAACGGTTGGCCTCTCAATGTCCGTTCGTATCGACGTCTCGGCTCGCTAAATGTTCAAGTCCCTGAACGCGACCCGCGATCAACCGCTCGCTCCGCTTGAGGGGCGTATGCTTTGGATGGCTGCGGTCGTCATTGCCGGGGCAAATTTCATG